>JAGWSG010000219.1 GCA_028876335.1 Acidobacteriota bacterium
GCACCGCGCCGGAATCCCTCATAGGCATCAATTGCCACGCGCATATCCATTCCGGCAGGCGGAAAAGCGCCCGCAAAATCGAACAGGCGACTTAGAGCGTATTCCATTGCTCTGACTTTGGTCTTCATCTCTCACCTGGACTTGAAATGCTTCTTAAGTCCCTGCCAGCATTCAAAATACTCATGCTGCAAAATGCTTGTGCGCATAGCAAACTCCGTGGGTCGCACAACGAACTGTGTCTCAAACATGAATGCAAGCGTATTCGCCAGATAATGCGGCTTTAACTCTGCGTTGGATGCCCGCTCAAATGTTTCTGCGTCGGGACCGTGGCCCGCCATGCAATTGTGGAGGCTCGCTCCGCCAGGCACAAAGCCTTCGGCCTTGGCATCATAGGCTCCAAAGATCAGTCCCATAAATTCGTTCATCAGATTGCGATGAAACCATGGTGGTCTGAATGTGTGTTCGGCAACCATCCAGCGCGGAGGAAAGATTGCAAAATCGCAACTCGCTGTACCGGGTATTGCAGATGGCGCGCTCAGTACCGTGTAGATGGAGGGATCGGGATGATCGAATGAAACTGTATTGATGCAATTGAATTTTGCAAGGTCGTACTTATATGGCGTGTAATTCCCGTGCCACGCGACCACGTCAAGAGGAGAGTGATCGATTGCCGCAGACCATAGACGACCAAGGAACTTGGCTGTGATGCGGAAATCTTCGTCGCGATCTTCAAATGCCGCCGTAGGCGACATAAAATCGCGCGCGTTGGCCAGTCCATTGGCGCCAATAGGCCCAAGCTCAGGCAAGCGAAACGGCAGGCCATAGTTCTCGCAGATATAGCCTCGCGCCTCCTTTTGCAAGAGTACGACGCGATACTTGACTCCCCGCGGAATGACACAAATCTCTCCGGGCACAACTTCAAGAATTCCCATCTCTGTATCGAAGCGCATTGCGCCGGTCTGCGGCACAATTAGAAATTCACCATCGGCGCTATAGAAAAAGCGATCATCCATCGATGCGTTCGCGGCATATAGGTGGATTGCGAGGCCGGTCTGCATTGCCGGATCACCGTTGCCACCCAGAGTCACAATTCCATCTACAAAGTCCGTGTGTGTTTGCGGCATGGGCAGTGGATCCCAGCGAAGCTGATTTGGTGTTGTGGGCACCTCGTCAAATGGTCCACTGCGCATGAGACCCATACTGGCCTCCTCATAGGGCCGATGGGTTACTGAAGGCCGAATGCGATAGGTCCAGGTTCTGCGATTGATGGCACGTGGTGCTGTAAACGGCGTCCCGCTAAACTGCTCAGTATACAAACCGAGCGGGTGCCGTTGTGGAGCATTCTGACCAACCGGCAGAGCTCCAGCCAAGGCCTCAGTAGCAAATTCATTGCCGAATCCCGGTTGATAACGAATCCCAACTGCCATCGAAATTCCTTTCAAAGTGTGCCGTTCATTGCTCGACGCTCGGATTCGTGCATTGCGTCGTAGATTTGCTCAAAGCTGTCTACCGCAAACAACAGCGAGTGCTGTTGATTTGGCCTGATCGGAGTCGCCAATACTTCGTCGAGCGAGAATTCGTGAATGGCACAGTTGCCGTTCATGACGTTCATACATTCTCCGTGCGAGCTCATAAGCCCGCTGCCGAAAGCCTTCACTTGTCCAGCCTGTCGGATAAGCCCGAACTCAACGGTATACCAGAACGCTCTGCTCAGTTTTTCGATAATTTGCTCACTCTGAGTCGACGCGCAGAGGCGACCATATCGTTCCATGGACTCGGTAAAGACTGAATGCGCGTGCATAGGCACATGCCCAAAGACGTCATGGAAGATGTCGGGTTCTGGAATGTATTCGAGCGAATCCTTGCTACGAAGCCAGGTGGTCGTAGGAAATTGACGTGCGGCAAGCAATTCAAAAAACGCCGCGGCCGGCAGAAATCCGCTTACGGACGTGCAGTTCCAACCGGTGCGCGGCATCAGACGTTTGTTGATCAAATCCAGATTCGGAAGTCTATCGCGTTGCAATCCGACAATCTCAAACCCCTCAAGATATTCCCGCGCCGCATGCTTCTCCAGCTCAGGATAAACGCGCCTTACCAATTCCGCCCAAACAGCATGCTGCTCATTTGTGTAAGTTGCGTAGTCCTGGTGAATAATAAACGGCTCTGCAGTGAACAATGAATCGGTATGCATCGCGTCTCCTGTGAGGCTAAAGATTCCCGCGGGCCTGTTGCTCGCGCTCAAGTGCCTCAAACAATGCCTTGAAATTGCCTTTACCAAAGCTCCTGCTGCCGTGCCGTTGAATGATTTCGAAGAACAGCGTGGGCCTGTCTTCCACGGGTCTGGTGAAAATCTGGAGCATGTAACCCTCATCGTCACGGTCCACCAGAATTCCGAGCTCTTCAAGTTCCTCAATAGGCTCATCAATCTTGCCGACACGATCCTGCAGTTCCGTGTAGTAAGTGTGCGGAACGCGAAGAAACTCAACCCCTTGTTCATGCAGCTTGTTTACCGTGTGTAGAATGTCGTTTGTCGCCATGGCAATATGCTGCACACCAGGACCTGGAAAGTAGTCCAAATACTCCTCAACCTGAGACCTGCGCTTGCCCACTGCCGGCTCATTGATCGGGAATTTCACAAATCCGTTCGCATTGGTCATCACTTTGGACATAAGTGCCGAGTACTCAGTCGAAATATCCTTGTCATCAAAGTGCTGGTAAAGCGAGAAGCCCATCACATGGGTATAAAAATTGACCCATTTGTCCATCTCGTGCCAGCCGACGTTACCCACCATATGATCGATGTGAATGAGGCCAGTGGGTCTGGCAATAGGATCGCTGTTGATGGAGCGATAGCCCGGCATAAATGGCCCACCGTATTTCTCGCGTTCTACGAAGGTGTGAATCGTGTCGCCATACGTATGGATGCTTGAGACGACAACCTCACCATGCTCATCAGTAAGAACATTCGGTTCGCCTGCGCTGACTGCGCCACGAGATGTCGTTTCCTGCCATGCACTGCGCGCATCGTCTACCCAAAGAGCGACCACTCGCACTGCATCGCCGTGACGATGAATATGCTCTGCAATTGGATGGTCACTCGATAGGGGCGTGGTTAACACAAAGCGAATCTTGCCTTGCTGCACAACATAAGAGGCCCGATCGCGCTGACCGGTTTCAGGTCCCGCGTATGCAACAAGTGACATGCCAAATGCAGTTCGATAGAAATGGGCGGCTTGTCGCGCATTGCCAACATAAAACTCAACGTGGTCCGTTCCTTTTAGCGGCAGGAAGTCTCGCTGCTTGCCTAATGACGCTGAGTCGAAGTGGCTCGATATAGCTTTCGGAATTGTGCGCTGCGCTGTGCTCATGCAGAAACCTCCCCGCCAGTCTCGCCAGGGAAAAGCGAAAAACCGATTGACGGCCAATCAAATGGCACCGAAAGGAGCATAGGCTTCTTGCAAGAGCATCGAAAATGGGATTTCAAAGAAAAATTACCGCGAATGCCTAATAACCTTAGGCTTAGAATGCGAATTGCCTAAGGATATTTACCCTATGTCGCATCGCGCAGTAACCAACACCGTTGATCTCGATCCCATCGCTTGGAAGATCCTGGAAGCTCTGCAGCATAATGCCCGCCTCTCCTTCGCTGAACTGGGGCGCAAGGTCGGACTTTCGACGCCCGCAACCGCCGAACGAGTCCATCGGCTTGAAGAAGCGGGAGTCATTACTGGCTATCACGCAGCACTTAACATTACAAAGCTGGGAATGCCTATTCACGTGCTCGTCCATCTCACCATTCACGGCGGAGATATACAGGTGAATCGCACGGTGACCGCGGTCAAGGAGTTGACGGAAATCAGCCGGTGCCACCGCATCACCGGAGCGGAGTCATTTGTGATTGAGGCAGACGTTGTATCTATCCGCCATCTCGAAGTCCTGATTGATAAGCTGTCTGCTCTGGGAGCAACGGCTACTTCAACAATTCTCTCTTCACCGGTCAAGCGCCGCGAGTACCATGCTGCCGAGATAGAAGCATTCAGAAACTATGACTGAGTCTTAGGAAGCGGATGGATTGGAAATCGACAACGAATCGGTTCATAAATTTCATCGGCCAAATTGGCCACGGACGTGGAAACACGTTGATACCAATTGATTTAGCCAAATGATCTTTTCCAGCACCCGTTTTAATACACTTGAGAACTTCTGGCCAGTCCCGTACGAATCCCTCACTTTTAAGCCTCTTTACATTCACGGGGCAGACGGAGAGGGCAAGTCACACTAAGATGAATGTATTGACGCTCAAGTATGGAGGACGCGTCAAAAAACGTGCACGAATTGTCCATAGTTCAATCGGTCGTCGAGACGGTGCTGGATTGGCTCCGGGCTCAGCCCCCGCTGCGAGTGAAGGCAGTGAATCTGCGTGTAGGCGCACTGAGCGCCGTCGTGGAGGACGCCCTTCAATTTGGCTGGGAGATTGCCGCCAAGGACACCCAGCTTGAAGGTTCCACGCTGGTAGTGCACGAGGTCAATATCGTTCTGTATTGCATGCAATGTCAGAAGCCTGAAGAAGTAGAGGGTACACAATTCTTTCGCTGCCCAAACTGTGGAACCCCCTCCAATGATCTCCGTCAAGGCCGGGAAATCGAGATAGAATCGTTGGAAATTGAGGATGAAGCGTGAGCACAACCACCCGTATTGTCGAGTTGCGCAAAGGCGTTCTGAAGAAGAACGATGAATTGGCCGCAGGCCTCAGGAAAAGGTTCTTCGACTCCGGATTACTGGCCGTCAATCTGGTTTCAAGCCCTGGCACCGGAAAGACTGCCCTTCTTGAGCGAACACTGCGTGAGTTGCGCGAGCGTGGCTATAGGCCGGCCGCGTTGGTTGGCGACCTTGAGACCGACAATGACGCGCGCCGTCTCGCGGCAAGCGGAGCTCCTGTCAGGCAGATCAATACGCATGGAATCTGTCACCTTGAAGCCGAAATGGTCGGCAAGCATCTTGAAGGATGGACACTTTCCGACTTCACCCACCTTTTTATTGAAAATGTCGGCAACCTTGTTTGCCCTTCCTCCTATGATTTGGGTGAAGAGATTCGTATAGCGCTGCTTTCAGTCACTGAAGGTGAAGACAAGCCGCTTAAATATCCATCCATCTACAACTCTGCGGACGCCATGGTGATTACTAAGATTGACCTTGCGCAGGCATGCGAATTTGACCGTACCGCCGCCAATGCGAGCATTCAGGCCATTCGTCCGGGTGCACCCACATTTGAGACTTCGGTTAAGACAGGCGAAGGGATTCCAGCCTGGATTGACTTTCTGGTCTCCCGGTCTGGAAAGTCGGCTTCTCCCACAAACTGAGGTCAGCAACCATCAGCAATCTGCTTTAGGCGCCTTGCAACACCCCAAATGTGGTGTGAGCACGCTCACATTCAGAGTTTGTCGATTCGGTGAGAATCAACCTGAAGAGTCGCTCAACTGCCTGGTTCAGATTTGTATCCTTCCTGCCAAAAGTTCAATGAGCAGGATATTAAACCTGTGGGATTCAGCCTGAGCAACTTGATGGAAATTGTGACTCTTCAAGGAGTAAGCCATGTGCTTGGCAGTTCCGGGTCGCGTTGAAGAGATCGTCGAAAAAAGCGGTATCCTGATGGGCAAAGTGAATTTTGGCGGCATTGTGAAGGATGTCTGTCTCGCCTACGTACCGGAAATAGCCATCGGCGACTACACAATTGTCCATGTCGGATTCGCATTGACCAGAATTGACGAAGAGTCGGCGTTGAAGACGCTCGAAGCCTTTTCAAAGATGGGCCTGCTCGAGGAGGAATTTGGAGCCTCGGAGGAGGCCGCTTCGTGAAGTATCTGGATGAGTTTCGCGATCGGGAACTGGCCGAAAGGCTGCTCCACGAGATTCGGCAGACAGTGACGCGCCCCTGGACCATCATGGAGGTCTGCGGAGGCCAGACGCACTCCATCATTCGCAACGGCATCCACCAACTGCTTCCGGCCGAAGTGGAAATGGTACACGGCCCCGGATGCCCGGTCTGTGTCACTCCGCTTGAAGTAATTGACCGCGCGCTTGCCATTGCAGCAACTCCGAATGTGATTTTTTGTTCGTTCGGCGATATGTTGCGCGTGCCGGGATCCGAACGCGATTTGTTTCAAGTCAAGAGCGCGGGCGGCGATGTGCGCGTAGTGTATTCCCCACTCGATGCATTGCAGATTGCACTCAAGAACCCCGACAAGCAAATTGTCTTTTTCGGCATCGGATTTGAAACGACCGCTCCTGCAAACGGCATGGCTGTCCACCAAGCAAAGGTGAAGAACATTCGTAACTTCTCCATGCTCGTTTCGCATGTTCTGGTACCTCCTGCAATCGAGGCCGTGCTCCAGTCGCCCGGCAACCGGGTCCAGTCCTTTCTGGCAGCGGGCCACGTCTGCAGCGTCATGGGTTACTGGCAGTATCCCGAAATCGTTGACAAGTTCAAGGTACCCATCGTCGTTACGGGGTTTGAACCGCTCGATATTCTTGAGGGCATTCGGCGCGTTGTGCTGCAGCTTGAACGTGGCGAAGCCAGAGTTGAAAATGCGTATGCGCGCATGGTGTCCCACGATGGCAATCGTCCCGCTCAGGACTTACTGGCCGAAGTCTTCGAGGTGTGCGACCGTTCCTGGCGCGGTATTGGCTGCATCCCGCAAAGTGGCTGGAGGCTCAGCGAGAAATACCGCGATTTCGACGCCGAGGTCCGCTTCGACGTGGGGAGCATCCATTCAAATGAATCGACACTTTGCCGCAGTGGGGATGTGCTGCGCGGCGCCTTAAAGCCCCATGAGTGCCCCGCCTTTGGCAAGGAATGCACGCCGCGACATCCGCTCGGCGCCACCATGGTCTCAAGCGAAGGTGCTTGTGCAGCCTACTATAACTACGGCGGCATCATTCCCGCAGAAAGCCTCACCCATGCCTGATTTCTCTAATTGGAGTTGCCCGCTTCCCCTCAGGGATTTTCCAAACGTAGTGATGGGACACGGCGGTGGCGGGCGCCTTTCGTCAGAGCTGATCGAAAACATCTTCGTCCCGGCCTTTTCAAATGCAACTCTCACACAGCTCGCTGACTCTTCCGTACTCGACCGTCCCACCGGCCGCATCGCCATGTCCACCGATTCCTTCGTCGTTCGTCCTCTATTCTTCCCCGGCGGATGCATCGGCGATCTAGCCGTCAACGGCACGGTTAACGATCTCGCCATGTCCGGCGCGCGGCCTCTCTATCTGAGTGCCGGCTTCATACTGGAAGAAGGCCTTCCTCTCTCCCATCTGGCGCAAATCGTCGATTCGATGGCAAAGGCAGCCAACGCCGCCGGCGTCACGATTGTTACTGGCGACACAAAAGTCGTCGAACGCGGCCACGGTGACGGATGCTACATCAACACTTCCGGCGTCGGTATCGTACCCGACGGGCTGAGCGTTGCTCCGTCTCTTGTTCGGCCGGGCGACAAGATTATCGTCAGTGGGAGCATCGGCGATCACGGTATGGCGATTCTCAGTTTGCGGGAAGGACTCACTTTCGAGACGACGATCCGAAGCGACTGCGCCGCACTGCACACGCTGGTTGAGTCGGCGCTTGCCGCAGCCGCTTCCAACGCCATTCGAGCCATGCGCGACCCAACGCGCGGCGGACTTGCCGCCACTCTCCATGAAATTGCCGGTGCATCGGATGTCGGAATAGAGATCGACGAATCAAGCCTTCCTGTACGCGGCGAAGTTCGTTCCGCGTGCGAGTTACTTGGGCTTGATCCACTCTTTGTCGCCAACGAAGGAAAGATGATTGCCTTCGTAGCACCCGAACATGCCGATGCTGTGCTGGCCGCCATGCGCCGCCATCCACTGGGTGCAGAAGCCGTCATCATAGGGCGAGCCGTCGAAGAACACCCTCGCTCACTCGTCGCCAAAACCGCGATCGGCGCATTGCGTGTTGTTGCACCGCCGCTCGGCGAACAACTGCCCAGGATTTGTTGAGTGCAGACGCTATGTGCGCTCGATTGCAGGTTCATGCTGAATCAGGTGGTACGGTTAGCTTGATGACTTCGACCACCATTTCTCGGCGGATGCTACGAGTCTCCGGGCTTGTGCAGGGCGTTGGGTTCCGGCCGTTCGTCTTTCGTCTCGCCAACGACCTCGCACTCACAGGATTCATTTGGAACGATGCGTCTGGCGTCACGATTGAAGTGCAGGGTCCTACATCTTCTATAGATGCCTTCGCGAATCGCTTGCGAAACGAGGCTCCTCCTCTCTCTCAAATTCTTTCAATCGAGTCAGAGGATCGCGCATGCATCGAGGAATCAACTTTTCGCATCGTCGAGAGCCGCAAAGACGAAAGCGTGCATACCCTCATCTCACCCGACGTAACTGTTTGCGCAGATTGTCTGAATGAGATGTTCAATCCGGAGGATCGACGCTATCGTTACCCTTTCATCAATTGCACCAATTGTGGTCCGCGTTTCACCATCGTTGGCCGCATTCCCTATGACAGACCCTTCACCTCGATGGCGAAGTTCCCCATGTGCCCCGCCTGCCAGGCAGAGTACGACGATCCTCGCAACCGCCGATTTCACGCTCAGCCCAACGCGTGCTGGCAGTGCGGCCCGCAGCTCGAACTTTGGAACAACGAAAACAATCGCACCGAAACTGACGATGCAATAGCAGCGGTCATCCAATTGCTTCGCGCTGGCCACATCGTCGCCGTCAAAGGACTGGGCGGCTTTCATCTTGCTTGCGACGCGCTCAATGCGTCTTCCATTGCCTTGCTTCGACAACGCAAGCACCGTGTCGAAAAGCCTTTCGCGATCATGGTTCCTGATGTTGATACTGCGCGCTGCTTTTGCGAGGTTAACGATTTGGAGCGTGAAACTCTTGAATCCATCCAGCGTCCCGTTGTTCTTCTGCGACGCAATCATGATTGTTCGATTCCTGAAGCGGTCGCACCAGGCAATCGGGATCTTGGCGTCTTCCTTCCTTACACGCCGATACATGCTCTGATCTTCCGTGAAGGCGGCTTCAAAGCTCTTGTCATGACCAGCGCAAATGCGAGTGAAGAGCCTATCGCAATCGATAACGAAGAGGCGCGTAAACGCCTGAGCTCTCTCGCAGACTTCTATCTGGTTCACAATCGGGACATCCTCCTTCGCTGCGACGATTCCGTTGTCCGTGTTGTTGCGGGTCGCCGCCAACAACTTCGTCGCTCGCGTGGGTTCGTTCCCGTTCCGATCCAACTGCACAGAAAGCTACCTGCTGTTCTGGCCGTCGGCGGTGAACTCAAAAATACCATCTGTCTGGCTGAAGGAGAGCAGGCTTTTCTGAGCCAGCATATCGGCGATATCGAAAATCTGGCCGGCTATGGATTTCTTCTCGAAGCCATTCAACACCTGCAGCAGATACTCGAAATCAAGCCACAAATCATTGCCTACGATTTACATCCCGATTACCTGTCTGCGCGCTGGGCACAGCAGCAAAGCGGATACACGCTCGTGGGTGTACAGCATCATCATGCACATATTGCAAGCTGCATGGCCGAAAATCATCTCGATGGCCCGGTCATCGGATTTGCACTTGACGGCACTGGCTATGGCGCCGATGGCGCAATCTGGGGTGGAGAAGTTCTCATCGCCGACTACCAATCCTTCACACGTGCGGCGCATTTTGAATATCTGCCCATGCCTGGCAGTGCAGCCGCCATCCGAGAACCCTGGAGGATGGCCGTCAGCCATTTGCAGCACACGTTTGGCACTGACTTTTCTTCACTGCCGCTTCCCTTTCTCAAACAAATCGACCCTGGTCATATCGCTTTAGCGACGCGCATGGTAGAGCGCCGTATCAATACTCCGCTCACCTCAAGTTGTGGCCGTCTCTTTGATGCGGTCGCATCAGTCGTCGGGCTCCGCCAAAAGGTGAACTACGAGGGACAGGCAGCTATTGAGTTGGAGAACGCAGCCGCCGATTGCACTGACCCCGAGCCCTATCCATTCGAACTTCAATCACTAGAGGACAAAATCATCCTCTGTGCCAGTCCTATGTTTCGGGCCCTGACACATGATCTCCTCGCAGGGACACCAGTTTCCATTCTCAGTGCGCGCTTCCACAACGGCCTTGCCAACGCTCTGGTGCGCACGGCACACCTTTTGCGTGAGCGGACTGGACTGCACCACGTTTGCCTGAGTGGCGGAACATTTCACAATAGGCGCTTGCTTATGCTCCTCTGCCAGAATCTCCATGCAGACGGATTTCAGATTTTCACGCAAAACCAGGTTCCTGCAGGTGATGGAGGTCTCAGTCTTGGTCAAGCCCTGGTCGCAGCGCATCAACACGCTCACTCGTGATTCCAGTCACAGCGGTAGACAACCGTAATCCCTAGCCTGAAGCGTGGCATGATCTGGACTCTGATGACAGGCAGGAGTCAATATGACAGTCTACGGAGCAGCGCCCGCACCGCCCAGCGACGATAAACGCTGGCGAATCGTGAACGGCACCATGCGAAAGAATGGGTCTGCCCGACACGCATTGATTGAGACCCTTCACACTGTTCAATCCTCCTTTGGTTACATCGATAACGATGCCATTCGCTTCGTTGCGCGCTCTCTGCGCGTGCCGCTCAGCCATGCATATGGAGTGGTTACCTTCTATCACTACTTCAGTCTGAAACCGCCAGGCAAACACACACTGACCATCTGCGCGGGTACTGCCTGCCATATCAAAGGAACTGGGACTTTGATAGCAGAAGCCGAGAAGTATTTGTGCATTCAACAAGGCCAAACCACCGCAGATGGAAAGATCAGCCTGATGACGGCGCGTTGCGTAGGCGCATGCAGCCGTGCGCCCGTGATTCTCGCAGACGGTGCAGTCTCCGGCGAAGTAAGCCGTGAAGAACTGATTGCACAGTTGGAAAGGTGGGCAGTCGAATGACACTTGAAGAGCTGGAACAGATAGCCAGAGACGTCCATCGAGAAAATGGAGAATTTGACTATCAGATTAACGTCTGCACGGATCTGGCTTGCGCCAGCCACGGATCTGACAGCGTGCGCGAAGCTCTGGCGGCTGCAGCCCAAGCTACTGGTAAGAATGTCCTCATTCGTAAGACTGGATGTATGGGTCCATGTTCCTCAGGCCCTATGGTTCGCGTTGATCCAGCCGGCACACTTTACCATCGCGTTCCCACGTCGAGCGCAGCCAAGATTATTGAGTCTCTCGGCAGTGCCCCCGTAGCTGAACTGCAATGCGATTTAAATGATCACTTCGATAGCCAGGTTCGTGTTGTGCTGGAGAATTCAGGCTATATAGACCCGGAAAAGATTGACGACTATATAGAGCGCGATGGCTACAAGGCACTTGTTCAAGCTCTTACAGAGATGGAACCGGCTGACGTTGTTCGTGAGGTGACCGAGGCTGGCCTGCGCGGACGCGGAGGCGGAGGCTATCCTACCGGCCTTAAGTGGAGCACCGTATCAAAGGCAGTTGGAGACATTAAATACGTAATCTGCAACGGAGATGAAGGTGACCCCGGTGCGTTCATGGATCGAAGCGTGATGGAAGGCGATCCACATCGCGTGCTTGAAGGCATGGCACTTGCCGCTTTCGCAGTTGGCGCCAGTCAGGGCTATATTTACGTGCGCGCAGAGTACCCCGTCGCAGTTGCGCGGCTTACCACGGCCATTCGCGAAGCTCGTCGTCGCGGACTGCTCGGCAGCAACATTTGCAATACGCCATTCACGTTCGATGTCGAGGTCCGGTTGGGAGCAGGCGCCTTTGTCTGTGGAGAAGAGACCGCATTAATCGCATCGATTGAAGGTAAACGCGGCACTCCAAAGCCGCGCCCCCCATATCCGGCAGTTAGCGGATTGTGGAGAAAGCCCACGCTCATCAATAACGTGGAAACTTATGCCAATATTGCGCCAATCATCCGCAACGGGAGCAAGTGGTTTCACGACATGGGTTCCGAGCGCAGCAAGGGCACCAAAGTCTTCGCTCTTTCGGGAAGGATTCGGAACACTGGTCTCATCGAGGTACCGCTTGGCATCACGCTGCGTGAGATTATCGACAGGATTGGAGGTGGCGTTCCAGAGGGGCACACCTTCAAAGCTGTACAAACAGGTGGACCATCCGGGGGTTGCATTCCTGCAGAGATGCTCAACCTGGGCGTCAGTTATGACGCGCTTCTGGCAGCGGGCTCCATCATGGGATCCGGCGGCATGATCGTCATGGACGACACTTCCTGCATGGTCAGCATAGCCCGCTTCTTCGTTGAGTTCTGCATGACCGAGTCCTGCGGCAAATGCATACCCTGCCGCGCCGGCACAGCGCAAATGTATCGTCTGCTCACGAAAATCTGCAACGGCGAGGCCACCATGGAAGACCTGAATCTGCTGGTGGATCTCTGCGAGACCGTGAAGGAGACTAGTCTCTGTGGTCTAGGCATGACTGCGCCGAACCCCGTCCTGAGCACGCTCAAATACTTCCGCAACGAGTACATCGACCACATCGTTAATAAGAGATGCACCGCAGGTGTTTGCAAGATTGGACAGGTTGAGGAGGTAATGGCATGAGCTCAACCGTAGATATCAAAACCCTCGTTATCGACGGCAAGGAGGTCAGTGCGCGCGCCGGCCAGACCATTCTTGAAGTCGCACGGGAGAACGGCATCGAGATTCCCACGCTCTGCCATCTAGACGGGCTCAGTGATGTGGGAGCCTGCCGTCTCTGCGTGGTTGAAGTCAAAGGCAACCACAAGCTCTTTCCCGCCTGTGTCACATCGATTTTTGAGGGCATGGAAGTCACCACACAGACCGACCGCTTGAAAAAGCACCGCCGCACTATCCTTGAGTTGCTCTTCACCGAGCGCAACCACATCTGCTCGGTCTGCGTCTCCAACGGCCACTGCGAGTTGCAAACGCTCGGGCAGTCACAGGGACTTACACACGTTCGTTTGCCCTATCGCAATCCTAATCTTCCCGTCGATGCCTCGAATGAAAGGTTCACCGTTGACCACAACCGCTGCATTCTATGCACCCGCTGTGTGCGCGTTTGCGCAGAAGTTGAGGGTGCACACGTTTGGGACGTCATGGGTCGGGGCATCAATTCCATGGTGATTACTGACCTCAATGAACCATGGGGAGAATCGAGCTGCACCCGCTGCGGAAAATGCGTTCAGGTCTGCCCCACCGGAGCGCTTTTTGACAAGGGCAAGGTCGGCAATTCTCATCCCAAGCACCCTGACTTTCTCCCCTATCTCAACATGATGCGGGAGGCGAAATGAGCAAACTATCACTGGCAACAGTCTGGCTCGATGGCTGCTCCGGCTGCCATATGTCCTTCCTCGATTTGGATGAGCGTCTTCTTGCTCTCGCAGAGCATGTCGATGTGGTCTACAGTCCCCTCGTCGATGCGAAGGTCTTCCCCGATGATGTGGACATCGCTCTGGTGGAAGGAGCTGTGGCATCGGTCGATGACGAGAAAAAGATCAGAGAGATTCGCGCGCACACCAAAACACTGATCGCAATGGGTGATTGCGCCGTCACCGGCAACGTGCCCTCCATGCGCAACCCCATTGGCCCTGATCCCATCCTTGAACGTGCTTACCTGCAAAATGCCTCCACACAACAGCAGATTCCATGTGTCGTTGTTCCAAAACTGCTCAAGATTGTCCGTCCCATCCACGAGTTCGTAAAAGTCGATGTCTACCTGCCTGGATGCCCGCCCTCCGCTAACACATTTCACTCAGCTCTTATGGCGCTGATTACCGGACAACCACTCGATGTATCCGCACTTACACGCTTCGGAGCCTGACAGGAGATTTCCATGAGCAAAACCATTGCGATTGACCCCGTCACACGACTCGAAGGCCACGGCAAGATCACCATTCAACTCGACGATCAGGGCGAAGTGGCCAACGCCCACTTTCACGTCACTCAGGTGCGAGGCTTTGAGAAGTTCTCCGAAGGGCGCCCTTTTTATGAGATGCCAAGCCTCATGGCGCGCATCTGCGGTATCTGCCCTGTATCGCATCTCATTGCATCTGCCAAGGCTTGTGAAGCCATCATGTCGGTGGATATCCCCTACACCGCTGCACAACTGCGCCGCATGCTCAACCTCGCGCAAATGGTGCAGTCACACGCACTCAGTTTTTTCTATCTCTCCTCGCCCGACCTTCTACTCGGTCTGGATTCCGATCCCGCCAGCCGTCACATCTTTGGCGTCGCGCAAGCCCATCCCGAGCTCAGTCGCGCCGGCATCGGCCTTCGCCGCTTCGGCCAGCACATCATTGAGCTGCTCGGCGACAAGCGCATTCATCCAGGCTGGGTCATCCCCGGCGGCGTAACGGAACCCCTCTCCGCAGCCAAGCGCGGCGAAATCCTCGGCATGCTCCCCGAAGCCTACCGCAACATCGCTCTTGGTCTCAATTGGTACAAGCAGATTGCTGATCAGTTCCATGCAGAGGCTCAGGTCTTTGCCAACTTCCCTTCTCTTTACATGGGCCTCTTGAATGAAGATGAGTCCGTTGAGTTTACTGACGGTGCGCTCCGCATCATCGACGCAAAGGGCGCCATCCTCGAAAACGGAATCACCGCTGCGCGCTTCCCTGAATTCATTGGCGAGGCCGTCGAGCCGTACAGCTACACCAAGTTCGCGTACTACAAGCCACTTGGATATCCTGAGGGAAGCTACCGTGTCGGCCCGCTCGCACGGCTCAACATTGCGCGCAGCATGGGCACTCCGCTTGCCGATATTGAGCTGAAACAATTCAAGCTACTCGCTCTTGGCCCCGTTCAAAGCTCCCTCCATTACCATTACGCGCGGCTCATCGATATGCTGTACGGCATTGAGAGAATCGAGGAAATCCTCACTGATCCACTCATTTTAGACAAGCATATTCGTGCCATTGCCGGAGTCAATCGGCTGGAAGGCGCAGGGCAGGCCGAAGCCCCGCGCGGTACCTTGATGCACAACTACAAGGTCGACGAGAACGGCCTGATCACATGGGCCAATCTCGTCATCGCCACCGGACAAAACAACAACGCGATGAACAAGGGCGTCGCACAAGCTGCAAAGCACTACATTAAAGGAGGACAATACTCCGAAGGCATTCTCAACCGTGTTGAGGCAGTTGTTCGCACGTTCGACCCATGCCTTAGCTGCTCAACGCACGCTTTGGGGCAAATGCCGCTTGAACTTCAGCTCGTCAATTGCGCTGGAGAAGTTGTAGACGTTGTGCGCCGCGGCTAGCCCAGCAGGAGACAGTGTGCAACCGGTCCTGATTATCGCTTATGGAAATGCCCTTCGCAGCGACGATGGCGTTGCATGGCATGCGGCGGAGCTGCTTCGGCAGCGCTTCTCTTCTGCCGATGTGGACATTCTCACCGTGCATCAGCTCGTTCCTGAGCTTGCTGAACGGGCTTCTCATGCTGGACATGTGATTTTCATCGACGCAGCCGCGCATGGATCACCCGGGGAAATTTTCTGTGCAAAGATCGACCAGAACTCAACCTGGGCTCCGGCGTCGCATCGGGTGACTCCTGATCAAATTATTGCGCTCTGCAGACATGCCTACGGGGTAGCTCCCAAAGCAACTGTTGTTTCGATTGCGGGAGGATGCTTCAATCATGGAGAGAAGCTCTCCAAAGATATACAAGCAGAACTTCCCAAATTTGTAGGTACCGTCGCATCGTTAGTTCAACAGCTCATACCGTGTAACTCGAACAATCGCAACGCTATTGTCTGTCACTCCGAGGCAGCTAACTAGCCTCCGAACCACATCTCCTAACTTTCGATACTCCTAAACAAACAATTGTGATGAAGCACACAGCCATCGGTTTATTGTGCTGGCTACTATCCGGTCGTTCAGTGAATACCTGCGATGCTGCGATCCGGGCGCTGGCTTCTTTCGCTGGGTTCGCTGTGCCGATAGTGTGAGCGAGGTGTGCATGGCGCAATCGATTTGGCAGTCGATGGAGCAAAAGGGCTACAGCCGCAGACAGTTTCTGCAATTCTGTGCAGTAGCAGCGAGCGCGGCAGGATTAGGCAAGAGCGGCATCGCGGAAGTGGTCTCCGCATTCGAAAAGAAAGAGAAACCCGCTGTTGTCTGGATGCATTTTCAGGAGTGCACGTGCTGCAGTGAATCCTTTATCCGGGCATCCCATCCGACGGTGCTTGACGCACTGCTTGACGTTCTATCGCTTAACTACACAGAGACTCTCATGGCTGCTTCTGGCTTCCAGGCCGAAAAGAGCCTTTCTGACACGATCAAGAACAACAAAGGGAAATACATCGTACTGGTCGAAGGTGCCGTTCCCACTAAGGATGGCGGTGTCTACTGCATGATCGGCGGCAAAACTGCTGAATCCATTTTGCAAACTGTTACGGCAGATGCAGCGGCCGTGGTTGCCTGGGGTAGCTGCGCCTCCAACGGATGTGTGCAGGCTGCCAAGCCCAACCCGACCGGCGCCACGCCCATTTCAAAGCTGGTCAACAAGCCGGTGATCAACGTGCCCGGTTGCCCACCAATTGCCGACGTAATGATGGCCGTGGTTACGCACCTGCTCGTGCTCGGGCAAGTGCCCGCGCTTGACAGTCTGGGCAGGCCAAAAGAGTTTTACGGCCGTCGAGTTCACGACACCTGCTATCGCCGGCCTAATTACGATGCGGGTCTGTTCGTGGAATCATGGGACGACGAGAATGCACGCAAAGGCTATTGCCTTTACAAGATGGGTTGCCGTGGTCCAGTCACCTATAACGCGTGCTCTGTAGTCCGCTGGAATGAAGGGACCAGTTACCCCATCCAATCCGGTCACGGGTGCATTGGCTGCAGTGAAGCCGGTTTCTGGGACAACGGCCCGTTCTATCAGCACCTGCCATCGTTCCCGGGGTTCGGAATTGAGAGTACTGCTGACACGGTGGGAGCCATTGTGGGAGTGGCCACGCTCGCTGGTGTGACCGCGCATGCCGTTGCAACCAACGTGCGCAAACGTAGTGTGATTGCTGAAGTGCACTCCGAAGATCAGAAGGAGCAATAAAAAGATATGGCTCGTATTGTTGTGGATCCCGTAACTCGCATAGAGGGCCATCTGCGCGTAGAGGCAGTGGTGGAAAATGGTGTCATCACGGATGCATTCAGCTCCGGCACCATGATTCGCGGTTTGGAAAAGATTCTCATTGGCCGCGACCCGCGTGATGCCTGGGCCATTACCGAACGAGTTTGCGGAGTCTGCACCACCGTTCATGCGCTGGCAAGCGTGCGGTCAGTCGAAGACTCACTCGGCGTCTCAGTGCCTCCTACTGCAGAGTTGATTCGTAACATCATGCTGACCACGCAGTATGTTCAGGATCACGTCATTCACTTCTATCACCTGCACGCACTTGACTGGGTTGACATCGTAAACGCACTGAAGGCCGACCCCAAAAAGGCTGCTGAACTTGCCTCGTCATTTTCCAAATGGGACAAGAACACACCGGCATATTTTGCCGAAGTGCAAAACAAGATCAAGGCCTTCGCTGCCAGCGGTCTCGGAATCTTCGCCAATGGCTACTGGGGGCATCCAGCGTACAAGTTGCCACCTGAGGTGAACCTGATTGGTGTCGCGCACTACCTCGACGCGCTGGAATGGCAGAAAGAGATCGTTAAGATCCACGCCGTTTTCGGCGGCAAGAATCCGCACCCAAATTACCTGGTTGGTGGAGTACCCTGCTCTATCAATACAGATGAAGTTGCAGCTATTAATTCAGAGCGCTTGAATCTCGTATCACACCTGATTACGCAAGCCGATGAGTTCGTCAATCAGGTTTATATACCAGACCTTCTTGCAGTCGCATCGTTCTATAAAGACTGGACCAAATATGGCGGAGGCCTGAGTAACTATCTTTGCTATGGCGAGTTCCCCACGAACGGCTACAACCACCCAGAGAGCTTCAAATACGCTCGTGGAGCTGTGCTCAACCGTGACCTGAGCACCGTTCATCCTGTCAACCCACGCGACTCGCAGGAGATCAAGGAATACATTGCGCACTCGTGGTACACCTACGACGGAGGAAACAATGTCGGCGTTCATCCATGGGCAGGTGAAACCAAAATCAAGTATTCCGGGCCTCAACCGCCCTTTGAAACGCTTGAAGGCTACGACAAATATTCCTTCTTGAAAACTCCGCGATGGAAGGATAACCCGATGGAGGTTGGCCCGCTATCTCGACTCATTGTTTCCTATGCAGCAGGTCATGAGGACGTGAAGGAAGTTGTCTCTTCCACACTGGGCAAACTGGGCGCGCCGGTGGATGCGCTCTTCAGCACATTGGGACGCACCGCAGCTCGCGGAGTGGATGCCGCCCTGGCCATGATCTGGCTCAAAGACTTCTTTGGACAGTTGATGGATCGCGTACGAATTCATGAGGTCTCCACCTTTAACGGCGAAAAGTGGGAACCGAAGAGCTGGCCGGCCGACGCAGAAGGCGTGGGACTTGTTGAAGC
>JAGWSG010000220.1 GCA_028876335.1 Acidobacteriota bacterium
GACGATCAACCTGGAGAATGTGGACCCGGAGTGCAAGCTGGACTATGTGCCAAACAAAGCCGTAGAGCATAGCTTTGACGTGGCATTGTCGAACTCATTTGGGTTTGGTGGTATTAACGCAACGCTGATTATGCGGCGGTGGACGGAGTAGTTTCACCGCTATAGATTGCAGCAACGAGAAGGCGCGTATCCGTTGGATACGCGCCTTTCTCTTGTATTGTCTTCTTTCGGTAGCAATCAGGTTCGTGATCAGCCAGTAACTAACGTCCAGCCAACCGAGATGACCACAATGATTGCCCACCACCCAAAGACCGCCAGATACCCCGAAGATCGTTTCACTTTCGCAACGGTAGCAAGGCCGATGCTCAGTAACACCATGGACCATATCGTCGTAAAATCCAATGCAGAAGCCAGCCTGTAAAGTGCTGCATTAGTTTCCGTTGGACTGAGAAATGCCCCAATGTTTGTTGGTGCTGGATTATTGAGGTTGAATGACTCCGGCGCCATTCCTGCAAACAACACAATGACCGCGAGAAGAGATTTGATAATTCCCGGTAATCCAGCGTACATCCAAGCGGCGAAGATTCCGCCGAACTGAGCTTTGCCACCAAAAATGAAATTGATTGTGCCCCAAAGCACAAGCGAGCCCAGGGAAATAACAATTAAAACAATAACGGGCGTGGCAGCCAGTGATCCCTCAATCGAATACTGCGTAAATTTCATCCGCATTGCACGCTGGTCCTCGGGCAGTTGCTGCATCTGGTCTTCTGCCTTCGCGTTCGCGTGAATCACATTTTGTGCGACCTGTGCCCAGCCAACCTTCATGGAGATGGCGGCAAAAAACATATAGCCGACCAACACCATGATCAGGAATGGCATCCACCAGCTCCTGTTGCCGTGCTCGATATCCTCAAATGTTTTCGACGGCGCGCTGAAGATGCTGGTCAGGCGCTGCATTTGCGTAAGGCCGGGGGTCGGTTCGGCCGCCTGTTCCATCTGCATTTCACTCATTTTTCGAGCCTCGTCCTGTGAAATGAATTCAGCCGGAATTGTACGCCTGTTTGGCACCAATTCGATGGAAATTGGAAGCTGATGGATGAACGGAGGAAGCTGGATTAACGAACTGGAGCTGTGGCACCGGCGGTTTCGTTAGCGCCTGCATCGTCATCATCATCGTCAGGATTGACGATGTGGTGTTTGTGGTGCGCGGGTCCGGCGCCGATATAGCTCTTATAGACGGTGATATGGAAGCAGGCCTGACGGAATTCCTCTTCGACATCGATTTTTCCAGCATCCTGCAGCGCGGCGAGGCGCTGACGCATCCAGTAAATTTCCTCGCGGTTCATACCGTGTTTGGCAATGTCAATGGTGGCGCCGGTGACATGAGGGCTGACGACTTCTCCCACGGCAGCTGCGGCGTTGCCGTTATGGCGCATGAGCTGCTTTTGATAGGCAACTGTGCGCACCGCGGAGCTGACTTCAAACGAACGTCCGAAACGCTTCTCGTGCGCGCGGGAAAGGTCTTTGAGGAAAGTTGCTGTCCAAGGGCGACAGTAGCGGCGAATTTCGGGAAGATTTTGGTTAATGGTGAGATCGTCTGAAACGGGAACTTTGACAAGGAAGCCGCGCTGGATGCGGTCTTCTAGGTCGGCGTTGTCGAGAATGCGCTCGAGGCCGTCGTCGTCCGTCTTCTCATTCTGCCGCGCCAGGGATTCAAAAGAGCCGCGCAACGGCGCAACCGCGGTAATGCCTCCTGCCTCAAATGCATGAATGGGATTGACGTGGGCATGGATTGCATCTTGATTGATTCCCGGAATATGGCGGAACTCCATGGCGGAGTTGTGCGAGGGAACAGGTTCCGGACTGGCCGCTTCGGGATCAGCCGTAACTGCTGGAGCAACTGTCTTCTCTGCAGGAAACGCATCCAGCTCATTTCTCCCCAAGTCTTCACGGGAGGTGCGGGTGCTTTCCACGCTTGCCCGTTCAAGGTGAGCGCCAAGGTGCTGCCTGCGCTCAAGGGCTGCGCGGCGGAGGCTGCTTTCATGCCTCGACTTTGTGGAATGGCGAGTAGAGGTCCTGCGAACAACTCTGCGCCGTGCTGTGCGGGTATGCGCCGAGGTTTTGACGGCAGTCGTCCTGGCAGTGCGGGAGCGTGCACTGCGTGCAACGATTTTGCGTTTACGCGATGAGACTCTGGAGTTGGAGCGCTTTTTGGCGTGACTGCTCTTTGCAGTTGCGTGCTTTGACGCGCGATGGACCGTGTGATGCTTTGAGGCGGACTCAGCTGCATGCAGACGCGTACCACTCAGCATGCCAGCGAGACACAGAGTGAGAGCCAGTACGAAATGTGAGGTGCGCGCCATAGGGGGCACGCGGAGAACCATGAGCATCTTCAATATAAGACGCACGATACTCAATTTCGAGTACCCGCGGAGGTGCAATTGGGTCTGATAATTGGGTGGAAGGTTTGTGATGCAACGTGTTCCGCCCCTTGCATGAAGGCCTGTAGAATTGCGCGCAACTCTGCGAATGGGGTTTCCAAATGGCAAGAAAGTCCTGGATATGGTGGGCCTTCGCGTGTCTGCTGGTATTGCAAACCGCACAAATGGCGTATGTTGTTCATCGTGAGTCACCTACGTTTGATGAAGGTAATCACAGTTTTGCCGCCTACATGATGGGCCACACCGGCGATTATGGGTTGAATCCCGAACACCCTCCTTTGGCGAAATTTCTGGCAGCGCTGCCGGTTTATGGGCACGATGTGTGGGTACCGCCGTTGAAAAACAGGCCATTCAAGGCTGAGGCCTACATGAGCGGGCGCGACTGGCTGGAAC
>JAGWSG010000221.1 GCA_028876335.1 Acidobacteriota bacterium
TCAGTTTGATGAGGAGCTGATGCGAAATCGGACTAGAGCCGAGCAGCTCCGAGAACTGTGTAGGCAAGAGGTCATCAGAAAACACAACATTCAACCGCCGAAGAGCAAACCGAAACCGTAGAGCCTTCAACCGCGCTGGCGGAACCTGGAGGCTGGGGCTGGGTGCAATCTTGCAAGCTAAATCACCTAAGCCCGCCGTCGCCCACAAATTTATACGAACGCTCAATTTCCAGAGTTTGGAACAAAGTACTAAATTCTGGGAATTCTTTGTTCGTGTACGAAAAACTGTTGCGGCGCTCTCCAAAGGGATTAGCGGCAACATTTTGACCCACCCCTAACGGGAGATCAGATTATCGTTTTCGTAACCTTTGCAACGCCGGTGAGAAGGTCCTGTACTTGCTCGCTTGTGGGATCAGGCGTCTTGCCGTGGTCGCATTGGTTCCGTATGTCTCCCAAGTGCTGCACAAAGCGCCATTGTGCTATGTCGATGACACCTGCTCTCTTGAGGGCCTCGTTGAAGTCCGAAATTGTTGGATTCTTCTTCTGCAAGACAACCTTGTGGCTTGAGCAGACTTCGCCAAGATGCTTCTCAAGGACAACGCCCCCCAACGCACCAGCCGCTCTTGTGAATTTGTTTTTCAGCAAGTGGTTCGCGGCGTCGATCTCCGAATCGAATAGGTCCGCCTGAAGCAACTGTCGAATATCAAAAAGCGAAGATTCAAATCTGGCCTTGGCCGACTTAACTATTGCAACCTGCTGTTGAATGCGCGGTATTGCTGCGTCAGGACCGACTACCTTCTCCTTCGAAAATCCCATGGTTCTGGTAACGTTTAATCCTTGGAGGCAATCCTCAATGCAGTAGTTCTCATAAGTGATCGTCTTCCGGGACTTGGGTTTCTCGTAGAGCCGGGCAAAATCATCGACCCTGTCGGGCAGTAACTGGCGAATCATCGCCTTAGCTTCGGAATACCAGCCTTGATAGCCATTTTGGAAATTCGGCAAATTCTTGATAGTATCGGCAGCAGCTTTATCGCCCCATCGTTGCTTCGCTGCTCTTTCGAAACCAGACTTATCCTGCTCGTATGACAAAGCGAGAATTAGTGAATCGCCTCTTTTGATGAGCGATACCAAGTCTTTCTTGTACTTCTCCAAGTTGGAAATCATCATGTGCCTCGTTTGCTGGATTGCCCAATTGTAGTTCCTCAACGTGATCTTGAAAGCAGGCTCAGCCGTTCATGCACGGCCTGTAGGTCCGCCGTGGTCATGTGCGCGTATCGCTTCGTTGTTTCCAAGTCTGAATGGCCCATCACTTTTTGCAGGCAGAAGACGTTTCCGCCCCGGCGCAAATAGCCGGTCGCAAAAGTGTGCCGTGTCGCGTGGAGTGTGCGCCCTGGTGCTGTGAATCCCAATGAGAGGCAAAGACGTTTTACATAGTGCAGCACGTTGCGGCGGTGGAGGGTCGTCTCTTCCGATGTTGCGAACAGAAGCGATTCCGGCTTGCGGTTGAAGTCTGTTACGTAGCGATGAACGGCCTTTCGCAATTCAAAGCTGATGGGAACCACACGCTGCTTACGCCCCTTGCCGTCCAGCGTCACCAGCAAATCGTCAAGGTTAATGTCTGAGACGCGCAACTTGAGGACTTCGCCAATGCGCGCTCCAGTGTCGAACAGAAATAGCAGGATCAAATGGAGCCGCCGCTCAAGTCTGCCTTTGGCCTTCCACTCCACCAGCGAGCGGACTTGTTTGTCGGTGAATGTTGGCAGGACGTTTTGCGGCTCTTTCAGTTGTGCAATTCTCGGATGCTTGCAAGCAGGACCGCACTTCACATCCGGCCCAGCGTTGGCCCAATGCACGTAAGCGTTGATGGCACGGATGGCCGAATTGCAGCCCGTTGCGCGCAGTCCCTTCGCGCGCATCTTGAGCACGGCGGTTTTCAAATCTTCTTGCGTGGGTGATTCGCTGTCCAGCCATTTGAAGCTGTGCTTGTACCATTCCAGCGTTGACGGTGAGACATTGGAGAGGAATTGGCGTTCACGAATAAACTCTGAAAAGCGCATTGTGTTGTCTCCGAAGCGAGTACTAAAATTCGGAGCCAATTTTCGTATCTGATTGCATTTAAAGATGTTGCGCTCAGCCTGGTAGAGCACTCGCTTGGGGTGCGAGGGGTCGGCAGTTCAAATCTGCCCGTCCCGACCATTCATTTCTCCAGTTGCCTGGAATTTCCGTAGTTGTGTGGCGCGAAAATTCATGTGCCCAGCCAAACGGAGCTTCCTGAGGTTCATTACCGCCAAAAATAACCCGCAAAGTGAAGGCATTGAACTTCAACCGCGATGGTGATGGTAAAGATGGCTAGCGCCACCAAACCAATTGTGATGCGAGGATATTTCTCTGCGAATGGAGCACGCATGTCGGCAGATTTCGAGAACAGAACACTCTGAGCGCCAACATGATCTGAGGTAGACCTGCTTACGGGAAAACTTAAGATTCTGTTCTCCGCAGGGCCGTTCAGTTGTGTAGGAAAGACGGGCGGAAACTGCGATCGTACAGATGACATAATGGCAATTAACCTGACCTTCATCAAATGCTCTCCCGCGATAAAATCGTCGGATTCTTTGAGCTTGCCTTGAAGTTAACCCCATAATCGCAATCGAACAATGCCTCAAATGTAGGTTTATCAATGGATTTTTCTACCCCGGAAGAAACAGTGACTTAGGTGTGAAGAGTAATCACACCTTTTGTTACCAGTCATATTGCATTGGGTTGATTCAATCAGTCGCGCAATCGAGATGAGCATTAGAATCACTAGATTGTAGAGAAGCTAATGTACTGAGCTGGCGGGAATGCAACGGTAGTTGTATGGTTGAGCCGATGTTTGAGTGATGAATCCGGCACAAAGCGCCGTTATAGTGATGTTGAGGTTTCCGGGCACTCGGACCACGCACAAATGGGAACGACGCAATCGCAAGCGAGGTTAGACAATGATTGAAAGTCAAAGATTTCGCGTTTGGAACACCACACGCGATTCTCTGCTATGCGCCGAAATCGCTGTAGCCGACGCAGGACACGAAGATCTCGATGGATTGATTCAGTCAGTTGTTACGAGACCCGGAGCTGGTTTGTGGCTCCGACCTTGCCTTGGTGCGCCCGTCGCAGATGGAGCGCCGCCCTTCGACATGGTTTGCATCGATCAAAACTGCAAAGTTGTAGAGCAGTATGAATCCTTTATTTCCGGTTCCTTTGTTTTGTTTCGACCGAGCACCACAGGAGCTCTGATTTTTCCCGCCAGAACGATTGCTGCTTCACAAACCAGGGTTGGAGATGCACTGGATATTCTGCTTCCAGATGAAGAGGTACCAGAGGTACACACGTCAAATGAAGTTGGAGAGACTTCTTCTATAGAAGAATCGGCAGTGGAACTAGAGAAGAAAGAAGTGCGAGGTGCTCATCAAGTTGCGCCCTCCATGACTGCTGAGCGTGGGGAATTGGAGCCGAGTCCAAACGAATCACTCAACGAGTCAAGTGACAATGAAGTACCGGCTAAGAAGAAGGATTCCCTTGCTGTCAAATTCTTACGCTGGCTCGTGCCGGACCGGCGTAAGGATGAGCGTCGCCCATCGCCCAAACTCACAGCACATCGTTGGTCTGGGGATCAAATGTACACGTATGCAGTGGAGGATGTGAGCAGCACCGGGATATATGTGGTAACGGATGAACGTCCATTCCGGGGAACGATCTTTATGGTGACGTTGAAGAAAAAGAGCCATTCTTCCCGCGAGAACGAGGATTCTATTTCCGTGCAAGGTAAAGTGGTGCGCTGGGGTGAAAACGGATTAGGGCTTGAGTTCATAACCTCAGATGGAGGAAGCGGCAAAGACCCGAGCGCCAGCCTTGATGGCGGCGTAAGCTCGATTCAATTACAGACATTTTTAAAGGATGTTTAAGTAACTGGATCTGATCACTCTACGAAGGAAAGAGCACTCCTGTGTGGTTTGGCATGCTTGCCACGCGTGCACGTTTGCGCGACGCATTCGGTTGCGATGCAGCCAGCAATCCAGCAATCTCACGCAATTCAGCACGTACATGCCCAATGGTTGCCACGACTTTCTCATTCCGCGCAACCGGTGGCTTTTCTGAAGGCACAACTGGACTGGCTGGTGCCGGAGACGTGTGCCGAAGCTGCCCTAAGACCTGGCGTGCACCACTGATCGTGTATCCCTCACCATGCACAAGACGCTTGATTTCCAACGCGAGTTCCACTTCGCGGCGGCGATAGAGGCGCTGTCCTGTCCCACTCTTGTTTGGCTTCAATTGCGGAAACTGCGTCTCCCAGAATCGAAGAACGTAAGTCTCCACCTTGCAGAGACGCGCCACGTCACCAATTTTGAAGTAGAGCCGGTCAGGAATGACCGGTTGTTCCTCTGCGCGTTTTCTTGAAGCCTGTGCCACCATATACGCTCCGAGGCGGGAATTGCACCAGCCCTCACTCGTTAGACGCAGTATAGGTCACAGCTAATCCAGTTTGTGAACCAAAATAAGCTACAGAGATGTGGATTGCCGGGTACGAAACTACATATGGGTAGCCGACTGGTTGGCTGGTTCAGAAGCCTTCTTGAGAACCGCAGTGCCGCGTTCATCCATGAGAATGGCTGATTCGAGTTTGTTGAAGTCACCTGCACGGCTTGCGGGAATTTGCACCTGGCGCACAGTGTATACCCGCTCATAGTGAAGCGTGTTTCCCTTTGCCGTGGTGGAAGACTCATAACTGGCGAAGTCAAAATCGATTTTCACGGGATCCGGCATGTCATCTGCCACATAGCCGGGAGGGAGTGTAATGTCGAAGGAGTCCTTCCATTGACCGGTTGCATCGAGGTCTATAGGAACGGTTCTAGGCTTGTTATCGAAAGCCAATGAATCTGTGCCGACCACTCTTGGCCGCACAAGCAGGAGCGGGCCGGCAGTGTGAGAATAACCGCTTGCATTGAACTGATAGTGGAGCAGAAATGGCGCCGATAAAGTGGATGGCTGCGTCACAGAGATGGACTTCAAGGCAACGCCGGGTAGATCACTTGCGATTGTGCGCTCCCAGTAATCGCGCTGCTCCTTTTGATCGGTACTCTTGAGAAGCCGGCGAAGATCAGCCCCTTCAGGCCCAAAGTGTTGCGCCGTTACTGATCCCGTAAGTGAACCGTCGGCAGCGAGAGTAAAGGTTCCCGACCGGTTGGTGCCATTCGCATCGGGAGGAAGAATTGGAATCTGGATTAGCTGGCTCTCTGGTCCAGCCGCGAGAATGCCATAACCGCCTTGCAGGTCAGAACGAAGATTGCCTACCGGCGTGCGTTCATCCGTTGGATCAAAAATGAGATAGCGGGTGCCATTTTTGCCCTTCGTGATTGCCAAGAGCCGTTTGTCGTCGAGGCCCGCGGGAATCTCGATGGCTGTGATCATATGATCGCCGTACAGAGATGGCTGATTTGGATCAACGATGCCCCGACGATCATCGACAGGGACATAGAAAGCATGGATTCCAGCAACCTGGAGCATCGAAATGAGCAATGTGGTCTTATCTTTGCAGTCTCCGTATCGGTTTCGGAAAATATCTCCAGCGTGATTCGCTCGCAGGCCACCGATTCCACGAATGACGATAAAGTATCTAATATTCTTCTGGATGTAATCCGTAATGCGACTGAGCTTGTCGTAGAAGCTGCCCGCACCAGCAATGAGTTCTTGAGTCTGCGCAGTAATCTCCGGGGACGGATTGGGACGATCCGCCTCAAGTTTGGTGACCCAATCGCCAATCTGTTGCCATTGGGCTTCGTTGCCCGGTACCGCAGCACTTCCCCATTGAACATCCATACGCGCAGCTAGAGAGGACCAACTTGGGTGGGAAGGTATTCCGCGTAGATCAAGGGGCTTCATGTTTTTGACTTCCCATCGCCAATGGTTTGGAGCCACCTCGACAGGTGGAACCGGACTGTGCTGATGCCACGAAGCTGAATAGGGCCGATTATCAGGAAGATCGAGTTCAAGTGCCTGAAACACCACAGGTATACCGTTCTGTATCTCCCACATCTTTTCCTGCGAGTAAGTCTCCATCAGTTCTTCAGATTCGCAGATGATGGTGGCACCAACATCGACTGCAGGTGGATGGGCGACGCGGACCCTGGTCGTGGACAGCATGATGGGAACACTCGTATCGCCAGCTTCACTAAAATCTGTATCTTGCGCTTGATAGGTCTTTTCGTCCGCTGCAATCGTCCATACGCGGAAATAATTGATTTTCTGGTCTTCTGTGTAAGTGACTGCGCAGCTGTTTCCGCGGCCCTGTGGCTTGAGAATACGAATTGCCTCGCGCTCGCGTTCGACCGCGCGGCCCTGCGCGTCAATCGTTTCAATGTATTCGTCGAAAAGTATGACGGCGGAAGCGTCTCCCGCATAGTCGGGTGTTTTTGTTTTGTAAGCGTCGAGTCCCCATTGGGGTACGGGTTGCCCTTTGGAGAACCAATTGGCATTGCAGGGAACTGCACCGAGACAGAGAAGCGCGAAGACCCAACCTGGAGTTAAGACTTTTCTCCTTGAGAGCATGGAGGACATCGTTTAGTTTCCTTTAGCAACGGAAGCGCGCGAGAGCACGAGCTGCTCCTGATCAGCGGTAGCGACCTTCTGGTAAAAACCGCGGAGGTCTGGATAGGCTTTCTCTTCAAGCAAAGTGAAGTTGTATGCCATAAGTCTTGAGACGGTGACGGTTTTCCCCTCGGCTTTGGCCTTGATCGTGAGCACGGCGTGATCCGGCCAGTTAATCGACACAGGCTGCGGCAAACCCTCTACACCGTACCCCTCCGGCAAGTGATAGACAATTTCATCCTCTTCGAGTTTCGGGTAGTGCACGTCGACAGGTACAGAACGATTTGCTTCCGTGACAAATGGATGACTGGCTTTGGATTCACAAAAGAGGCCAGGGAGGAAAAAGTGTTTGCCGGTGACCGCACCCATACTCCCTGAAATCTTCACGAAACCCATCAACGTGGCATTCATATCCTGAAGACCCAGGAAGTGGTCGAAGTCGGCCTGGATGCCTTCGGGAATATACGCTTTCATGGACTCGTTGAACTGTTTTTTGACTTCCTCCGCATCATTTTGGAGGGCAATTTGACGCCAGTGAAGAGCATCCTGACCGAGCAAGATGAAACGAAGGATTCCGCTCACGTTTCCGGAGGCATCGATGTTGATATCGCCGACCCGTTGAACTACGTTTTGACGGTATGTTTCGGCTGGCACAGAAACGTATTCCGGCCCCTTATCCGAGTCGCGCAATCCTGATGCGATTGTGTGCTTCCATGCCATGAGGCCGAAAGGACACATCTTTTCGCCTGGGTCAAGAAAGATATCTTTTCCACTAAGGTCAAGAATGGCAATGTAATCATCCAACTGCTTCATCTGGAGATAATTGGAGTCAAAAATGGCGCGATCACGATTAACGACCTGAGCCGCGTACGCTTTCAAACCCGCCGCGCGGGCCATGGCGACAAAAAGCAGCGCAATTTCGTCTGACGAACCGCTCTTTTGCTGCCATACATCTTCTGCATTCTTGATTGTCTTGATTTTCTCTTTCTTCAGCTCGGCATCTGACTTTTTTCGAGTGTAATCAGTGTTTTCAAGTTTCATTACGGCGTCGTAAATCTTGTGTGCCTTCTGCTCGTCAGTGTCTCCGGGGGAAACGATTGTTGAGACAGCCTGTTTTAACTCATTGGTGGGTTTTGCGAAGTTGTCCGACTCCTTCACCCATCGTTTTCCTTCGCTTGTCCAGAAGTCCTGGCCCGAATGGTACTGGGTGTAGTAAAACCGAACCTTCCAAGTCAAGCTGTTTAACGGCGGCATCCAACCTTCATTTGGAGTCGGTGGCACGTTCTCAATGTCAAAGGTGAAGTTCCCGGTCGTGTCTTCTTTCACCTGTGCTTTGCCATCAGCGTGTACGGCGTACATGAGCTGGTTAAGAGCATCGCCACGCGCGTTGAAGATGGTAATTCCGCCCTTGTGATTTGGGGAAAAGTAATAGTGGGCCTTATGAACAAAATAAGGCTGTTGGATGTCCCAACTTGGAGATGAAACGACGGAATCATCATAGCGAAGCTGAAGCCGGTATTCGAGGATGCTCCCCACTTCGACGCTCGGCAGTGTGAAGACCATGGTATTCACTTGAGTCGAGCCGGATTTGAAGTCCATTAAATCCGCAGGTTTGGTGGTCAGCTTGATTACGGTGCCGTCCGGATGAATGGTTCTTCCCTCAATGTTGGTGACTTTGAACGTGCCGTGCTCGTACGGAATGCGCACGGTGGCGAGTTCCTTGCCCTTTTCGGTGAGGACTTTTATGCGCTCGTAGTAGCTGTGATAGTGGAGATTATCGTCGGTTTTTTCTTCCCGATAGAGATAGACCGCTGCGGCGCCGGGCGCCATGGGGTCCGAGGTCATCTGTAACTCTTCCTTGGTTGGCTCCTGAAACTGTGCATGGGACGATGCAACACCGGCGAACCCAAGCAGCAGCAAAACGGCAATCTGCAACAGTTGATTCTTCATGAGTTTCCTTTGTTGATTAGAACACTTGGGAGTTTAACTCAAGCTTTGTGTCCAGCGCAGTAATTTAATGACTTGGATAAAACTTTGGAATTAGCGACTGAGGGAATGAGTGGGCAAATTGAGTTCTGTAATACGTCTGAAGGCCGTTGAAAAAGGACCACGAATTTGTGGCCAATTGCGACCGAAATGGCTCGTTCTTTGTGGACAGAATGAAGGTCGAAGTGGGGTTGGGGGAAAGAGACTTGGAAGAAGTGGCCTAGACTAGTGCGAAAGTTGAGTCTTTCCTCGAAAGTACACAAAGAGCTGGAAAATTCGCTACGCGATACCCGACAGAGTTTAGTAGCTGAAGCCTTGGCAACTTCTGAGCTGCCTTACGGATGGACCTCTGCAGATGCCAACAAGGTTGAGACCAGAGAGAGCGGCAAGCCCACAACGTTGAAGTAGCAGCCTTCGATGCGCGGAATCCAACGGGCTGCGCGGCCTTGAATGCCATAGGCGCCTGCCTTATCCATGGGCTCGCCAGTGGCGATGTAGGATGCGATGTCTTTCTGGCTCAAGGCGGAGAATTGAACGCCTGTGGTTTCAGCCGCGACCTGCGTACCGCCGCTTGCGACGACGGCTACTCCGGTAATGACCTGGTGAGTGCGGCCACTCAAGAGAGACAGAATGCGGGCGGCGTCGGCTGGTGACTCGGGCTTGCCGAGGATCGTGCCATCGAGGGTGACTGTGGTGTCCGCACCGAGAACGACTGCTTTGGGGTTTGCCAGAGACGCGAAGATTGCTTCGGCTTTCTCTCGAGCAAGACGTTTGACGTAAGGGAGAGGCTCTTCACCGGGGCGGACATCCTCATTTATGTGCGCGGGGATGACGTCAAAGATATAGCCGACCTGCGAGAGGAGTTGGCGGCGGCGCGGCGATGCAGACGCGAGAACGAGCATACGAGTGATTATGGCATTGGCACCTGCAAAACGTGTTTTGCGGTAGGATGATGCCCACGATGCCCTTTGCAGACCGGAAGCTTGCGGAACGGCTTGAAGCAGCTGAGGCCTTTGCCTGTGCAGAGTTCGCGACGGCGCGCTCACACCTGTTTCCGGAGTGCGGTTCAACGAGCAGAGTCATTGCAGGGGCGACAGCGGTATTTGACGGCGTGGATGCGCCTACTACTCAGAGCTTTGGTATGGGGCTGTTTGAGCCGATGACTCCGGCAGCGATGGAGGAGATGGAAGTGTTCTTTCTCTCGCGCGGTACGGAGCCGATGCACGAGGTGTGTCCGCTGGCCGGCACGGAGACTTTAGATTTGCTTTGCGCGCGCGGGTATCGGCCATTTGAGATCAGCAATGTTCTTTATCGATCCGTTGAGCGCGAGGAGAGCCGGTATGCGGATGGAGTAACGACTCGCCAGGCAAGTGAGGACGAAGCTGAGTTGTGGACGAACCTGAGCACACGTGGATGGACGCACGAACATCCAGATCTGAAGGATTTTGTGCAGGAGATGGGGACAGTGGTGTTTGCGCGACGCGGCGGTGCGTGCTTTCTCGCAGAACTGGACGGCCAACCGGGGGCGGCTGGAGCGCTTTCCATCCATGAGGGCGTGGCGCTGTTTGCGGGCGCAGCGACTGTGCCGGAGTGCCGCAGGCGAGGACTGCAGGCGGCTCTGCTTGCCGAGCGCATGCGATATGCGCGTGCAAGCGGGTGTGACCTGGCTATGATGGTGGCCGAAGCGGGAAGCCTTTCACAACGCAATGCAGAGAGGCAAGGATTCCGAGTTGCGTATACGCGACTGAAGTGGAAGGTTTCGGAAATCCGTTGCGGAAGTAGAAGTGTCAGCTTGCTTTGAGGCCGACCTGCATTCCACCGGGCGTTGCCACGCCCCAGGCCATGGCAGGCGTGTTGTGTGCGAATCCAAAGCGGCCGTCAGGGCCGATGAGGATAATTCCACCGTGGCCGCCGAGGCGGTTATAGAGGTAAGCGATTGCCTCGCGCGCGGCGAGTTCGGGAGGGGTTCCGGCGGCGGCGCGGTCTGTGGCCCACTTGCCGAGAACGAGCTTCATGATGGGTTCTCCCCAGCCGGTGAGAGAGACGGCGGCGGAAAGATTGTCTGCATAGCAACCGCAACCGATGAGAGACGAGTCGCCGACACGGCCGGGAGTCTTGTTGAGCGTACCGCCTGTGGACGTGGCTGCGGCGAGGTTGCCGTAGGCGTCGAGCGCGACCGCGCCGACGGTGTCATGACTGTCAAAAGAGATGGCGGTTTCAGGGCCTTTGTCATCCTGAATGCCGCTGAAGGAATTGTCTGCGAGGCCGCTGGCAGCGCGGGCTTGCGCTTCAGCGAGCCGTTTTATTTCGCGATCGAGAACGAGCTCAGAATTGTCGATCAAAGGCATGCCATTGGCCTGGGCGAACTCTTCGGCGCCGGTGCCGACGAAGTAGACGTGGGGGCTCTTTTCCAGGACGAGACGCGCTGCCTTGATGGGATTGCGGAGGCGCTCCACGCAGGCGACGCCACCGGCTTTCATGCGCGCGCCGTCCATGATGAGCGCATCAAGCTGTACACGGCCATTGGAAGTGAGGAAACTGCCACGGCCGGCGTCGAAGGTGGGGTCGTCTTCCATGACGGTAACGGCTGCCTCGACGGCATCGATGGCAGAGCCGCCGCGGGCGACGATTTCGTGACCGATTTCGAGAGCGCGCCGGACGCCATTGAGGTGGTCATCAGCTGCGTCGGCAGGAATGGCCCATGCGCCTCCGTGAACGAGCAGGGTGGGGTCGTGGGTAGCGGGCCTAGTCATGCTTGCTATGGTAGCCGAGTTATGAAACGGGCGCTGTGGGAAGGAATTGTGGGAAATAGAGGCGTGGGTTGCAGAGAATTATGGCGAGACGGGTTAAGCTTGCATTAGTGCTGTGGTTTTGTACATAAAACTGAAATAGATAAAGAGTCTGTTTTGCCGTTGCGGCGCGTGCCGCGTTGATTTGCGCTGGTGCACGGCACTGAGCCTAACCTTTACGAAATTTTAGACGACGATTGCGCGAGCTGCCTGGCTTGCGGATGGATGCATCTTGAGCGACGGATTACGCTCAGTGCGCGAGGACACAACACAAAAGATCTGGCAGGTGTGACGTGGCGCGCTTTTGAGTGAGGCGCCGTGCAAATTTTTGTTGCAGCAATGCCAATGAGGATGACAACAAATGAAGCGGACAACCGTTTTGCAGCTATACGCATTGAAGTGGGTACTGTTTTGTGCTCTGGGAATGGGTATGACGTGGTTGGGCTACGGGCAGACAGTGACCACAACGACGGTGCAAGGAACGGTGTACCTTGCCAATGGCGCACCGGCATCAGGAACGCTGCAACTGAGCTGGCCTGCGTTTAATCCGGCGGGCGGAGCCGCGGTTGCGGCTGGACAGACGACAGTGACGATTGGCGCCGATGGCTTCTTCAGTGTGAATCTTGCGCCGAATCTTGGAGCGGCTCCAGCGGGGCTGTTTTATACGGCGATTTACCACCTGAGCGACGGAACGACGAGCACGGAGTACTGGGTGGTGCCCGAAGCGGCGCAGGCAACGCTGGCGCAGGTGCGCGCAAAGGTGATGCCGGCGGCACAGGCCGTGCAGGCGGTAAGCAAGGCGTATGTGGACCAGGCGATTCAGTCGCTGGCGCAGGGTTCGTTGTCGCCGGTGGGCGGGACATTGAGTGGGCCGCTTTATCTTGCGGGCGATCCGACGCAGCCTCTGCAAGCAGCGGACAAGCATTATGTGGACATCACTTTTGCCGGAGCGCTTCCACTGACGGGTGGCGCGGCGACCGGACCGCTAACGGCGCTGAAGCTGGGAGGCGCCTGGCAGGTGGACCAGTTTGCTGGTGTGGATTTTGGCGCGAAGCTGCAGGCGTGCATTGCGGGACTGAGCACCACGTATGGCGGGACGTGCGATGCACGGAATTTTTCAGGGGCGTTGATGATGGCTTCAACCCTGACGATCAGTACGGCGAATACGACAGTGCTGTTGCCGTGCGCGACGATTTCGACATCGGGCCAGATTGTAGTTACGGGGGGAACGCGGAATGTGTCGTTCCGCGGGTGCGCTCTGCGCGGCACAAGCAGTGCGAGCGGAAGCCAGGGCGGAACGGTGTTTGTGTACTCGGGTGCGGCGTCGTTGTTTCAAGTAGGTGATCCGACCTATGCGGTGGATACTTCGGGATTTCACCTGGACAATGCGGTGATCAATACGACGGCTGCAACGAATGCGACAGCAGTGGGCTTGACTGCGTATCGCACGCAGGAGATGGATTTGGAGAGCCTGTATTTTCTGGGTAACTCGAACCAGGTGGGTATGACTCTGGATGGAACCGGGAACTATACGGGTGGAACTTACTATGACAACCATCTGAGCGGATTTTTGACGGCGGTGAACGGAATTGGGCATCAGGCATCAAATACGGCATTCACGGACTGGCTGAATGCGAGTACGTTTGTGCGGCTGCACATTAACTGCCCGACGTCGAATGGGAATCCGGTCAGCGGAACGATTGGCATCAATCTGGCGCAGGGCGATGGAAACACGATTACGGGCGCCGATGTGGAGGGCTGCGGGACTGCGCTGCACCTGGGTCCGAACGCGGTGAACAACACGATTGTCGGGCTGCGGAATGAGAACTCAATTAACCAGGTGGTGGCCGATAAGGGGAGCCAATACAACAACTGGATTGCAGGCGGCACGATGTTTACCGGCGAGTTGACGGACAATGGCAGCCGCAACAGCTTTCTGGATTCGTTTCATCGGACGTTTAACGGAATGAACGGCGACTGGTATGCGAGCACACAGGATACAACGCTGACTAACCACTATCGACTTGGCACAGGACAAGGCAACGAACGCGGGCTTTACGACCGATACCAGACAGATTACGGATACCGGTGGACGACAGGGCTGAGCGATGCGACAGCGGGCGCGCAGTTCTATCAGGTTCTGGATGAGTTGAACAATGTGTATCGACTTTCCATTTCTCAATACCTGAGCGCTACGCCGAATGTTGTGACGAATGTGGTGGTGAACAACGGCGGCTGCTACTCGTCTTCTACTGCGCCGACGATTGCGTTTTCAGGAGGCGGTGGTTCAGGTGCTGCGGCGACCGCAACGATGATTGCCAGCAATTCAGTGAACTGTGTGGGCGGCTACACAGTTGGAAGTGTGACTCTGACGGCGGGAGGAACGGGGTACACATCACAGCCAACGGTGACGTTTACAGGATTGAACCAGACAAAGGCACCTAATGCGATTGCGGAAATTGCGACCGTGGGTAGCACGAATAATCAGACGGTGCTGAATGCGGCGGGCACCGGAGCAGTGGTGCTGAATGGATCAAACAATTCCGGGACGGGCGGTGTGGTGATTGGTTCAGGCGGACCGAGCGAGACCACGGTGGCCACTGTCAGCAATGCGGGCGATGCTCTGTTCAAGGGAAGTTTGCAGGTGGGGGGGACTTCTACTTTTACCGGCACGACAACGGTGAGAAACGGGGCCGATACGGAAATCGATCAAGTGCTCTGGGCCGGGTTGAACAGTAACCAAAAGGAATCTCTTATTTACAAGGACAACACCGGTGCGAGCCAGTGGTACCTGGTGAAAGATGCAAGCAACAACTGGGCGGTGAACTCCGCGCTTGGAGGAGTGGATAGCTTCAAGGCTTACCAAAGCACTAACAGCGGGGACACCTACGTGAACGCGTCAAATGCAGCGGGAGTTGTGCGCGTCAATTATGAGAGTGGGTCTGGAACGACCTTCAATGTGTATGGCGGGAATAGCAGTACGCTGTATGCGAGCTTTTCCGGTGCGAGTGCGATTAAGTTTCCGGGGCTTGCAGCAGCGAGCGGAAGCAATTGTCTGCAGGTAGACAACTCTGGATATGTCTCAAACACGGGATCTCCGTGCGGTTCCGGCGGAGGTGTGACGGGAAACGTGAACAGCGGAACAGCCGGGCAACTTGCCTACTATGGCGCGAACGGAAATGCGCTGAGCGGACTGAGCGTTGTGCCAGTGGGTGCCGGTGGAACAGGAGCATCCACGGCCACGGCCGCTCTTGCATCCCTAGGCGGGGCATCCTTAACGATGAGTTCGACGCAGACATTTGTGGGGCCAATCAGTGCGCCGTCTTTCAACGGAAGCATAAACAAAGTGCTATTGGTGACCGCTCCGCCCTACAACGCCAAATGCGA
>JAGWSG010000222.1 GCA_028876335.1 Acidobacteriota bacterium
AAGGTCGCGTCTATACTTATTGATATGCCGAAGTATTCGATCGTCGTTCCTTTTCACAACGAAGAGGAGAACGTAACTGTTCTTTATGCCCGCCTGAAGCACGTGATGGAGCAGGTGGGAAGCTCGTTTGAGCTGGTCCTGGTGGACGACGGCTCAAGCGACCGCACCTACAAGCTGCTTGAAGAGATTGCCGCGGTGGACAGCCGCGTTCTCGTCGTAAAGCTGCGCCGCAACTTTGGGCAGACGCCCGCTCTTGCCGCCGGCTTTGACAATGCTTCAGGCAACTTCATCTTCGCCATGGACGGCGACCTGCAGCACGACCCGAACGAGATTCCGAACTTCATTGAGAAGCTCGAAGAGGGATACGACGTGGTCTCCGGCTGGCGCAAGGAGCGCATTGACAACTTCGTCATGCGCCGTTTCCCATCGCGCTGCGCCAACTGGCTGATGGCCAAGCTCTCCGGCGTGGATATTCACGACTTCGGCACAACGTACAAGGCTTACCGCCGCGAGGTAATCCACAATATTCCTCTATACGGCGAAATGCACCGGTTCATTCCCGCTCTGGCAAGCTGGTATGGCGCTTCCATCTGCGAGATTCCTATCAAGAATGTGCACCGCGAGCGCGGCAAGAGCCACTACGGCATTGGCCGCACCTTCCGCGTGTTCTTCGATCTGCTGACTATTCGCTTCCTGCTGAAGTATATGAGCAGGCCGCTGCATTTCTTCGGCATCTTTGGTGCGTTGAGCATTATGTCGGGTGGTTTCTTCTCCATGCTTTTGCTGGGAATGAAAATCTTCAATCCGCACCAGCACGTGATGGATGACCACGCGCCCCTTTTTGTGATTGCCGGTGTGCTGATTCTTGCGGGTATTCAATTGCTGGCGATTGGTTTACTTGGCGAGTTGCAGGTGCGCCACTATCACACAGGCCAGCAGCGCGTGCCCTATGCCATTGACCGGCTTGTGCGGCTGCGCGTACCGGAAGAGCCAAGCCTGCTTTCGGGAGAAAAAGACGGCTACTGATTTATTTGGCATTGCGCGCGGCGCATGCAATGCCACACCAGACAGGCGCGAACCTAGATTTCTTCGGTTCGCGCTTTCCTGTTTCTTCTGTTCTAAATCCACTGCTGAGACAACTGCGTGACGCGCACTGCTTTGATTGCGGCCATGAAGGGCGAACTGGAGCCACTTGTGCGTGGCTGGCAACACACACGCCGTAACGGCGTGGATATGTGGATGCATCGCGACGATAACCTTTACGTTGCTGCGTGCGCAGGCACGGGCCAGGCCGCTGCAACCAAAGCATTCGCAGAGGTGGAAGCCGACGCGCCCATTGATCTGGTGTTTTCGCTGGGCTGGGCGGGAGCGCTGAAGCCGGGCATTCGCGCAGGCACCGCGCATAATCTTGCCGGAGTGATCGACGTGCGCACGGGTGAGCGCTTCCGTTGCGATGCGGACGCGGGACCAGACTGGCTGGTGACCAGCCCGAGTGTGGCCGATGCGGCGGAGAAGCAGCGGCTGGAACACGCCTATGGCGCAGCGCTTGTGGACATGGAAGCGGCAGCAATTGGGCGGCTCGCTGCCATGCGCGGCATTCCGTTTTATTGCTTCAAGGCCGTGAGCGATACACTCGATGAGGTCCTTCCGGACTTCAATCCTTTTATTGGAGCGGATGGACGCTTCAAGACCGCCCGCTTTACTCTCTTTGCGCTGATGCGGCCGTGGCTCTGGCCCGCGCTGGTGCGAATGGGAGAAAATAGCAAGAAGGCCGCATGGGCTCTGCGGGAGGCCGTGCACGAATTTCTATCAGAAAAGGACTGACAGGACCAGAATGGCGACCCAGACCACTACCGCCGAGCCGATTGTCGACACGCATATCCCAACCACCATGCGCGCCGCTGTGTACCGCGGCATAAACGATATGCGGGTGGAGACGGTGCCTGTGCCAAGCATTGGGCCGGGAGAACTGCTGGTGAAGATTGCCACTTGTGGCGTGTGCGGAACGGACTTGAAAAAGATTCACTTCGGCTCGCACTCGGCGCCGCGCATTTTTGGCCATGAAATGGCTGGAACGGTCGTGGCTGTCGGCGCTGGTGTTACGCGCTTTGCCGTGGGTGATCGTGTGATGACTTTCCATCACGTGCCGTGCGGCGAGTGCTATTACTGCCGTAAGCAGACACCTTCACAGTGCCCTCTCTATAAGAAGACTGGCGTGACAGCAGGCTTTGAGCCTTCTGGCGGCGGTTTTGCGGAGTACATCCGCATCATGGATTTTGTGGTGAACAACGGCGGTGTTGTGCCCATTCCTGATGGTGTGCCGTTTGAGCAGGCCGCCTTTGTGGAGCCGGTGAATACAGTCTTGAAGGGTGTGAAGCTGTTAAATCTGGCTGCGGACGACACGGTGCTGGTAATTGGCCAGGGACCGATCGGTCTGATGCACGCTGTGCTGGCGAGCAAAACCGGAGCCAAGGTGTTGACATCAGATCTATATCCGAAGCGTCACGCGATTGCAGCCAAATTTGGATTGAAGCATCCAATTCATGCAGGGACAGAGAATGTTGTGGAGCGCGTGCTGGCTGAGACAGAAGGCCGCGGAGCTGATGCCGTGATTCTTGCGGTGGGTGGAAATGCGCTGATTCGCACCGCAATGGATGCAGCGCGCCATGGAGGACGTGTATTGCTGTTCGCGCAGACGCAGCACGGCGAGGTGACGATTGATCCTGCGGCGGTGTGCGTGGACGAAAAGACTTTGCTTGGGTCGTATTCCTCTTCATTTGGAATTCTGCCCGAGGTGGCAGAACTTGTCTTCGGCGGTTATACGAACGGCTTTGATCTAACGCAATTAATCTCTCATCGTTATGCGCTGGAAAATGCTGTCGAAGCAATCGATGTCGCCTCGCACCCCAAGGCTGACTCGATGAAGATTATGATTGAGCCGGTTCTGGGTAGAGGGGCGGAGTAAGGGGGCCTGATGCCAGGCACGGTCAAGAAGGTCATTAAACGCAGCCGCTCCACGGTTGAAACCGTGATTGAGCACGGCCGCGCCACGGTTGAGTCGGCGCTTGAGCATGGCCGTGCCACTGTGGAGGACGCGCTGCTTCATGGCCGCGCCACGGTGGAGAGCGCCCTTCATCATGGTCGCGCCACAGTGGAGACCGCCATTGAGCATGGCTTGCTCACGATGCAGGCCGCTGTTCTGCATGGCCGCGAAGATGTGCGCATTGAGAACGTGCCGGTGCCGAAGGCAGCTCCGGGTGAGCTGATTGTGCAGGTGGGCGCAGCGCTAACGTGCGGTACGGATCTGAAAGTGTTTCGCCGGGGCTATCACGCGCGCATGATTGTGCCTCCCGCTCTGTTTGGGCATGAGCTTGCCGGAACAGTTGTGGAAGCTGGCCTTGGCGTTACCAATTTCAAATCCGGCGATCGTGTGGTTGCGCTCAATTCAGCTCCTTGCGGGAAGTGTTTCTTCTGTGAACGCGGGCAGGAAAACCTCTGTGACGATCTGATCTTCAACAATGGCGCCTACGCCGAGTTCATTCGCATTCCTTCGCGGATCGTTGAGAAAAATACGCTGATTGTTCCTGAGCATGTGCCGCTTGAGCATGCCGCGCTTACGGAGCCTCTGGCGTGCGCTGTGCATGGTTTCGAAGACTCTCATCCGCATCCCGGAGACATTGTCGCGATCATCGGCGGCGGTCCGCTTGGCTTGATGATGCTGCATGTGGCTGCGCTTTACGGCTGCGAAGTGATTGCCGTGGTGAAGCACGAAGGGCAGGCCGAAGCTGCCAAGCAACTGGGTGCGGCGCATGTGGTGAAGACCGCAAGCATTCAGAAAGCCATTAAGGATACGCGCGCGTTTACGCCGAATGATCGTGGCGTGGATATTGCGATTGAAGCGGTCGGCGTTCCCGACGCATGGGAAGAGGCCGTGGAGATGGTGCGCAAGGGCGGAACGGTGAATTTCTTTGGCGGATGCGCGGTGGGTACGCAGGTGAAGATCGACACCAATCGCATTCACTATAGCGACATCACGCTGCGCGCAACGTTCCATCACACGCCGGAGATTTGCCGCAAGTCACTGGAACTGATTGCGAGCGGACGCTTTCAGGCAGGCGCGTTCATCACTGGACGCGCGCATTTATATGAGCTGAACCGTGTATTCGAGAAGCTGATGAACCGCAACAGCGAAATCAAGACGGCGATTGTACCCTAAGCAACGATGACGCACGCAACCATGCAAACTGAAGACGGCGCACTGACGCAGGATGAGCTCATCAGGCGCGGATGGGCCGCGCTGCCTGCCGAGTATCGTATGCCGGAGAAGACGCCGACGCTTGATGAGGCGCGCGCGTGGTGCAGGCACTTGTCCGAGACGCACTACGAGAATTTTCATGTGGCGAGCTGGTTTTTGCCGAAGGCTCTGCGGCCGCACTTCCATTCGATCTATGCGTATTGCCGCGTTTCCGATGATTTAGGCGATGAAGTGGGTAACACCGCGCAATCGCTGGCTTTGCTCGAAATGTGGGACCGCGAACTCGATGCATGCTACGCGGGTGAAGCGCGGCATCCGGTGTTTGTGGCGCTGGCGGAGACGATTCGTGCGTGCAACATCCCCAAGGACCCGTTTGCGAATTTGCTGAAGGCGTTCAGGCAGGACCAGGTGGTGACGCGCTACGCCAATATGGCGGAGGTTCTGGATTACTGCACGAACTCGGCCAATCCTGTGGGCAGGCTGGTGCTGTATGCGTGTGGCTTTGCGGATGAGGAGCGCTTCAAGCTGAGCGATGCCACTTGCTCAGCCTTGCAGTTGGCGAACTTCTGGCAGGATGTGCGCGTGGACTGGAAGAAGGATCGTGTGTATCTGCCGCAGGATGACATGCAGCGATTTGGCGTGACTGACGAGACGATTCAAAAGGGAATTGCCACGCCGGAGTTCCGTTCGCTGATGAAGTATGAGGTCGACTTTGCGCGTGATTTGTTCCATCAGGGGCTGCCGCTTATCGGCATGGTGAGCAGGGAACTGGCGATTGATCTGGATCTGTTCAGCCGTGGCGGGCTTGAGATTCTGCGTGCGATTGAGCAGCAGGATTACGACGTGCTGAGCGCGAGGCCGGCAATTTCCAAACGCACCAAACTTTCTCTCGCGCTGCGTGCGGTCAGCGGCAAGGCTTTTCCGTTTCTCCGGCTAGGCGCGGGCCCGGCAAGGAAGGCGGCTTGACCGAGGACTCGACACTGGCGCAGGCTTACGCCGTTTGCCGCGCGATCGCCAAACGCGAAGCGAAGAATTTCTACTATTCGTTTGTGGCGCTTCCTGCGGCGCGGCGCGATGCAATTTGCGCAATTTATGCGTTCATGCGCAAGGCAGACGACCTTTCCGATGATGAATCCATTCCGCTTGATGAACGACGCAAAAATATGGCCGCCTGGCGCGAGAAATGGCGCGAGACGGCCGCGGGCGTAGCAACTACGAATCCGGTTTTTATTGCCGTGCGTGATGCCATTGCCCGATTTAATATCCCACTCGAGCTGCTCGAAGAGTTGATTGACGGCACTACGATGGATCTGGACCGTGCCCCTGGGTCGGCAGATTCTCCTGACACCTACGCAACGTTTGATGATTTATATCGGTATTGCTACCTGGTTGCGTCGGTGGTGGGGCTGGTGTGTATCCGCATCTTCGGGTACAGCGACAAGCGAGCGGAGAAGCTGGCTGAGGAGACGGGGATTGCCTTCCAATTGACAAACATCCTGCGCGATGTGGCGGAGGATGCTGCTCGTAATCGAGTGTACCTGCCACTCGACGAATTATCTGCAAATGGTGTGAGCGTTGATGGGCTGTTGCATAGGCCTGCGGGTTCTGCGCCGAGTGTGCAGGAACGTGCACTGCTTGCGTCGATTGGAGCGAGGGCGGAGAAGTACTACGAGTCTGCGAGGGAGTTGCTGCCGCTGATCGATACGGAGAGCCGGCCTGCGTTGTGGGTGCTGGTGCGGATTTATCGCAGATTGCTGATTCGCATGAAGGAAGCAGATTACGATGTCTTCTCTCGTCGCGTCGCAGTGCCTACCTATCAGAAGCTTGAGATTCTGGCCGTGGGCATGACGCGCATGGCGTTTGTGCGGATCTTCGGATAAGGCAAGGAAGCGATTGGCAGCACAGGGAACCAAATCGGTTGCAGTGGTTGGCGGCGGAGTTGCGGGCATGACTGCCGCATGTGCGCTGGCTGAAGCTGGATTCGCCGTTACGCTTGTGGAGCGTCGAGATTATCTTGGCGGGCGTGCGTCGTCGTATCTGCATCCCGGTGTGAACGAGGTTATCGACAACTGCCAGCATGTGCTGTTCGGCTGCTGTACAAACCTGAGCGGGTTCTACAAGCGCACCGGAGTCTACGACAAGATTCACTGGACCAGTGCGATGACGATGATTGAACCGGGCGGACGGACTTCTGCGCTGGGGCCGTCTTCACTGCCTGCGCCATTGCATGGACTGCCGAAGCTGCTTTCCGCCCATGCGTTTTCCTTCGCTGACAAAGTTGCGCTGATGCGTGCCTTTAGTGCGCTGCGCAAGCCGGTTCCTGCTGATTCGACCGAGACGCTGGCTGCGTGGCTAACGCGGAATGGGCAGACTAAGGGAACGATTGAGCGCTTCTGGCGGTTGGTGATTGCGAGTGCGTTGAATGCGGATCTCGACCAGATTGCACTGCCCTATGCGGCAAAGGTGATTCGTGAACTATTTATGAATTCGGCCGAAGCGGGCGCAATGGGAATGAGTACGATTCCACTGAGTGAGTTGTATGCGGGCACGGCGAAGTTTCTCACCGAGCACGGTTCACGAATTGCGTTGCATGCGAACGTTGAGTTGGTTGCATGGAGCGAAGCTGCACAACGGTGGACGCTCGGCACGACTGCGGGGCCGATTGAGGCAGACTTTCTGGTGCTGGCGCTGCCGTTTGAAGCGCTGCAAAAGTTGTTGCCGAAGATGCCGCAGGCGGACGGCGCAGCCGCGCTCGCCGCGCAGGTGGAACAGCAGACGCACTGGCCCATCTGCAGCGTGCACTTATGGTTTGACCGTCCGATAACCCAGCTTGAACATGCGGTATTGCTGGATCGGGAGATTCACTGGATGTATAACCAGTCTTTGTTGCAGAAGCGGCCGGGGAACTACCTTGAGCTTGTCATCAGCGCGTCGCGGGCGTTTGCGGCTTACGGACGGCAGGAGGCGATTGATCTGGCGCTGCGTGAGCTTGCAGAGTTTTTCCCGGCGATGCGCGAGGCGAAGCTGGTGAAGGCTGCGCTGATCAAGGAAGTGCGTGCGACCTTCGGCGTGCCGCCGGGAATTGACAGGTTCAGGCCAGGTGCCGAATCGCCGTGGCCGCATTGTTTTCTTGCCGGCGACTGGATCCAGACTGGCTGGCCTTCGACGATGGAGTCTGCCGCGCGCTCGGGACATCTTTCTGCGGAGGCACTGACCAGCGCCGCGGGCGAGGCGAGGAGCTTTCTGGTTCCGGACATGAAGCCGACGGGACTTATGCGGCTGTTTTGAAGCTCATCTTTTTTGCTTCGAAATTGCCTTGAATCGACATTTCTTGCGTGAATATCTGCACGAAGCGGATGGATTTTGCGCGATTTTGTGCGCGTTTTTGAGTTGTTTGATTGGCGCGATTTAGCCAATTGTTCGCCTTAAATTATTGATAAGAAATGGGCGTCTTTGTTTTCTTCGCCTTTGTAAATCGCCGGATTTTTGCGGTAATCCTGGGGAGGGGGGGCGGGTACACCTCCAACAGGCCGGGAAGCAGGCTACTGGGTCAAGGGTTAAAGGACACACAGTCCGATTGTGCGCCGAAGCGGGGTAATGATCGGCAATCCTTTCAGGAGGCATGGAACGGCGAATCCTTATCGTCCGTAGATGCCGACCAGCTCACCCTGCGTGATCACGTGGCCTTGCATTGCACTCTCCAATTGATTTCTTCCAGCTCCGGCCGGCAGATTGAGTATTGTATCCAGTGCGAAGACTTTGAAGTGGTAGTGATGAGGCTTTCCGCGCGGAGGGCACGGTCCTCCGTAGCCGCTGCGGCGAAAGTCATTCCGGCCCTGGCGGCTTCCATTGTCGAGAGTCTCCACCTTCGGAACGCCATCCTGCAATCCTGAGCTTTTGGCGGGAATGTTCCAGATGAGCCAGTGCGTCCAGGTGCTACCCGGCGCGTCGGGGTCATCTGCAATGAGAGCGAATGACTGAACACCGGAAGCAGCCCCAGACCATGACACGTTGGGCGAACGATCAGCACCGTCGCAGGTGTAGTTTTTGGGAATTGTGCCACCCGGTGAAAAGGCAGTAGTGGTAACAGTAAGGGACATTGCACTATCTCCCTTCGCAGTGGTTGTGGCCGCGTTAGCGGAACTTCGCCCGTCGTGGCAGGCAAATGTAGTGGTGAGCAGCAGGCCCGCCAGACCAATAGTGCTCTTCGAGATGGAAATAACACGCGGCATGCACGAGAGCATTGTAGGCCAGTTGGGGGAGGAAAGACTCGCACTTGCGGAGTTCTTCAAAAGCTCTTTAAAACGAGCCGGGAGATTGTTTCAGTGGGCCAGGAAGTAGACACCAACGCAGACGAAGACGGCGGCGGTCCAGCGGCGGCGGTCGACGTTTTCATGGAGAAAGATTTTTGCGGCGATGGAGTTGGTGATGAGGGTGAGTGACGCCGATGCGGGAGCGACCAGGCTCAGGTCGAGGTGATTGAGGGCGAACAGCAACGCGAAGAATGCAAGCGCGAGAAAGCCGATTCCGGCAAAAAGCATGGGACGGGTGACCACAGCTTTGATCGCACCTTTGAGTCCGGATTTGGCGCGAATTTCATCGAGGTCGCCGACGGTTTTCATGGCCTTCGCTGTGAGTACTTCACCCGCAGTCGAGGCCAGGATGATGGCAGCAATCATGCCGGTTGCTGGCCAGAAACCAACGTTAGAAACAGCGAGGGGATCGACGCTCATGCGGCCTCCTCGGGTGCGGGTTTGGAGCCGTCTGCTGCGGGCCTCTCAGTGAGTGCGGGCCCGTTGGCCACAAAGCCAACGCCGATGGTGATGAGCGCGATGCCGAGCCAGCGCTGCCAGGAGATGGACTCGTGCAACCAGAAGCGTGCGAAGAGGGCGACGATCACATTGCCGAATGCTGTGGCGGGGAGAACGAATGTGAGGTCAGCCCAGGAGAGCGCTGTTAAGTAGCTGGCAAAGAAGCCGATGAGCAATGCGATGCCGACGGCGATCCACGGAGTGAAGACGGCGGCGATGAGCGTGGCGGGATGCGCGATGGAGAGCGGAGGCAGTGCGGACATGCCGCGCGAGAGACAGGTGTCACCGAGCGGTGCGCATAGCGCAACGAGTGCCAGTATGGAGTATTGCCTGGCTGTGAGAGTGTGACTCGCCATGAAGGGGAACCGCCTGTGATTCTGCAGTTGGATGCAAATGAGGGCGGACTCGATGTGAGCGCCGCCCTCTTGCTGTATGACTGTGCGAACTAGTCGCCCGCGGTGGCTGTGGCTTGCGACGTGCCCTGTTTGGAGCGCGCTTCCTTGACCATCTTGTTGCGTTGCGAGCGGAGCTTCAAGAAGGCCTTGGCCTCCACGTATAGGCGCGGTACATCGCGATTGACGATTGCCTTCCATACGACGCGGAACGCGGCCTTGGGACGGAAGTAGTACTCGTCGTAGAAGCGGTGGACCATCTCCATGACGTAATCGACGGGCAGGCCGGGGTACTCGATGTGTGCCATCTGGTGGCCGCCGCCGTCTTCCATCTTCTCGTTGGTGATGAAGCCGCCGGCTTTGGCGAACTCGTAGAACTCAGTGCCGGGGTAGGCGTGCGCGATGGAGACCTGGATGGTTTCAACGTCGAGCGTCTTGGCGAAGTTGATGGTGTTGCGGATCGACTCCTTGGTTTCACCGGGCAGGCCGAGAATGAAGTCGCCGTGGATGACGAGGCCGAGGTCGTGGCAGTCCTTGGCGAAGGCGCGCGCGCGTTCAACGGTGGCTCCCTTCTTGATGTTCTTGAGGATCTGCGGATCGCCGGACTCGAAGCCGACGATGAGCAGGCGGCAACCGGCTTCCTTCATGGCCTTGAGCGTCTCGCGGTCTGTGGTGACGCGCGAGGTGCAGCTCCAGGTGAGGTTGAGCGGCTTCAGCTTTTCGCAGAGCTCGATGGTGCGCTGCTTCTGGATGTTGAAGGTGTCATCGTCGAAGAAGAATTCCTTCACATCGGGGAAGTTCTGCTTGGCCCAGGCGAGCTCGGCGGCCACGTCGTCTGTGGAGCGCTTGCGCCATGCGTGACCGGAGAGCGTCTGCGGCCAGAGGCAGAAGGTGCACTGCGCGGGGCAGCCACGTGTGGAGTAGAGCGCGATGTAGGGATGGAGAAGGAACGGCACGTTGTACTTGGTGACGTCGAGATCGCGCTTGTAGATCTTTGTTGCCCACGGCATGGCGTCGAGGTCTTCCACCTGCGGGCGATCGGGATTGTGCACGACCTTGCCGTCTACCTTGTAGCTGATGCCGAGAATTTCATTGAGCGGCTTGCCCTGCGCAAACTCCACGACGGAGAAGTCGAACTCGCGGCGGCAGATGAAATCGAGAGCAGAGCACTCGTTCAATGCGCGATCGGGGTCAGTGGTGACCGGCGGTCCGACGAAGGCGACGCGAATGGAGGGGTTGGCAGCCTTGATGGCTTCGGCGAGACGCTGATCACCCTCCCAGCCAACGGTCGAGGTGAAGAGGACGAGGAACTCGTAGCCCTTGGCAATCTCGATGGTCTCTGCGGCGGTGACGTGGTGTGGCGGCGCGTCGAGCAGGCGCGAGCCTTCAAGAAGGCCGGCGGGGTAGGTGAGCCAGACGGGGTACCAGTACGACTCGATCTCGCGCGTAGCGGGCCAGCGAGAGCTTGCTCCACCGTCAAAATTTTCAAACGACGGCGGGTTGAGAAACAGGGTTTTCAGTGGCTTAGACATCCTGATAATTTTACCATTTTCCTTAATTTACCCAGTATCAAAAGGGGTTACAGGGCTTACTGGGCGGTTTGTTTGGTTTCCTGAGCCGGTGGATTCAGCAGGCGCAGCCAGTCGCCCATGTGACCGAGGGCTCGCATGAGCCCCAGGCGGGCCTTGGCAAGCTGAAAACTGGCGTCCATTGCGTCCTGCGATTTGACGCTTTCATCGATGAGGGCCTGCTGCTGCGCCTTGGGTGAAAGCTGCGGCGTGGAGCCCGGTCCGCTACCCGAACCGTTGCCGTATTCGAGCTGGGTTTGCACAGTCTTTAGCTGTTCTGCGGCTATCTGCTGCTTAAGCGAAGCAATTTCAGCCAACGTATCGAGTTCGCGCAGGGAGCCGGTGAGTCTGGCGACGGCGACATTGTTCTGGTGCTCTGCCTCTTCGGCTTCTACTTTGGCTTTGAGGGCGTCCGCGGCTGACTCACGCGACTTGGCGCGGTTGCGCATGTTGAAGAGTGGAATCTGCAGGCCGATGCCCGAACTGAAGTTGTTCGCTGGCAGGGGCTTGGCAAAGTAGGAGTTCACCTCATTGAGGAGCGTTGTGTTGCGGTTGTACTGGGCGTAAAAGCTGAGCTGTGGATAGTAATTGGCGTCCTGATCACCTTTGGCGGCGGCGAACTTGGCTTTGGCAATAAGCTTTGCAGACTCGATGCCGGGGAGAGATTTTGCGTCTGTAGCCTGAATCTTCGGAATCTGGGGAATGCTGCTGTGCAGCGGTTGAATCGTCTCCGCAGGCATACCGGTCAATGCAGCGAGTTGCTGGGCGAGCACACCGGCGCGTGTCTCCAGGTGCAGGCGCTTCAGCTTGATTTGCGCAGCTGTGAGTTTGGCTTCGAGGTAGTCGCTGAGAGGATCGATGCCGGCTTCGGCGCGTTGCTGTTCGATTTCGACGAGCTTGGAGGCGTAGTCCTCCTGCTGGCGCGCGGCATTGAGTTCGCGGTTGATGGTGTCGAGTTCGATGTAGTCGGTTGAAGCGTCGAGCGCAACCTGCTCCTGCGCATCTTTGAGTGCCGCGATTGCGGCCTTCACTCCAGTACCCGCCGAGGAGATGTAATTCTTCTGCGGCACGCTGAAGACGAGCGACTGAACGGTTGCGCTCCAGATGGAGGGTGGAGAACCGGTAAACCCAGTCTCAGGAAATGCGGGCAGGCCGGTGGTGAGGTCGAGCGAAGGGAAGAAAACGTCTTTGCTTTCCGAGAGCGCGGCGTGGGCATGCTGGAGATCAGCCTGGGCCTTGTGCACCTGCGTGCTATTGCGTTGCGCAAGGCTGACGACCGTGATGAGCGAGACCTGCGCGGATGCGGCAGCATTTGCGGCCACAAAAACAGCCATCAGTCCGGCGGCGCGGAGCCAGCGGGAGGCGATGGATTTGGATGCGGTGTCTCTCACGGTCAGAAATTCAGATCCTGTGCGGGTTTGTAGTCGTGCGCGAGGGCCAGTGCTGCTGCTTTGTCCTGGCGGGCGGCGGCCTTGTCGCCCAGATCAGCCTTCAGCTTTGCCAGTTGCGTGTATGCCTTGAAGGCGGGCACTTCTTCGGTGAGGCTGTCGCTCTTCAAGTAGGTCTCAAGCAATTTGGAGGCGAGCTGGAAGTTGCGGCCTCCACGTATAAGGCTGGAGGCTCCATTGGCCAATGCAACGCCTGCGTGCTTTTCATGCTCGGCAGCTTCAAAGCCCTTCTGGACAGCCGACTCCATGTCTTGAAGTCGATTGCGGCGGCGGTAGAAGGCAGCCAGATTCATCCACTGGAAGGCCGGGGTTTTGCTGACTTCAATCGCCTTTTTGTATTCGCTTTCGGCGGTGGAGTAGTCCTTGTTCTTTTCGGCGATGCGTGCGCGCAACTCGTAAGCGCGCGCGGGGTCCACGCTGTCCAACTGCCGGGCAATTTGCTCGGCCTTGTCTGTACCGCCGCCTACGATGCCGGGGGCGGAGTAGTAAAACTCGCCCAGGTCCGCAAGTGCGGCTGCATTTTTGGGATCGATCTGGACCGCTCTTTCAAACTCAGTACCGACGCGCTTGCCGAGGGAATAAGCGCTCAGGAACGAGGCCCGGCTGGCTTTTTCGCCAGATGCGCGGCCCAGCCACATGTGGTAATCGGAGTTCTGATCATCCATCTGGACGGCCTTCTGGCACTCGTCATACGCTGCGTTCCAATGCTCGAGCGCGTACTGCACGCGGCAGTCGAGGTTGTGCCACTCCGCATTTTTGGGCAGGGAAGCGAGCAGGCTGAGAGCCTTGTCGGCTTCGCCGGCCTGCAATGCCTCATTGACCTGACTCAGGCTTTGCCCGGTTGCCTGCGCTACGAGCGCGAACGACAACAGGGCTGCCATCATGGCAATTCTCATTCCACAACCTTGACGGGAATACCCGACTGCAGCGGCTGGCCCGTAATTGTGCCGGTTGCGACGGTGTCTCCAGCCTTGAGCCCCGAGACGATGGCAACCTGTGTGAGGTTGATGGTTCCAGTTTCTACCGGTGTGCGCAAAAGTTTGTCGCCATCGAGCTTATAGACGTAGGGCTGTGCGTTCTCAGTAAAGAGGGCTTCGCGCGGCACGCTCAGCACGTGTTGTGTGCTGGAAGTGGTCACAGTAACGGTAACGTTGGTCTGGGGCAAAAGTTGTCCGTCGCCGCCGGTAATGCGGACTATCGTTTCGCCCACGGTGCGCGTTCCGACAGCAATAACCGTGACGGGAACACGCTCAATGACGCCGTGCCACCGGAGCCCCTGCCGGGCATCCCACTTGATGGAGACAGGCTGACCGACGGCGAGCTGGCCAATTTCCGGCTCGTCAAAGTAAGCGCGGACTCGCTCCTCGTCAAGGTTTGCCATCTCCAGCAGCGTTTTCCCCTGATCGACAAATTCCATGGGGCTGACATCGACGCTGTACACGGTTCCTGCAACGGGGGCGTGAATTTCAGTTTTGCGAATGACTTCATTTGCGGCGGCCAGAGCGGCTTCGGCGTCGGCAAGGCCTGCTTTGGCGCGGGCTATATCGGCAGAGGAGTAGCGGCTCTGCATGGAGGACTGCGCAGCCTTCAGGCTGGCGTCTGCCGAGGCAAGGCGTTGACGAGCCGAGGCAACTTCCGCTGCGGATGCGGCCCCGGTGGATTGCAATTTGATGAGGGCGTTGAGGCTGTCCTGCGCCTGGTCGCGCTCGAGTTTGGCGCGGGTCTCGTCGGCGGCGCCGGCCAGGCGCTGCTCCTGAGTTCCATTGTTCAACACCGCATCAAGGTTGGCCTGCGCCGCTTTGACGCCGCTCTGGGCGGATGCGAGACGCGCACGAGCGTCCGTATCATCCAGAACCATCAACAACTTACCGGCCTGCACCTTGTCTCCGGCCTGGACATAAATGGCCTTTACAGTGGTGGCGATGGGGCTGTGAAACTCGTAATTGGTAATGGGTTCGACGCGGCCATTGGTGCTGATGGTGTTGGAGAGAGGGCCGACAACGGCCTTGGCGGCATGGATTTCCAGTTTGCCGCGAGTAAAAGTGCGCACCGAGTAAAAGACGACCACGAGCAGGACCGCAGTTCCCAGCCACAGCCATAGGCGGTTTGATTGCTTGCTTGCTTCAGCCATTCACCTAACCTGAGTCAGTATATAGGACTCATTACCCATACCCGAGGAAGCAAAAAATCTGATTCCGGTAGGGGTTACGGCTTTTGTCACCCCCCTATTCGGGTTGCCCGTACAATCAGAAATATGAGCCAGACACCTCGCTACACAGACGACCACGCCAAAGCCGGCCTCGATTTCGCCTTTCCGGAGATTGAGACCTGGCAGAATCAGTTTCCCGCCTACGAGATTGTGATTGACGACCCGGAGCTGACCTCGGTGTGTCCGAAGACGGGACTGCCGGATTTTGGTTCACTTTCTATCCGCTACATGCCGCGGGAGCGGTGCCTGGAGCTGAAGTCGCTGAAGGAATACCTGTTCTGCTATCGGAACCTGGGGATATTTCAGGAGAACATTGTGAACCAGGTTCTTGAAGATGTGGTGAAGGCGTGCGATCCGGTGTGGGCGGTGGTGCATGGGGTGTTTCGTCCGCGTGGTGGGATTGCGACGACGGTGACAGCGAAGTGGCCGCGGGACGAGAAGATGAGCTAAACGGCGCGAGCCGGGACGTCTGCGATTGGCAACGCTCATATGCTATGTCGCGGTTCATGTGATATTCCTGAGTGCGCCCGCGCAGCTTGCGCAGAATCCCTATCGTGTCCGAATTCAAGCTGACAACTTCCGAACTCGAGCCGCGTCCGTGGATGAGCCCTGCGCTTGTCACGTTCCTGTTGTTGCTGGCGCTCAACCTGCTCAACTTTATTGACCGGTACATACTGCCGGGTGAGTTGTCGCTGATTCAGACGGATTTTCACGCGACAAAAGAGCAGATGGGCGCGCTGACGACGGGCATGTTTTTCGTCTACATGCTGGCGGCGCCGTTGACGGGCTGGCTTGGCGACCGCTTCAAACGCAAGCCGCTGATTATTGGCGGCGCGGTGCTGTGGAGCCTGGCGACCTTGACCACCGGCTGGGTGCACGACTACTGGACGCTCTACTTCCGGCACGCGATTGTGGGCATTGGCGAGGCGACGTTCACGATCTTCGCTCCTGCGGTGCTGGCGGATTTCTACCCGGAGCGCGACCGGAATCGGATCCTTTCGATCTTCTATGCAGCGATTCCGGTGGGCGCGGCGCTGGGGTATGTGGCGGGCGGCATGATGGGATCGCGCTGGGGTTGGCGTGCGCCGTTTCTGATTTGCGCGCTGCCCGGGCTGGTGGTTGCGCTGCTGTTTGGCTTGTTTGCGAAGGAACCGGAGCGCGGGGCTTCAGACAGGTTGAAGGGGTCGGTGAATCGCTCGACGGTGCCGGGCCTGCTGAGGAATCCGGCTTTTTTGTGCGCGACGTTTGGACTGGCCGAGCTGACATTTGCGATGGGCGGCATCTCAAACTGGATTCCGGATTTTCTGCATCATCCGATTGGGCTGACGGTGGCTAAGGCGAGCCAGGTAGCAGGCGCATCAACGGTGATTGACGGGATTATTGGCACCGCGGTGGGCGGCTGGATTGCGCAACGCTGGCTGAGGACGAATCATCGCGCGCTGTACCTGGTGAGTTTCTGGTCGGTGGCGCTGACGATTCCGTTTGGCGTGCTGCTGTTCTTCGGGCCGACGAAGTGGGCTGTGCCTTCGCTGTTTGCGGCGGAGTTCTTTCTGTTTCTGAATACGGGGCCGTTGAATACGGCGATTGTGAACTCGGTGTCTGCGCCGGTGCGGGCGACGGCGATATCGATGAACCTGTTTATCATCCATTTTTTCGGCGACACGTTTTCGCCGCAGATTATTGGCGCAGTGGCGGACCGGACGAATCTTCGTTATGGTCTGGGTTGCACTCTGGTGACGCTCTTCCTCTCCTGCGTGTTTCTGCTGTTGGGGGCGCGGTTTGCGCCGCCGCTGGAGGAGCCGGCTGCGACGTAGGGCGGGGCTGCGCTGGGCGATACTGAGATCATGGTGCACCTTGAGTCCATGTCAACTGCGCTGGCGGCAGTGAGCTGGTTTTATGCGGCGGTGTGGCTGTGGCAGGCGTGGATTGCGCTGCGCGGGATGCCGACGCTGCCGGATCTGACGCAGGTTGATGCCGAGAGGCTGGACGCGTTGCCGGATGGTGCGGGGCCGCATTTGAGCGTGATTGTTCCGGCGTGCAATGAGGCGGAATCGATTGAGGCTTCGCTGCGGTCGCTGCTTGGGTCGCGGGGAATCCGGCTTGAAATT
>JAGWSG010000223.1 GCA_028876335.1 Acidobacteriota bacterium
ACTCCGCCCATCGCCTCCAGCGCACGACGATCTGCTTCCAGTGCCGCCTGAAGAAAACGCTCCACGATGCCCGTAGGAGGGCCGCCCAGAAATATACTGAGCCGTGTTCCCAGTGGAATGTGCGAGATCTGGTGATAGAAGGCCGTATGGATCACGCCATCCGCCTTCGCCGCGCCCGCGCGCAGAACGCCAAGATCTCCAATGTCACCGCGCAGGCTCTGCGCCCCTGCATCGGCCAGCTTTTTGGCCGAGGCGTCGAAGCGCGCCAGTCCGGTTACCTGGTGCCCCGCTGCCACCAGATCGTTCACAATCGCGAATCCAAGAAGCCCTGTCGCTCCAGTAACAAAAACCTTCATCATCTCAGTCCCTTCCAAGGCACGCTGATCGCGCCCTTCAAAGAAAAGATGAAACGGAAGGGATTCAAATTACTCTAAAACTCTGAAGTTTTCGTCCAATCGTCCGGGAGTTTAATGGACCCTCTTTCAAGCGTACTGTCCCTGCTAAAGCCCCGCAGCCATGTCTCGGGCCGCTTCGATATTGGGAAAAAGCAGTCGATCCTCTTTCCAGAGTATGAGGGTATCAAGTGCTATGCCGTGCTCTCGGGCACATGCTGGCTTACCAGAGCGGATGCAGAACCGGTATTCCTTCAGCAAGGCGACTGCTTTCTGCTGCCGGACGGCAAACTCTTCGCACTGGCAACGGATAAATCGGCTCGCCCCATTGAATTTCAGTCGCTTCTCCTCGCCCTGCAACAGGGGCGGCTCAGCCTGTGTGACGGCGAACCCGCGTGTAGCCTCGCGGGAGGACACTTTGTGCTGGACGGAAATCCTGCCGACCTGCTGTTAGGCTCTTTGCCGCCCTTCGTGCATCTGCACAACGAAGAAGAAAAGTCGGCGGTGCGCTTGTCGCTGGAACGCATGAGGGATGAGTTGCGCAATGAAAGGCTCGGCAGTTCTATCATCGTTCAGCAGCTTGCCTGCACCATGCTGGTTCAGGCATTGCGCGTCCATCTGACCCATGCCTCCGGAGATTCCGTTGGTTGGCTGTACGCCATCAGTGATCCGCAAATCAACAAGGCCATCACATCGATACAGCGAAATCCAGCGGGTGCATGGAGCGTGAAGAATCTGGCCCAGCAGGTGGGCATGTCACGGTCGATTTTCGCCCTGAAATTCAAGGAGAAAGTTGGCGAAACCCCTATGGACTATCTGACGCGCTGGCGAATGCTGCTCGCCGGCGACCGCCTGGTGAACTCCACGGAACCGGTTCTCTCGATTGCTATTTCTCTGGGCTACGAGTCAGAGAGTGCTTTTGGCAAAGCCTTCAAACGGGTCATGGGTTGTTCACCGCGCCGGTATGGCCGGCAGCGTGGCCTTAGCAACCACACAAAATAGAGACATCACACTCTGTGAATGCCGGTTAGTCCAGTGAAACCCGCATGTCGGAAGTGATGTATCTGGATTAATGCGAGATCACCTATGCACTCATCGAAGGCATATAGATGGGTGGCGATTGCCCCTTTTCACTACGCAGCCAATGCCGCTGCTGGTGCTGGCCCCGGGTCCCAGGGGGGAGTGACCAGCGGAGCCAGTTCTATGATCCTCTCCGACCCGCACACCCCGCATCGCCGCGTGTTCGAGTTGGATACGGTCTCGCAGTTTTCGCAGAAGACGGCCCGCTCTATTGGGACAGAGACCAGGCCCGGCTCCGTGCGAATCATCGTTACATTACGCATAAGGCCTCCGAACTGTGTTTTCGCGGTTATGCGGCGAGGCGGGCAGCCTCGCGCTCCAACTCATCCACCAGAGATTTCAGCGTGTCGAG
>JAGWSG010000224.1 GCA_028876335.1 Acidobacteriota bacterium
CGTGGGCGAGTTGCTTGAAAACCAGTTCCGAATTGGCCTGGTGCGCATGGAGCGTGCGATCAAAGAAAAGATGTCGGTATACCAGGAAATGTCCACGGCCATGCCGCACGACCTGATCAACGCCAAGCCGGTCATGGCGGCCATCCGCGAGTTCTTCGGCTCCTCGCAGCTGTCGCAGTTCATGGACCAGACCAACCCGCTCTCGGAGATCACGCACAAGCGTCGCCTCTCCGCACTGGGACCGGGCGGTCTGTCGCGCGAGCGCGCCGGCTTTGAAGTCCGCGACGTGCACCCGACGCACTACGGCCGTATCTGCCCGATTGAGACGCCGGAAGGTCCGAACATCGGTCTGATCAGCTCTCTGAGCTGCTTTGCGCGCATCAACGAGTACGGCTTCATCGAGTCGCCTTACCGCAAGGTGAAGGACTCGAAGATTCTGGACTACGTGGAAGTGGTAAACGCTGGCGAGAGCGGTATGCGCGTGGGCGATCACCTGGAAAAGGACGAGGCGATTAAGCTGAATGCCAGCCTGAAGAAGGCCGGCAAGCGGCAGATTGAGCACATCCCCTTCAGCTTCTATCTTTCCGCGTGGGAAGAGGACAAGCACACCATCGCGCAGGCGAACATTGAGTTCGACGAGAACGGTCGGATTACAGAAGACCTCGTCAACGCACGTCGCCTGGGCAACTTTGTGCTCGTGAATCGCGAGGAAGTGGACTACATCGACGTTTCGCCGAAGCAGCTTGTCTCGGTGGCAGCGTCGCTGGTACCGTTCCTTGAGCATGATGACGCAAACCGTGCGCTGATGGGCGCGAACATGCAACGTCAGTCGGTTCCGCTGCTGGTGGCTGAAGCGCCTTTGGTGGGCACGGGCATGGAGGGTGTGACTGCACGCGACTCCGGTGCCGTTGTTCTGGCCAAGCGTAACGGCATTGTGGATTCGGTCGACTCCGAGCGCATCATTGTGCGTGTCGAGGGCGAACATCATCCCACGCAGTTGTCACGAGAAGTCGGTTCGGACATCTACACGCTGATCAAGTTCAAGCGCTCGAACCAAAACACCTGTATCAATCAAAAGCCGGTTGTGCGTGAAGGTGACCGGGTCATCAAGGGGCAGGTCATTGCTGACGGACCCTGCACCGAGCAGGGTGAGTTGGCACTGGGCCGTAACGTGCTGGTGGCCTTTATGCCGTGGCGCGGCTACAACTTCGAAGACGCTATCCTCATCAGTGAAAAGCTGGTGAAGGAGGACTACTACACTTCAGTACACATCGAAGAGTTCGAAATTGAAGCGCGCGACACCAAGCTGGGACCGGAAGAAATTACGCGCGACATTCCAAACGTGAGCGAACATGCGCTGCGCGATCTGGATGAGAGCGGCGTTATCCGCATCGGTGCACAGATCAGCCACGGCGACATTCTGGTAGGCAAGGTGACGCCGAAGGGCGAAACTCAGTTGACGCCGGAAGAAAAACTGTTGCGCGCCATCTTCGGTGAGAAGGCCGGCGACGTGCGTGACGCGTCGCTCACCTGCCCTCCGGGAATTGAAGGCACAGTTGTGGACGTGCGCATCTTCAGCCGCAAGGGACAGGAGAAGGACGAGCGCGCCAAGCAGATTGAAGCCGAGTACGTGGCGCAGCTTGAGAAGAATCTGGGCGACGAAATCCGCATTCTTACCGACGAGCGTTTGAAGCGTCTCGAAGCGATTCTGGGCGGCAAGGAAGTCTTGGCCGACCTGCACGACGAGCGCACCAACAAGCGCCTGCTGACCAAGGATGCGATTCTCGACCGTGAAACCATTGAGCGCATCTCAACCAAGAACCTCAAGCGCATCCGCTACGCCGACAAGGACCCGCGGGTGAACGAGCAGATTGACGAAATCGAAGAGATGACCTCGCGTCAGATTGAAGTTCTGCGCAAGATCACCAACGAGAAGATCGCCAAGCTGCAAAAGGGCGATGAGCTGCCTCCGGGCGTCATCAAGCTGGTCAAGGTTTATGTAGCCATGAAGCGCAAACTGAGTGTGGGCGACAAGATGGCAGGCCGTCACGGCAACAAGGGCGTGATTGCGCGCATTCTTCCTGAAGAAGATATGCCGTACCTGCCCGATGGAACGCCGGTCGAAATCGTTCTCAACCCGCTGGGTGTGCCCTCGCGTATGAATGTGGGTCAGATTCTTGAAACACATCTGGGCTGGGCCGCGGCGGATCTTGGCAAGAAAATTGCCGCCCTCGTAAAACAGAACGGCGACGCGAACTTCGTGCGCGAAACGGTGAAGAAGGAGTTTGCCGGTACGGCAACTCTGAATCAACTGCTTGAGCTCGACGACGAAACGCTGCTGCGTGTCGCAGCCGGTATGGAGCGTGGCATTTGGTTCGGAACGGCGGTGTTTGACGGCGCGAAGGAAGAAGAGATCAAGGCGCTGCTGGCATCCGCGGGCCTGCCATCATCGGGCAAGACCACGCTGTACGACGGAATGACGGGCGATCAGTTCGAGCAACCGGTAACGGTCGGCTACATCTACAAGCTCAAGCTGTCGCACCTGGTCGACGACAAGATTCACGCTCGTTCGATCGGGCCGTATTCGCTGATTACGCAGCAGCCGCTGGGCGGCAAGGCGCAGTTCGGCGGACAGCGCTTTGGCGAAATGGAAGTGTGGGCGCTGGAAGCGTATGGTGCCGCATACATCCTGCAGGAGCTGCTGACGGCGAAGTCCGACGACGTGTATGGCCGTACCAAGATTTACGAGGCCATCGTGAAGGGCGAGGCAGCAATTGAGCCTGGTGTGCCCGAGTCGTTCAACGTGCTGATTCGCGAACTACAGTCGCTTTGCCTTGACGTGGAGCTAATTAAGCGTGCCGATCTGGTGCGCAAGGCTCCTGCTCCGGAGATGGCGGCAGTTGCCGATGACTAAGTGAGCGCTGGCCGGTGCAATCCGGCCACACGCGCTGAAGATTTTGAGGGCTCTTCTAAAGGCGGCAATTCAGCCGCTACCCGGGTAGGGAGAGCCTGTAAACAACACCCGGGAGAGCCGCGGCAGGGCCCAACGAGGCCTGCCAAGGAGGGTCGCCTTGTTCCGTTCGAACCCGTTTGAGCTTACGAGCCCGATTACCGATTTCGATGCCATCCGCATCATGCTTGCTTCGCCTGAGAAGATCCGTTCGTGGTCGCATGGTGAAGTAACCAAGCCGGAGACCATCAACTACCGCACATTCAAGCCTGAGCGCGATGGCTTGTTCTGCGCACGCATCTTCGGTCCTGTCACGGACTGGGAGTGCTTGTGCGGCAAGTACAAGCGCATGAAGCACCGCGGCGTGATCTGCGACAAGTGCGGTGTGGAAGTCACCGTCAGCAAGGTGCGCCGTGAGCGCATGGGCCACATTGAGCTGGCTTCGCCCTGCTCGCACGTGTGGTTCTTCAAGGGCCTGCCTTCGCGCATTGGCCACTTGCTGGACATTTCCCTGCGTGATCTCGAAAGCGTTCTCTACTTCGAGTCCTACGTTGTCATCGATCCAGGCGACGCGCCCGGCGTGCGTGAGCGCGAGATCATCAAGGACGAAAATCGCTTCCGCGAACTCGACCAGCAGTTCCGTCCTTCGGGCTTCAAGGCCATGATGGGTGCAGAAGCCATCAAGGAACTCCTGAAGCGCGTGAGCGTGGATGAGCTGGCCATTGAACTGCGCGAGCGCATGAAGACTGAAACCTCGGCGCAGAAGAAGTTGAAATACGCCAAGCGCCTGAAGGTTGTTGAAGCATTCCGCAAGTCGGATAACAAGCCGCAGTGGATGATTCTCGATGTGCTGCCGGTCATTCCTCCGGAGCTGCGCCCACTGGTGCCTCTGGATGGTGGCCGCTTTGCCACGTCCGATTTGAACGATCTCTATCGCCGCGTCATCAACCGCAACAACCGGTTGAAGAAGCTGATGGACCTGC
>JAGWSG010000225.1 GCA_028876335.1 Acidobacteriota bacterium
ATCGATAACCTACATCTCGTCGGCGGAAGGTCCGTAGCATCCCGGCACCTTCCTATTCATCATGCGCAAATACACGCCAAGCTGCGCCCGGTGATGCACCATATGATTGATCACCCAAGTGCGCCATACACGGTATTTCGTGTCATCAATAAAGGCATGCTCACCCATGACAAACTTCCAATGCGTCTCCCAGCGCTCGGAAGTCATTGCCGCAAGTGCAGCCTTTGACTCGGCCACTTGCTTGTCATACATCTCCATCAACTCAGCCTTCGTTGCGGGATCAGCGCCTTTCATTTCCGGATTCCAGACCAACTGGTCCTTAGTCAACGTATGCGTGGCCCAACTGCCATTCGTCTCAGCAACGTGTCCGGCCAGCTTTCCAAGCTTCATCGACTTCTCATGCGGAGCCCATCCAAAATCAGCATCCTCAGGAATTGCTTCAAGTACCTTCCGCGTGCTGGAACTCTCTTTCTCAAATTCAGTGATCAATTCTTTCTGAAAATCCATCTGAGGCAACCTCCAAGTTGCCATGCAAGCATAGCTCAAAATTTGTGACAATGCGAAGAAAAAGCGAAACTATCTTCTTCAAATCCCTGCACTCTACTTCGGCAGCGCAAACGCTACATATTCCCCGCACGTTGGAGACTTCGGATCTCGTCCTCCGCTTGCTGCAATCACAACATACTGTCGACCGTTCACCTCATAAGTGGACGGCGTGGCCACGCCCGCGCACGGTAACTGCTGTTCCCACAGCAGCTTCCCTGTCGCCGCATCATACGCGTGGAAGGTACGGTCATAAACTGTCGCCCCAATAAACAGCACGCCACCGGCCGTCACCACTGGTCCGCCGTAATTCTCCGAGCCAGTCTTCGTCTCTCCCTTCGCCGCAAGATCGGGATAAGTACCGAACGGAATCTTCCAAACCATCTTGCCGGTGTTCAAATTGATCGCCGTTAACGTTCCCCACGGCGTAGACACTGCCGGATAGCCATCCGGGTCCAGAAACTTTCGATAACCGGCAAAGTCGTACTGAGGAATTCCCGGCGTCGAATCAACCTTCGGTAACTCTTCGTGCACGCCCAGGTAATGCAACAGAGCGTCGAGTTGCTTGTCCTTCAGGTCCGGAAAAGCAATCATCGTCTTGCTCCCCTTCTGGACAATCTCCGTCACCTGCGCACGCGTCAAGCGGTGCTCAATCCCCAGCAATCCTGGAATCGGCGGGGCCATCTGCCCCTTCCAATTGTCCCCATGGCAGCCCGCACAATACGTTTGATACACCTGCTTGCCTTCGGGATCATGCACCCCCGGTTCAACGACCGCTGCCATCTCCTTCTTGTCATCCTCCGGTTTTACCTCTGTTCGCAGAAAAGCCAGCAAACTCTCCAACTGTTTGCCCTGCACATTGGGAAACGCGGGCATGCGTCCGTTTCCGCCATGAATCGTGTCCACAATCTTCTGCTCAGGCAGTCTCTTGGTCACATCTATAAGCGACGGCATCGCCGGGGGCGAACCCGCACGGTTGATGCCGTGGCACACGGAGCATTGCTGCCGGAAGAGTTGCTCACCAGGGCTTCCGCCCGTCTCTGCCGGCACCAGGCGGCCAAGCCACGCCATCTCATTCGCGTTCACATACAGAATGTTCGTCTTTGGATCGAGCGCAGGGCCACCCCACTCCGCACCGCCGTCAAAGCCGGGAAAAACCAGAGTGTCTCTATCCGTCCGGAACGGAATGAATTGCCCGTCGCTTATGCTCTCATTAAATTTCTTCACGGCCCAGGCATGCGCTTCCGGTGTCCGCGCCGTCAGGTCGTTGATGGTTACGCGCTGCCGCGCAAATGGCGCAGGCCAGTCCGGCAGTGGTTGCGTCGGCGCGGTCACCTCTCCGGCCACAATGCTCTTCGGGTATGGTCTTTCCGTAATGGGATACAACGGCTTGCCCGTCACGCGATCGAACACAAATACAAATCCCTGCTTTGAGGTCTGCGCAATCGCTGGAATCTCTTTCCCGTCCCGATGCATGGTGAACAGCACCGGAGCCGTCGGGAAATCCCGGTCCCATACATCGTGATGTACTCCCTGGAAATACCACAGTTTTTTGCCGGTAAGTGCGTCAAGCGCAAGTTCGGAATCTGTATATAGTCCGTCCCCTACACGATCGCCGCCGTAGAAATCCATCACTGCGGAACCCGTTGGCACATATACGATCCCGCGCTGCACATCCACAGTCATTCCGGCCCAGTTGTTTGCCGCCCCTGCGGTCTTCCAGGCATCTTTGGGCCACGTCTCATATCCCGGCTCGCCCGGATGCGGAATTGTGTGGAATACCCAACGCAACTTCCCCGTGTGCACATCAAAGGCGCGAATATCGCCTGGCGGCGCCGGGTGGGTCTCTGGGTTGCGTCCCCCCACAATGATTACGTCCTTGTAGACAGTCCCCGGCGAGGTGAGCGCAATAGACTGGTCCTCGTAGTTTCCTCGTAGCCCCTTGCGCAGATCGAGCCGTCCATCCTCCCCGAAGCTCCTAATCACCTCGCCTGTCTTCGCGTCCAGGCAGTAGAGGAAATTCATAATGCCCGCAAATAACCGCGTTTGCTTTCCGTTCGCCCAGAAAGCCAGTCCACGCGCCGGTTGCGTGCTCTTAACACCTGAGTCGAAACGCCAGATCTGTTGACCCGTCGCAGCGTTCAGTGCAATCACTTTTGCCGTCGGTGTATACGCATACAGAACGCCGCCAATCACGAGAGGATTCGTTTGAATTCCGCCCTTTTCACCCGTGTCGAACGTCCAGGCAATTTTGAGCTGCTTTACATTTTTACGATTGATCTGGTTAAGCTTCGAGTAGTGGTCGCCGCTCAAGCTGCCGTTATAGACACGCCAATCCACGCTGGTTTGCGCGTAAAGACCCGCAGTCAAAATGCACACACAAACTAAACACAATGCAACGCGCAACCCTGCTCTTGATCCCACGGTGATAATGATTCCCCCTGAAACGACCTCTAAATCCAACAAGCGCGATGGGCTGCGCGTCGGCACAGAGAAGAATACACATTCGAAGCAGGATTGCGCCTATGAACTATTGGGTCTTAGCGCAGCCGGGTCGACGCAAAGGCAGCTGTAAATGCAGCCTGCCAGCCATCCACAAGTTGACCATTTGGGCCGAAACTTTGGGGATATTGGTAGGAACCATCGGGCGCAACCACAGTGGGCAACGGCAACTGGGGCGGTGAAGGATACGCAATCTTCAGGTAGTCGCCGTGACTGAAATTCCATGAGTCTGAAATCTCAAACGGAGCCACAAAATTTGCGGGCGCAGGGCTCGCGGGTCCGGTGTGCCCAAGCGCGGCATGCCACCACGGATGCCCCACTGTAAGAATCCCTGCAAAGAAATTTCCCAGCGGAAAGAGCCCGGAAAGCACGCTGTCTTTTCTCGACGCCAGCACGGAGATCGTCCCCGCATTTGCCGCGGCCGTGCTGAACTCCGTCGTTAGGCAGTTATCGTCAATTGCAGGAGCCATCATGATCACGCCCCGCAAGCCGCGCTTCATCTGTTGCGCCGTCTCCAGCACCACGCGCGCGCCCAGGCTGTGTGACGCAAGCGAAATGCTCGCCGCGCCTCCAAAATTCGCATCTAGAAACTGCGCAATAAGTTGTCCAGCGTTGTTGGCTACGCGCGGCTCAGACGGATAGTCAAGCCCGTGCGCCCAGACGGAATCGCCCGGCCACAGCAAGCCGACAAATACCGCCGGCTCCTGCAACTGAAGCAGCGTTTCCCAATGCGCAAGGCACGCAATCCCGTCCGCACGATTCACATTGAACCCATGCGCCACCACAAACACATGCCGTCCTCTGATCTGCGCAAGAAAATCACCAAGCAGCATGCCGGTGTAATCGCTAATGGTTGTCCCCTGGAACACCGACACCCGCACGGCCAGTTCGCCGCCCACCGCATGCAACCGCACGTCAAGGAATCGCGTCATCGGCAACCTACTTCTTCAATACCTGCATCGTGTTCACAGCAGCCACCAGTGCGCTTGACAGATTCTTCGCAATCGGTGCCAGCGGAATGGCCAGAAGGCCTACCGCAAGTGCTTGCAGCATCGGCATACTCTTTACATAAGTCACAAACGAACCACCCACCAGCGTCCATCCTCCGGCCACGGCGAGCAACAGCGCGAAGATTGCGGCAACCGTGCGCGCTCCGTTGGTGAACGACTGGTCGGCATCCTGGTAAACCTCGTCAAGCAAGGCAGTCACCACAAAATCGAAGCGCGCATACACATCGCTCTGTGCCTGTGAAAGCGGTGTACCGGTCGTGATATTCGAAGCCACTTCGCTCAAAATCGCAGCGTCCTGTCCAGTCGCTTTTGCAACCGCACTCGCATTAACTGCAGACAACGAAACCTTAATCAGGGACTTCGCAATCGACTTCTGGTCTTCGAGATGCTTGCCGTTGTACCAGTTCGCGCGCAGAGTGGCCAGTATGCGTTCTTGCGAAAGTCCAGAAGCTGGAACACCCGGCGTAAGCGTCTTGACCGCGGCCTCAATCCGGGCGAATCCGAAGCGGTTAACTCCCCCCTTGAAGACCTTGGTCGCATCCACCAGACCGAAGGCTGCCGTACCCAGGCCACCAATCGCTGTGATCACCTGAGGGAGACTGGAAAGCAGACTCATAGGAGACTCCTTCCTTGAAAAGATGTAAAAATCGCACTGGCTTTGTTGAGATAGTGTGCCAACCCGCGTCGCCGTATCAAAGGATTGAGACTTTTCGTATTGCACGCATGCAGCGTCATGCTGAATCATGGATTCCTGTGATGAAAGTGGCCTCTCCAACTATTAAGCGCTCAACAGCGATAATTATTTGCAGCGTCTTTGCTTTAGGCCTGCTTTTCGCTTCCTGTTTCCCCTGCTCTGCAGCTCCGGCCAAACCCTCGCCTGAACACCTCGCATCCACCAAGACTCAATCGACCCCAACCCCCGCCACCAAAAAACCAGTGCCGACTGCCCCAGTCAAACTGCACGGCAAGACACTCTTCTCAGTTTCAGGTGTACTTTCCTTCACTGCCGAAGCGCGCGCAGAGGCCATTGAGCGCCGCATTGAAACCGTATCCAAAGACGTAAACCTCAAGAGCAAACCCCTCACCGTCGCCGACGGCGAGAACACTTCAGACATCATGGCCGGCGACCTGATCATCATGAGCGTAACGGACCAGGATGCGACAGTCGCAGACACCACGCGACAATTGCTCGCCATGGACTACACGCAACGCATCAACGACGCGCTCGAGCAATTCAGGCAGGAATACAGCCTCAAGTCCATTTTGCTTGGCGTCGTTTATGCGCTCATTGCCACAGCGCTCCTCATTCTTTTCTTCCGGTTTCTCGGACTCCTCTTCCGGCAGCTCTATGCCAGGCTGCACTCATGGCGCGGAACCGTCATAAAGTCGCTCAGAATTCAGAGCTTTGAACTTCTCCCCGCAGGACGTATCACCGGCTTCGTCATAGCCCTTGCACGCTTGTTGCGCATGATCATCTCGCTGGTCGTGGCGTATATCTATGCGTCTGCGGTACTCGGCTTTTTCCCCTGGACCCGCGGTTACGCACGGCTGCTCCTTGACTATGTAATCGCCGCCCTCCGCGTAGCCGGCAATGCAATCCTCGGGTATCTGCCCAACGTATTCTTCATCGCCGTCTTTGCGGTCATCGCACTC
>JAGWSG010000226.1 GCA_028876335.1 Acidobacteriota bacterium
CGATCAATATGTTTGTGGCCTACTGGACGGCTGACCACGAGGCCCTGACATCCGTCATAAGCGATCCCGGAAAGTTCTACGTAGCCGACCCGTACACCTTTCTCTTTGCGTCCCTGATGATCCTCATCTTTGGTGCTGGACTATTCTCACTCGATCGTTTACTCGCGCAATGGACGCTCAACAAGTATTGGGGCATGGATGTTACGCGATCCGAGCGAGAGACAGTTCCAGTTGAGATTTTAAATTGCGAGTGACCTTCCGTCGAGGAGAACTCGCACTCACACGAGCTTAGATTGATGGCATAACCCAAAGAGACGTAGAGTTAATTCTGCGAAAATGGTGACGCATTTGAACACTTTGAACGGACCGCGAACCACCGATACTCCATCGCGCCCACAACGGAAGAAGGACGCGGACTACGTATTCTACGAACTCACCCGAAGTATCTGCCCGCAATGCAGGAAAGTGATTGATGCCAAGATCCTGCTGCGCGACAACAAGGTTTACATGGCCAAACGGTGCTCGGAGTGCGGCCCGTTTGAAGCGCTTGTCTACGGCGATGCTCAGGCTTATACCAACTTCAGCAAGTTCAATAAGCCGGGCACCATTCCGTTGACCTATGGCACGGAGATCAAGGACGGCTGTCCACACGACTGCGGGCTATGCCCTGACCATCAGCAACATGCCTGCCTCGGCATTATCGAGGTCAACAGCGCCTGCAATATGAATTGCCCGCTGTGCTTCGCCGATGCGCGGCCCGGCTTCAGCTTGACGATGGAAGAAGTGGAAGCGATGCTGGACGATTTTGTCCGTACCGAAGGAAACCCGGAAGTCGTGCAGTTCTCCGGCGGAGAGCCGGCCATTCATCCGCAGATCATCGACTTCGTACGGGCAGCACACACGCGCGGAATTCCTTTTGTCATGCTCAATACCAATGGCAAGCGCATTGCGCACGATGACCGGTTTCTTGAACAACTCGCGGAGGTGCGCCCATCCATCTACTTCCAGTTCGATGGCTTCGGCCGCGAGACCTATCGCATCATTCGCGGCGAACCTGACATTCTTGAGGAAAAGCTGCTTGCGCTCGATCGACTCGCGTCCATTGGTCTCAACGTCACGCTCGTTCCCGCAATCGAGCGCGGCGTGAATGACCATGAAGTGGGCAAGATTATCGAACTGGCCATCAAACACCCGGCCATTCGTGGCATCAACTTTCAGCCGGCATTCCACGCGGGCCGCCACATGCAGCACGATCCGATGCAACGGATGACCATTCCGGACATCGTTCGCCTGATCGAACAGCAGACGGTGGGCAAGTTTGTGGCCAGTGACTTCATCCCGGTTCCGTGCTGCTTTCCTTCATGTAACTCGGTCACCTACGCATTCATCGACGGTGAAAACGTGACGCCGCTCTCGCGCATCGTGAATGTGTACAACTATCTCGACTACATTACCAACCGCGTCATGCCCGATTTCAGCCTTGAGATCAAGAAAGCCCTTGAAGGACTCTGGTCCTCTTCGTCGGTTTCCGGCTCGCAGAAATCAGCCGAGCAGTTCGCCATCTCATGCCAGGCGTGTGGAATTCCGGAAAGCCTTACGATCGGCGATATCGCAAAGAATATGCTCATGATCATGCTGCAGGACTTCATGGACCCATGGACCTTCAACCAGAAGAATCTGATGAAATGCTGCAAGGAGTTCTTGCTCCCAGGCGGAAAGCAGATCCCGTTTTGTTCGTACAACTCGGTCGGTTACCGCGAACAGGCCCGTGCTCAGCTGGATGCCATGGAACCAATGCGCAAACAGGCTCGCCGGGATGGCAAGCCTTATCAGCCGCAGCCGGTCGTCTTCGACTTCCATGCGGGCACTGAGCGGATGGAAGTGGACTCTCTGCTTCAAATCGACGAAATCGCATCGCGCTAAGGGATGAACATGGAAGAGCCAAGCGTCAAACAGTGTTGCGCCACGTTTTACGGAAGCGATTTCGCGCGAATCCTCCTGGGAGAAAGCTTTCACCCTGGGGGCACCCAACTGACCGAACGTCTAGGCTCACTCCTGAATCTCGGGCCTGCGTCGCATGTGCTCGACGTTGCCGCAGGCCGCGGTACAAGCGCGTTCTGCCTCGCCGAAAAGTTTGGCTGCAAGGTCACAGGGATCGACTTAAGTGAAGAGAATGTTCGTCTCGCAAATCAGCAAGCTGAACAACGCGCTTTGAGCAGAAGCGTAAGCTTCCAATACGCCGATGCGGAGATGCTACCCTTTGCCGATTCGACTTTCGATGCCGTGATCTGCGAATGTGCATTCTGTACTTTTCCGAATAAGCCGCGGGCTGCTCAGCAGTTCCTTCGTATTCTCACGCCAGGTGGCCAACTCGGCCTGAGCGATCTGACGCGGTCAGAAAAAACAATTCCGGAACTCGAAGGCCTGCTCTCATGGATTGCCTGCATTGGAGATGCATTGCCGGTGGAGCAATACGCCAGCATCCTGCAGCAAGTTGGCTTTGAGATCGAGACCGTTGAAGATCAGAGCGGCTGCCTTCTGGAAATGGTTCAGCAGGTTCGGGGGAAGCTGCTTGGAGCCGAAATCGCCGTGGGCCTGAAGAAGCTCGAACTGCCCGGTATTGACTTCTCTACTGCGAAGCAGTTCGCGCAGGTCGCACTTCGGGCCACACGCGAAGGAAAGCTCGGGTATGTTGTGATTTCTGCTCAGAAGCCTGGGTCGATCCAGTGAACTTCGAAAGATCATTTCGGCCTGACGTCCGAGTATGTTTACAGTTTCACGGCACGCAACCGAAGCGCATTCGTAATTACGGAGACGGAGCTGAAGCTCATGGCTGCTGCGGCAATCATGGGATTCAAAAGCAGCCCGAAGAACGGGAAGAGGACTCCTGCTGCGATGGGGACGCCGATAGCGTTATAGATGAATGCAAAAAAGAGATTCTGGCGAATGTTCCGCATGGTGGCGATACTCAGATGGCGCGCCCGCAGGATGGCGTGCAGATCTCCGTTGAGCAGAGTGATTCCGCCGGCCTCCATCGCCACATCTGTTCCCGTTCCCATGGCAATGCCGACGTCGGCCTGCGCGAGTGCCGGTGCATCGTTGACGCCATCTCCGGCCATCGCAACAATCTCGCCCTTTTGCTGATGAGCCTTGACGACCTCCGCCTTTCTTTCCGGAAGTACGTCTGCCTCAAATGCGATGCCAAGCTTGCTTGCTACTGCCTGGGCTGTTGTTCTGTTGTCGCCGGTGACCATGATGACGTTCAGACCGGCCTTCTTCAGTTCGCCGATCACATCAAGGGTAGATGCCTTAATTGGATCTGAGACGGCTATCAGGCCGGCGGGCTTTTCGCCAACTGAAACAAACATCACGGTCTGGCCATCCTTCCGCAGAGACTCCGCGCGTTCGTTCAGCAGAGCGGTGTCTACGCCCTGTGTAAGCAGGAACTCAGCGCTCCCGATTGCAATGGGTTTTCCCTCGATCTTCCCGACGATACCCTTTCCCGTCACGGATTCAAATTCCTGGGCGTCGATCAATTCGATTCCTCGACCAAGAGCCGCGTCGACGATCGCAGCACCCAGAGGATGTTCGCTTGATCGCTCTATACTTCCGACCTGCGAGAGAATCTCGGCTTCGGTGAAATCGGGCAACGCGAAAACCGTACTGACCTGAGGCTTCCCTTCTGTCAGAGTGCCGGTCTTGTCCACGATGAGTGTGTTTACCTTTCGGAAGGTCTCCAGCGCCTCGGCATTACGGATGAGAACACCGCCATGAGCGCCGCGGCCGGTTCCAACCATGACTGCCATGGGAGTCGCGAGTCCGAGTGCGCATGGGCAGGCGACGATGAGCACGGCGACTGCGTTCACGAGCGCGTGAGCGAATCGCGGCGGTGGCCCAATCGACAACCACACGACGAACGTGATCACCGCGACGAGAATCACAGCGGGAACAAAGTACGAAGAGACCTTATCAGCCAATCGCTGAATCGGAGCGCGCGAGCGCTGTGCCTCGCTGACCATGCGTACGATCTGGGCGAGAAGGGTATCTTTACCCACTCGCTCCGCACGCATGACCAGTCCGCGGGTTCCGTTCACGGTTCCTGCCGTCAATCTGGCGCCCAAATCCTTTTCCACTGGCATGGACTCGCCGGTGATCATGGATTCATCAACCGAGCTTCGTCCCTCGAGAACAACCCCGTCGACCGGAATCTTCTCGCCCGGACGAACGCGAAGTCTATCTTCTGGCTGTACTTGATCGAGCGGCACATCCGTCTCGCCACCCGCCTCGTCGAGCCGTCTCGCCATTTTTGGCGCGAGTCCCAGAAGCGCCCGAATTGCACTGCTCGTCTGGCTTCGCGCACGGAGTTCCAGAACCTGGCCAAGCAGGACGAGCGCAATGATCACAACGGCAGGCTCGAAGTAAAGTCCGATCTCGCCGCTAGCACCCCGAATTGAAGCCGGGAAGATCGCGGGAGCCACGGTCGCAATGAGGCTGTAGAGATACGCCGATACGGTGCCGAGCCCGATCAGTGTAAACATGTTCGGGCTGCGATGAATGAGCGATTGCCATGCGCGCTCAAAGAATGGAAATCCGCACCAGAGGACGGCCGGCGTTGCCAGTGCCAGCTCGATCCATGCCCGAGTCGTTCCTGAAAACAAATGCTGCAGCGGCATTGAGGGCAGCAACTCCGATACCATCACCGCAAGCAAGGGCAAAGCCAGCACGACGCTGATCCAGAACCGCCTCGACATGTCGGCCAATTCTGGATTTGTCTCGGTTAGAGTGACCTGCCGTGGTTCGAGCGCCATGCCACAGATCGGGCAGCTCCCAGGCTCGGAACGGACGATCTCCGGGTGCATCGGACAGGTATATTCAGTCCGGGAAGGGGGGGGAACGATGTCTGCCGGTTCCAACGCCATGCCGCATTTCGGGCAACTGCCGGATGCTGGCTGCTTCACCTCAGGGTGCATCGGGCAGGTGTATTCAACCTGAGTTCCTTTGACCGGCTCGTGAACGTCGAGCGGCCGGTCCCCAGAATTGATATATTTCTGCGGATTGGCCTGAAACTTCTTCAAACAGCCCTGACTGCAGAAGTGGTATGCATTCCCCTTAAACTCTGTGGAACCTGCAGAAGTAGAAGTGCTAACTTCCATGCCACAGACCGGGTCCTTCGCAGCAGCCTGAGCAGATGCTGAATGATTTTCGCAGCAGCCCATTGTTCGCCTCCTGGCGTTTCTGTGGATGCTGACGCACGAGCCCCGATGATCTTACACCTGGCTCCGGTGGCACGTGCAATCCAGGCATTTGTGCTCTGCGCAGGCACCGCAGACTGCGGTGAGCTGCCTTGCCACTGCTTTTCTCGCCCTGTGCAGTCGCACATATGCGTTATTAGGCGAAATCTGCTCTGACCGCGCGAAATCGTCAATGGATGCAGCACCGAGGTCAACCCGCTCAATCGCACTGCGATACTCGTCCTTGAGATCGCGCACCACATCTCCGATGCAGGCACAGGCAGTTGCTTCAAGCTGCGGTTCGTAGGTTGTGGTTGCTTCGGCTACGAATCCCTCATGAGCTCTGCTGCGGGCCGCATTCCTTCGATAGTGATCGATGACTGCATTGCGAAGAATCCGGTAGAACCACGCAACAACAGATTCATCGTCGCGAATCTCTTCATCGTGCTCTAACGCGCGAACATAGGCCGACTGGAGAATGTCTTCGGCTGTTGCAGGGTCTTCGACGCGCCCTTGAAGGAAACGCAGGAATCTGCTTCGGTGCGCCAGTATTCGATCTAGAGGCCGCTCTCGCGATTCAGTCGTCATTCCCGCCCTCTTTATTGCACTCAGTC
>JAGWSG010000022.1 GCA_028876335.1 Acidobacteriota bacterium
ATGGCCTTTCGCAAGCAGACAGTCCAACGTATGGGCGGCTTTGGCGTGACGGCGGATTACTGTGCGGATGACTTTATTCTGGGCAATGAGACGCACAAGGCCGGCGAGACGGTTGTGTTGAGCACGCACGCCATCGATCACATGGTGATCAATGCGAGTCTGGCTGATTCGCTGAAGCACCAGGTGCGGTGGATGAAGTCGACACGGTTCTCGCGTCCTAAAGGGCACTTCGGGACGGCGCTGACCTTCAGCATGCCGTTTGGTTTGCTTGGCCTGATTGCCGGTGTTGCGATGCATCGTCCGATGCTGGGAATTGCGCTGCTGGCATGGGCTGTTGCTTCGCGACTTGCCTTATCGCTTGCAGTAGGCCGCGCAGTGGTGCAAGACAAGAGCTGGTTCGCGCTTCTGGTGCTCTATCCGATTCGCGATTTGATGGGCTTTGGCTTCTGGGCTGCGAGTTATTGGGGCAGTCGCATTCTGTGGCGGGGCAGAATTTTCCAGCTCTTGCCTGGAGGAAAGATGCGCGCGGCAGAGTGAGTGAGCTTCAGAGTGCATGGGTAGAAGCGCGACGGTGAAATCCTGCTTAGACCGCAGCGGGCTCCTTGACTGGAGTTTTCTGGAGCAGCCTCTTTTCCATCAAGAACCAGGAAGTTGCGGCGAATGTAACAGTGACAATGAACGCCACTAAGGCGTGCGTTATTTCCGTAGTAAACCACCGGGCAGTTAAATCGAGCGCCGCCACATGGATTAAATACATCATGTAACTAATCCTTCCGATGAAACGCAGCGCTCTGTTTTTCAGCCAGCCAACCTTCCGCTCACTCAGGGCGTACACCATGAATCCGGAACAGATGAGAAGTGATGCTTCATAAATGCAGACGTTGCCGATTCGTGTATTTCCGAAGGTGGTGATGCCCGCATGTCCGAGTAGCGCCAGTGAGAAAAGCCCAGCGGTCATCAGCCCTAGACCGGCAAGAAAGCCCCATTTGGCGATCGCTTGTTCATGAGTGCGCCGAATCAGGAAGAGAAATGCACCAACTGCCAGCAAATCCATGCGGAACGGGGTCAATGTATAAATGGGCCAGTGATGATGGAAATGAAGCGCCCCGCGGAGGATGGGAGCCAGAAGAATGAGCATGATTGCGAGATGCCGCAAACGCCGTTCGCCCGCAAAAAATACAGCAAATGGCCATACCAGATAGAACTGCTCTTCCACGGCGAGCGACCATAAAGGATCAAGAGCCGATGGATGAGAGATTCCAAGTGGCAGTATCAGGTTGGTTAAAAAAATATAGAGATACCAGTGCTGCATCCATCCAATGCCAAACAGAATGCTGACCAGGACGAGCACAACGATGTATGGCGGTAGAATACGCCGTGCACGCCGTTCATAGAATCGACTCAAATACACGGGGAGTGCGCATCCCCTGGCTTCGATCAGGACGCCAGTGATAAGAAAACCGGAAAGAACAAAGAACAGGTCAACGCCCATCCACATGAGCTTGATGTGGAGTGAATGGTGGAGAAAAACGCTTAAGATCGCCAGACCGCGCACGCCGTCAAGCTGGGTAATTCGTTTCAACAGTTGACCTCATTGCCGCGCAACGCCGTGGTCGTACTCATGCGACGAAAACTTAGCTACGCGACCGTGCCTGGATCTTTCTAATTCAATGGCCGGTCGGTCCACAGCTCCTTGTCGGCGATGGTTTGCACGGGATAAAGGCGCTTACCGAGCAATGCTTCTGCCTTGTCGATATTCTCGTCCTGCGCGAAGAGCCACTTGCGCTCACCCGTACCCCACATCTGCGCAAGCTCGTCCTTGCTGAGGAAGATGTGCGGCGCATCGGGATAGCACGATCCCCACACAAGCGATGAGCCCTGGCCGGTGGGTGAGCATGGCTGCATCACGATGTCCGCGGGTCTGTGCAGGAAGTTGTGCGTATAGAAGATCACTGATGATGCGTCCGATTGATCGCCGAAGATGATGAAGGTGTCTGTTGGGGAGCCATCGGCAAGAATTGTGTCGGCCATTTGCTTTGAGCTCAGCATCGGCTCGAAGCGCGCGAAGGCGATATGCGCGGCGACGAGAAACAGTGACGCTGTCAAGGCCATCGAAATTGTGGATGCAACATGGCGTCCGCGCATACGCAGAAGCCATCCTGCAAGCGGGCCTATTAAAAGCGTCACCAACGCGAGCGAGGCAGGCAGACGTAATGCCGCGAAGGAGTGACCGGTCAGATCGAACAAGTGGGACATGGAGAGCGTATAGTTGCCCACGTCTCGATGAGCGAGCAGCTTGCCGATGTCGGGCTCGAAAGGTAGATTGCGCGCCTGCCACAGCCCCCATGCAAGCGCAATGGCAGCGCAAACGCCGACGACCGCGAAGATGGCATGGGCCCAGTTGAGCCAGCGAGAGGAGAGCAAGGGGGCGCTATCCGGAGGAGCGCCTTCCGCGTGTCGGCCTTCTTCCATCCCGGCCAGAACTGCAGCGGTGAGAATCAGCAGCGGCGGCCAGGCGGGAAATGTGTAGTACTCCTGATTGGTGGAAATCGAGAAGAAAAGCAGAATGACTCCGGCGTAAAGGCCCAGCAGCCACACTGTGCGAGTACGGAACTTGACCTTTGCAACATATGTGGCCACGTCTTCACGTGCTGCGTAGTCGAGGTAAAAGTCAACAGTCTGGCCCGCATCGCGACGCAGGTGCTGCAGCCATGTCTTGCGCGTGCGCCACGCGGCAACGAGCAAAGCGGGCAGGAAGAGGCTCCACGGAAAGAGCCAGACAAAATGGAGCAGCCAGTATGCCGCAAAGGGCAATTTGTTGTAGTCGTGCGGGAAGCGCTCACCGAGGAAGCGGAGGAAGTGTTCGTTGACGAAGTAGAAATACCAGAAGCCATGCACATTGCCGGGTGTCGGGTGATTGCCGATTGGGTGTCCCTGATCGGGATTGGCGATTCCGCAGAGGATGTGCCACGGCGCGGCAATGGCAAGATATAGCAGGAATCCGGTGAAGGGCTTGAACTGTCTCCATTTTCGCCACTGTCCGCTCAGGAGCAACAAGGGAATTGCCGCACCGGCAAAGAATACGGGCGCAATCAGCCCTTTTGTCAGAGTGGCCAGCGCCAGAATGGCCCACATTCCATAGAAGCGAATGGGCCTCTGCGACTCCATGCCGGTGAGGAAGCAGTACAGCGCTAGCAGCAGCAGGAAGGTGAGAAGCGCTTCCGGAATGGAGAAGCGTGTGAACAGGAATGGTCCAATGGCAGTGAGAATGCCAAGTGCGGAGTAGAACGCAGCGCGCCGGCCCCATGCGCGTTCCGCCCAAAGCCAGCCCAAAATTGCGCATCCCAGAATGGCTAATGCGTTCTGCAGGTGCGTAGCGAAGACATTCTGACCAAAGACGCGATAGAGGACCGCATCAATCCAGTAGGGTAGCGGCGGCTTTTCCAGATAGCGGATTCCATTAATGTGCAGCGTGATCCAGTTGCCGGTTTCCGCCATATGCTGCGCCGCTTCGGCGTGGCTTGCATCTGCATCGTCAAGCAGGGGAGGAGAAAACAACGCTGCAAATTGAACCGCAGCAAAAATTGCAAGAAGCAAAGCCCATGCTGCGCCGGCTGAAATGGCAGGCTTTGGGCGAGAAGTTGTCACGGCGTCTGTGGTCATTTTGATTTGGATCCATGCGTGGCGTGGAGCTTTGGATTTCCGCACGGCACGTCTTTGTGAACAGAGCGAGAAAGCCGGATAGACATTGTGTTTAGCTGGGCTCAGTCTGCAGACTGGTCCATCTCAGAATAGCAGCGGCATGAATTGATTGTTGCGAAGAGTAGGACAATTCTGCAGGCGCATCGCATCGACCGGTACACACCGAAAATGAAATGCGTGCTAGGCTGAGAACAGAATCATTATCCGGCGCAGTCAGCGGGCATGCATGCTGGCAGCGGCTGCGACAGGAAGATTGATGGCAGTTTGCTGGCTGATTCGGAAGCCGGCAAAGGTAAGGCGCCCGGACCGCCAGGTTCATCCCCTAGAGCGCTAACCTGAATGCTGAGAGTAACTACGCCTTTTTTTAAGTGTCTATACCGTTGCCTTGGAAACCGGTGAACTGTCCGGCGGGATCCGGCTTTTCGCTTGCGGAGCAAGCAGACGATGAAGACGCTTTTCAAAAAGAAGACATGGCTGGTGGCAGGTGCATTGGCCTTTGTCTGGATTGCTTTCTGTGTTGTGGATGGCATTGTCTCCATCGAATACGCGCTTCATCCCTACCGTTTAAGCGTGACCCAGGAAGACCAGGAGCGCGCGCGGGAAATCGCGATGCGCAATCATGCGAAGCTGGCATCTGTTTCCATTGCAGCCGAAGATGGAACCCTGCTGCGAGGATGGGCAATGCGGCCGCGCGAAGGCAACAACGACGTTGTGCTGTTGCTGCATGGAATGGGGTATAACCGCGCCAGCATGCTGGGCTACGCGGACATGCTTCTGCAGCATGGGTTTTCTGTGCTACTTCCGGATGCGCGCGCACAGGGATCATCCGGCGGAACGCTTGCAACGTTCGGCGTGATGGAGTCGGCCGATCTGAAGCGCTGGTATGACTGGATTGAGCGATGGATGCAGCCGAATTGTGTAGACGGCATGGGCGAGTCGATGGGCGCTGGGCAGATACTGGATGCGCTGAAAGAGATTCCGGAAATGTGCGCTGTGGTTGCAGAGAGTCCTTATGCAACATTTCGCCAGGCTGCGTATGACCGTCTCGGCCAGGAATTTGGAACCGGCCCATGGGTTGGCCGCACGGTGATGCGGCCAGCTGTGACGGCGGCTTTTCTTTACGCGCGATTGCGGTACGGAGTGGACCTGAACAAAGCGTCACCGGAGAAGTCAGTCGCAACCAGCCACGTGCCGGTGCTGTTGATCCACGGCCGCGAGGATCGCGATCTTCCTCCGCGGCACTCTGAAATGATGAAGGCCGCCAATCATGCGGTTGCACTGTGGGAGCCTCGCGATGCCGGACATACTGGTGCATCGACCGCAGAGCCGCGCGCTTTCGAACGGCACGTTGTGGGATGGTTCGTTGCGCATCACGTTGAGCCGGAAGTGCCGATGACGCAAGAGGCGCAATAGCGGAGGCAACTTCGTTGCAGAGAGGCAACGCCGGTCGTGTATCTTGGGGCAGAGTTTGAATCTGAATTCACGGAGCGCCCCAGGAAAATCTATGCCCATCTTTGCCGCGATTGATATTGGCTCGAATTCCTGCAGACTCAAAATTGCCAAGGTGGTGGCACACCGACTGAAAACACTGCATGAAGATCGCGAGGTGACACGACTGGGTGCGAGTGTTTTTGATGCAGGGCTGGTTTCACCCGAGGCTATGGCCGCGACTCTTCGTGCGCTCAAGCGATTTCAGCGCGCGACTCAATTGCAAGGCGTGGATCGCACGCGCATTGTTGCCACCAGCGCCATGCGGGATGCGCGCAATGCCGCGGCCTTTCAGGCCTGGGTGAAGGCGGAGACCGGCTGGAACATCGAGATTATCTCCGGACTGGAAGAAGGCCGGCTGATTCATCACGGCATCATGAATGCGGAGTCCGGCGTGAGCGGCCGTGTATTGCTTATCGATCTGGGCGGCGGCAGTTGCGAGATCACTCTCTCTGAGCACAAGCGCATCAAGGAAACGATCAGTCTTCCGCTTGGTGCGGTGCGGCTGACTGAGCAATTTCTTACCGACGATCCTGCGTCTGCTGACGGCCTGGCACGGATGCACCGGGTGATCGCGCGGGAAATGCGGCGCGCACATCGCAAGATACAGCCTTTGGGCATAACGCAGGTTATCGCCACCTCAGGCACTGCCGCCGCGCTAGTTGAAGCCTCAGCGGCAATTGGGAAGTCTGCAAAGCGATCGGCGGCAAAGCGCAACGGCGCCAACGGAACTGCGCCGGCACCGCTGGTGCGCAAGCTTGCCCGTAAATTGGCACGGATGTCTTTGCTTCAGCGCGAGGCTGTGCCGGGCATCGGACCACGCCGTGCGGAGATTATCGTTGCGGGTGCGCAGGTTTTTGCGGAGTTGATGGAAAGCTTCAGTTTGAAGGGTTTTCGTTATTCATCTCTTGGCCTGGGCGATGGCGTGCTTGCGCAGATGCTGGCTGAGCAGGATGCCCGCGCGGCTTCGCATCGCGAATTCGAGCAGGAAAGGTGGGAGTCCGTGCTGATCACGGCGCGTCGTTATGGAATTGACCCGCGTCAGGCTGAGCCGGTGCGCGCGCATGCGGCTCAGCTCTTCCATGATTTGAAGCCTCTGCATCAGTTGCCTGACGATTACCTCCATTGGCTGGATGCGGCGGCCGTGCTGCGCGATATAGGAAAGTTCGTCAACCATCAGGGGCATCACCGCCACACGCAATACATCATTTCCAGCTCGGAGATGTATGGCTTTACCCAGGTGCAGAGGACGATTGTTTCGGCGATTGCGCGCTATCTGGGCAAGAGCCGCCCGCAGCCTGGAGATCGTGCTTTGCGTAATATTCCCGCGGAAGATCACAGACGCGTGCAGCGAGCAGTGGTTCTGTTAAGGCTTGCAGTTGCGCTGAATCAGGACCGCGCCAGCGACGTGCTGCGCGTTCGAGCCAAGGTCTATCCGAAGCGCCTCTATCTGGAAGTGAAGCCGGGCAGGACGGGAGCGGAACTTGAACTGTGGTCGCTGCGCAAAGAAGCAGCCTACTTCCGTGAGGTCTTCGGCCGGGAACTCTTGGCCGAACTTGCATAGAAGGCGCGCGCGATGCGCGGGTCAACCAGCCATTGCAGACGCGGCGGATGCTTGGCCAGATCGACACGTGCGATTGAGCCTTTGCGCATTCGAATGGCTGCACCGCCGTTGCCGGTGACCAGGCGGCCCAGAAACTTGAAGAGATTGGGATTGTGCCCCACCACCAGCACGCCGTCGCGGTTGGCATATTGATCGAGCATTTTGATGAACACGCCGTAGTCGCCTTCAGGCGTGAGCGCTGAACTTGTCTCAATCTTTGCTTCAAAGCCCATTTCAGTGGCGACGAATTGCGCGGTCTGAAGAGCACGCTTGAGAGGACTCGATACGACAGCGTCCACCTGGACATCCAGCGAGCTGAGCAAGCGCGCCATCAGCATGCACTGCTCTTTTCCCTCTTTGATCAGGCCGCGCTTCTTGTCCAAGGCGGGGTTCTCCTTGCGAACTCCTGCATTGGCATGGCGCATCAGGTAGAGAATCATGGGGATAAATCCGGTAAGAGCTTTGCAGCGGGGGAGATACGCCCCCATACAGTTGATTTTAACACGATTGTAACAATCAGATTTTGGCGGCGCAGGCTCGAATTGACCATATGTGGCTGTACACACAGGGGGGTATTGATCACTCTCTTCGCGCACTTTGGGCTTCGCGTTTTCCATTCCGCCGGGGCTGCAATCGGCATATGGAGAAGTGACTTCCTTCGCACGGCATCTCGATTCACCTGCCTGAGTCTTAGTCCTTGCTCTTCCGACGGTATTCGGCAAAGAGCAACCCACCCAGCAGCGTCTTGCGCTCCACGCGCGTGTATCCAGCCGCAGAGAGCGCTTCCTCATATTCCGGCAGGCGCTTTGTCCTGAGGCCTGTCAAGATGCGAAAGCCAAAATACAGAAACTGAACAATCGGGAAAGCCACGAAGGTGCCAAAGGTGTTTTCAGGAATCTGAAAATCGGAGATTACCCAGAGTGCACCAGGCGCGGTTGCTTCGCGAATGCGCGCAATCAATGCGGCCACTTCAGCGGTGGTAAAACAATCGAGGAAGAAATGCGTCGCGATAAGATCGTAGCGCTCGCTCTCCGGTTTCCACTGCCGCGCGTCTGTCTGCTCAATTCGTACTCTTGCTGCATGCTCTCCAGCACGCTTCAATAACTCGTCGAGCATTTCCCGGCTTGAATCCACCGCATGTACTTCAATCGCCGGATTGGCTTCAAGAAGCTGCCGCGTGAAACGTCCATCGCCGTCGCCCATCACGAGCGCGTATCTTGCCGCACGCATTTGTGGAAGGTAGAAAATCCGGCATCGATGGAGGCAGGGTCCGAAGGTAATCCATTCAAGCCAGCGGTAGATGCGCGCCAACGGATCAAAGTCGGGAGTCGCCGTCAATGGACCACCAGGAAGACGGGAACGAGAAGGACAAGGTCCGCGGCCATACGCAGCGTGAGTGGAGCAATGCGCACACGTGCAAGGTGCAACAGACCGAGCAATGCCGCGCTCACAGATCCAGTGATGAACAGCATTGCAATGCGCGGTTCGGATTGAAGGCAGATTGAGCCGGCAAGCGTCCCCATTGTGGAAAGCGCCAGTGCTGAAACCCCGCTGAGCGTCCTGCTGGCACAATTTTCCCAACGGTCAATCGCGTGACAGTTCAGCCAGGCAAGAGCGGCAAAAAAGAATAAGGCAGGGAGAAACGAAAAGCTTCGGTTATTGCTGAGATGAACAACGCCGAGCCTTGACAAAGTGGGCACGGCACAACCCGCGGTGAAGATGACCCCCACGAGCAGTTCCTTGGTTAGAATTTTCTGCAGCCAGGCGGGAACCTGGCGTGGCCCGTGTACGCCGGAGAAATAGGCGAGCGCAGCGGCTGCCAGCAAGGTATTATGTTCGCGGTTTGGCGAGGGCATCAGAGTGAAAATCATTGCCGCTGCCACGCAGGCCGATCCGATGGCCAGTGGCAATAGAATTCTGCGGTAACGCCAATGGAAAAAGTGCCGATCGCGAAGCTGATCCGCCGCTTCCGAACGGATTCCGGCACGCGCGTCCAGCAGCCGGTCGCCGATGTAAACCGACCAGGTGCCCAGAGCAAGTAGTAAAGGAACCCATCCTGGCAACGCGACGTGCGCGGCCCATGCAAATGCGAGCGACCAGACGATGGCCACAGTGGGCGCATCGAAGCTGGCAAGATGCCAGAGCTCAAACAGGCGTGGCGCCTTATAGACGCGCACCTGCAGCGCAATCCGGGCGGGCGCAGTTTCAGCTAAATTGGCCAGGGGAAGTGGCATGCCTTACTAGTGTATGAGATTTGCCGGTGGCTTTTGAAATTGAGCGGGCTCTAGTCTGCTGCTGTGGCTGCGTTGCCCTTCGCTCCAAGCGCGTCAAGCCCTTGAAGAGGATTTGCCGACAGGTCAGTCTTACCTTCCGCGAGCCGCATCAGAAATTCCTGGCTGGAGAACAGCTTTGCGTCTTTCGAGGATTTGCCTGTGCGGGAATAATTGCCATCGGCCTGTTGCATGCGCGCTTTGGCCGTGTCAGCCAAGTATGCAGGCAGAATCTCCTCGGTGAGCCTCGCCCGCGCTGCTGCATCTTTAACGGGAAAGACAACCTCGCAGCGCTCAAAGAGATTGCGCGGCATCCAGTCGGCTGAGCCCAGATAGACTTCACTCTCGCCGCCATTGGCGAAGTAGAAGATGCGCGAGTGCTCAAGGAACCGGCCCACGATGGACCGAACACGAATGTGCTCGGAAAGCCCTTTTACGCCGGGCCGAAGAATCGAAAGGCCGCGCACAATAAGGTCGATTTCAACGCCAGCCTGTGACGCTGAGTAAAGAGCTTCAATCACGCTCGGCTCAAGCAGCGCATTCATCTTGGCCACTATGCGTGCCGGCCGCCCCGCCTGCGCGTGCTCGGTTTCGCGGCGTATCAGCCCAAGAAAGCTTTCAGCCATAGTCAATGGCGCCACCAGCAGCGGACGGTAGTCATCAATCTCCGCATGTGCAGTGAGGTAATTGAAGATCTGATGCACACGTTCGGTAATCTGCGGGTCGCTGGTGAGCAGACTGAGATCCGTGTAGAAACGCGCAGTTACCGGGTTGTAATTTCCGGTGCCGAGATGACAATACCGCCGCGTCACGCCATCCTCATCGCGGCGCACCAGCAAGGCCAGTTTGCAGTGTGTCTTGAGGCCCACCACGCCGTGGAATACCTGCACTCCGGCGTCTTCCATATTGCGCGCCCAGCGAATGTTTGAGGCTTCGTCAAAGCGGGCCATCAATTCAACGACGAGTGTGGTCTCCTTGGTGGCCGCTGCTTCAGTAATTGCCTGGAACATAGGCGAGTCATGACTGGTGCGGTAAAGGGTCTGCTTGATGGTCACCACAGCGGGATCGTGCGCACCCAGCTCAATAAAATCGACGACTGGTTCATACGAGTCATAGGGGTGGTGCAGCAGAATATCGCGCTCACGCAGCTCCTCAAAGATGGAAGCCGACTTGCGACTGAGATGCAGAGTCTTCGGCGTGAAAGGCGGATACTTCAGATCGGGCCGCTGCACGTCCCCGTAAAAGAACATCAGCCGCGAAAGGTTGACCGGGCCATCGCCGTGAAACACCTGGTCTTCGTCCAATTCAAAGTTCACGCGCAGGCGTTGGACAATTTCCGTGTCCGCGCCTGTCTCCACTTCAAGCCGCACCGCATCCCCCTTGCGCCGGTTGTGCAGCTCAACGCGAATGGTTTCCAGCAGCGAGCGTGCTTCCTCTTCTTCAAAGTAGAGATTGGAATTACGCGTCACGCGAAAGGCTGCGCGTGCCTGTACTTCATAACCGCGATACATGCCGGCGAGGTTCTGGGCAATGAGGTCCTGCAGCAGGAGATAGTCATAGAACCCATCTTCAGAAGGCAGGCGAACGAAGCGCGGCAGCGCGCGGGGGACGGTGACAACTCCCAGCACCTGTGGGCCGCTGCTGCGGCGTTTGCGCCTGAGCAACAGAGCCAGACATAGCGCCTTATTCAAGACGCGTGGGAAGGGGTGGGCAGGATCAATTGCAACCGGAGTCAAAAGAGGGTCGACTTCGCGTTGAAAGTAGCCTTGCGCAAAACTTCGTGCTTCGTCACTCAGCTCTTCCCAGTCGAGCAGGCGCACATTTTGTTTGCGGAGGGCGGGCAGCAACTGGTTATTCCAGCATCGATACTGCGCATCGACAAAACTGTGGATTTCCTTTGTGAGGCCGTCGAGCGATTCACTGGGCCGCAGACCGTCGTAGCCGGGCTCACGGTAGCCGTCTTCAATGCGTTGCATCAGTCCGGCCTGGCGAATCTCAACATATTCATCAAGATTTGAGGCTGTAATTGCCAGAAATTTCACCCGCTCCAGCAGAGGATTCGTGGAATCTTCGGCCTCTTCAAGCACACGCCGGTTGAACTGCATCCAGGAGAAGTCCCGGCCATTGAAGAGTTTCTGCTTTGCGGTGGTGCGAGCCATAGTGTTTCGTTTCGTGCGCCGTGTTGGTCAGTCTACCGCGGTGGGGCAAGGAAGAGCATCCGCCTCCTCTCATATCCCGCTATCGAACTGATATTCCAAGTTCTTACGCTTTTTGATGAAGAGAATGCAAAAAAGTCCCGTGCGGGTGTTTTTATGGGCAACCTGGGGTCCAATTCTTTCCCTTTCACTGCTCCATTGACCCCTGGTGCAGGTCGGGTTGAGGATAGATGGAGAGATATTGGACCCCACAAAGCCTTCTCCACCCCCAACGAGCCCAGGAGGCAAGATGACCCGGCAGGAAAAATCGTTCACTGAACCACTGATTCCAGCCCAGCAAGTCCCTGAAGGTGCAGAGGCCTTTTCTGAGCAGGTTCATTCAATGCTCAATGGCCAACCCAAGGATGAGGCGACCGTGAACCGATCATTCGCGGGTATGGACGCGATGTTTGATCGCATTGCAGCCGGCCTTTACACAATGGCTTCCATGCTGGTGGGTGAAGGTGAGCAGAGCATCCGACTGATTGAAACTGCCATTACCACGGCAGAGTTTGCTCCGGGCGAAAGCGCTGCGGAAGCTCGCCAGAGCAACCGGCGTGCGCTCGCCATGGCCGCAATCCGTTTGCTCTCCGAGCGTGATCCGGACAGTTTGGCAGCTCCTACGGATATGGACACCGGCGGGGGATGCATTGGCGACGAGGATCTGGATGCGGCCGGAGTGTCCGGTGAAGAGCTTGAGCAGATGCTTTCCGGGCCGGACCGCGGGCGGCTGCGCACGTGGCTGGAAGGCCTGCCGACGGCTATGCGGGTGATTTTTGTTTTGCGTGCGGTTGCGGTTCTTTCCGCCGCGGAGATCGCGGCATTGCTGGACGCCCATGGCGGCCCGGCAGCCAAAAGCTGGACGGCCGGGCAAGTGCGCGAAGTCTCCCGGCAGGCACTTTGCTCGCTGGCATCGCAGCTTTTGCACTCGACTTTGAGCTAAGGCTCCTATTCGGAGCCTGGCGCATCAGCATCGGCGTCATTTTGGGTGGATTTTCTTCCGCCCGTACCCGTATTTTGCTGGATCTCAACCACTTCCTCTTGAAGCGCATCCGACTACACTAGATAAAAGAACCTTCCGGTTCTGGTTCTGCATCAATGTACAAGCGAACTTGAAGCGGCTTTAGGCCAGTCACCTGAGAGTGAATTTTTATCGATGTTCCCTGAGAAATTCCAAATTCGCGTAAGAAAGCTTTCTACGTGTGCCTTGATGCTGGGTTTTGCAGCACTGCTTGCAGGAACGAGTGCAAAGACTGCATCCGCGCAAACGGTACCCACCGCGGCCGGACCAACTGCCTCCAGCTACCAGGGCAGCGTTGCAAAGGGTGAAGTATCGCAGCAGCCCGTTGACCTTACGCTCGACGAAGCAATTCAGCGCGGATTGCAAAATAACCTCGGGCTCATTCTGAGTGGAACTCAGACGGCAGCGGCTCGCGGACAGAAGCTGAGTCAATTGCAGGATCTTTTGCCCACCGTCAACTTCAACGCGCAGGAAGCCGTAATGCAGACCGACCTGGCTGCACAAGGACTGCGCATTCCGGGATTCCCGACAATCATCGGCCCCTTCGGCTATACCGATTTGCGCGCATCGCTGAGTTGGTCTCTGCTGGACCTGAATGCCTTGCACAAATATCTGGCGGAAAAGCATAACTTTGCCGCCGCGCAGCTTTCAGCCGACGATGCCCGCGACATGGTTGTACTCACGGTGGGTAACGCCTATCTGCTCGCACTCGCCGATGAGGCAAATGTAGAGAGTGTGAAGGCGGAAGTCTCGACGGCGAAGGTTTCGCTTGATCAGGCAGTGGCAAGCCACCAGGCAGGCACAGCTCCAAGAATCGACGAGTTGCGCGCCAGAGTGGACTATCAGTCGCTTGAGCAGAAGTTGATCACCGCGCAGAATGCGCTTGAAAAAGACAAGCTGGCACTGGCGCGTACCATCGGCTTGCCGCTTGCGCAGAGCTTCAACCTCGCCGACAAGGCACCCTATGCGGCCCTCGACAAGATTGATGTTGACGCAGCCATTCGCGAGGCAGAAGCCAACCGCAAAGATCTGGCAGCCATGGTGGAGCAGACTAAGTCCGCAGAAGAGCAGCGCAAGGCGGCGACTGCGGATCGTCTGCCGACGGTGAGGGCCGACGCCGACTACGGCGATATCGGCGTGAATGTAAGGCATTCGCATGGAACCGGCAATGCGTCCGGAACGCTGAGCGTACCGCTCTTCAAGGAATACGGCTTGCGCGGAGAGGCGCAGGTGGCGCAGGCGCAATTGGACACGGCCAACGACAAGCTGAGCGACAAGAAGGCTCAGATTGAAGCAGATGTCCGGGATGCAGTTCTCGACATTGAGGCGGCGCAAAAGCAGGTGGAAGTGGCGCAATCTTCAGTGGATCTGGCCAAGGAAGCTTTGAGCGAAGCACAGGAGCGCTTCAAGAGCGGCGTGAGCGACAACCTTGCCGTGAGCCAGGCGGAGCAATCGCTGGCGCAGGCCGACGATCAATATGTGGCCAGCCTTTACAGGCATAACGTGGCCAAACTCACGCTGGCGCGCGCGGTGGGCGCCGCCGGCGACTACAAGAAATATCTGGGAGGAAAGTAATCGTGGCGGACGCAACTAGAAAACCAGGACAGAGTGAGCCGGATGAGGCCACCGAAGCGCCCAAGCCAAAATCCCGCAGGGGCGTCATCTTAGCCGTGATTGCAGTGCTGGTGATTGCCGGTGTGGGTTTCTGGTGGCACTCCACTTACAGCGAAGATACGGATGATGCGCAGATCAATGGTCACCTGATCCAGATCAGCTCGCGTATTGCCGGGCAGATCTCGAAGGTCTATGTGCAGGAAAACCAGATGGTGAAGGCTGGCGATCCGATTGCAGACATCGATTCCCGCGATCTTCAGGTTGCCGTGGAGAATGCCCAGGCGGCATTGGCAAGCGCAGAGGCCAATGCGGTGGCTGCGAAGGTCAACGTGCCAATCACCAGCGTCAACACCGGGTCAACATTGAGTTCTGCCGGCGCTGACCTGAGTGCTGCACATGCATCCGTTGCCCAGGCTGAAAAGCAGCTGGATGCAGCCAAGGCGCGCGTGGAACAGGCGAAGGCAAACAACACCAAGGCGCAATCAGATCTTGAGCGCTACAAGCCGCTTGTCGCGAAGGATGTGATCAGCAAGCAGCAGTATGACGCCGCAGTGGCTGCAGCAGCTTCAGCGCAGGCTGCTGTTGTTGATGCCGAAGCAAGCCAGCAGGCCGCTTCCGATGCGGTGCATGTTGCGCATGAGCGCACGGCGCAGGCTGAAGCGCAGTTGAAGTCGGCCAAGACAGGTCCGCAGCAGGTGGCTGCGCAAAGCGCACGTGCCCGCCAGGCTCTGGCCCAGGTGCAGCAGGCGCAGGCCCAGCTTGACCAGGCCAAACTGAACCTTAGCTACGCGCATATTGTGGCGCCTGTGAATGGAATCATCACTCGCAAGAGCGTGGAAATTAACCAGAATGTTTCGGTTGGGCAGAACTTGCTTACGCTGGTCTCTCTCGATGACCTGTGGGTGACTGCGAACTTCAAGGAAACCCAACTACGCCATATGGCCGCGGGGCAGCCGGTTGAGGTTCATGTCGACGCAACAGGCAAGGACTATCATGCGAAGGTGACACAAATCGGAGGAGCCACCGGATCGGTGCTTTCGCTTTTCCCACCGGAGAATGCAACCGGAAACTACGTTAAGGTTGTGCAGCGCGTTCCAGTCCGGGTTGATTTCAGTGACTTGAAAGATGAGGACTCCAAGCATCTGCTTCGGCCCGGATTGAGTGTTGAGGCTACGGTGCGCATCAAATAGCGGATCATTGCAGGCGGCGGCGAGATTCTGATCCAACAAAGTAAAACGGCTTCCTTCGCATGGTTCGAAGGAAGCCGTTTTACTTTGTTGTCACTGGCCGGGGTTAATGCTGTGGACTGTTTCCTCGATCCTGCACTGTGGATCGGGGAAACAGCCCGCACTTCCTCCCCCGAGGAACTGAATTACTTGCGAGCCTTGCTTGTATAAGCTACTGCGACACTCGTGACAAAGGTCGTGCTATCGATCTGCGAGGTGAGAGTGAATCCATTCAACTCTCCATTCTTATCGAGTCCGAGTCGAGGCTTCAGCGCTTCCATCACATTGGCAATCTTTTCCCTGCGAAGGCTGAGCTTCTGAAACTCGTTCTGAATTGCCTTCATTTCTGCTGCTGCGTCGTCATATGCCGCTCGATAGGTTTCGTTCTGTGTATCCATGCAACACCTTCCTCAATCGTGAGTCGATTCTAGGCCGGTGCCAGTGCTATCGAAATTGCCCATTGGTGTTAAGCAGTCTACAACCAATCTTTTGACGCTTTCCCCGTTTGGTTTACACCGGGGTAATTGCCATGCTTAAGGCAAGTTGCGTGCGTGTCTTCCCCTATACTCATTGCGGAACCCTAAAGGCCTGCAAGATCAATGAAAGATGCCATCCACGTATCGAAGGAAAATTACCTGAAGGCCATTCTGGAAGCAGAAGCTGAGGGGCATCAGGTGATTCCTGCAATTTTGGCTCATTGGCTGGAGGTTTCGCCCCCGGCGGTCACCATGGCTCTCAAACGCCTCAAGCGTGACAGGCTTGCTGAAGTGGGCGAGGACGGGATCGTCCGCCTCACTGAGGGGGGGCGTGAAATTGCCTATAATACCGCTCTCCGCCACCATCTGATTGAGCGTATGTTGAGTGAAATCTTTGGGATGGAGTGGCATGAGATTCACGAAGAGGCTGAGCGCCTGGAGCATGCCGTCTCTCCCGCTTTTGAGGCAAAGCTGAAAGAGCGCCTGGGCGAAGGCGGCGCATGTCCCCACGGCAACGCGGTGCTTCCAGTAAGCCCTGCCTTGCGCAAGCAGAGTGGGCAATTACCGCTGTCCGAGGCTCTGGAAGGCGGCAAATACACGGTCATCAGCCTGCAGGAGCGCGACCCTAAACTGCTGGAATTCCTTCATCGTATGGGGGTTGGCCCAGGCAGCGTACTGCGCGTCATCAGCCAGAACTACGACCAAACCGTTTCAATTGAATTACCTGGGGGCAAATCAATCCTCGGTCGGCCAGCGGCTGAAGCAGTCTGGCTGAGGCTCAGTTCGGGCCAATAAACGTATCTAATCGGATATATTAACTATAGTTAATATACTGTGGTATGCTTGGATTTGTTTGGCAGATATTGTTCTCAGAGCATCATCCAGCGATTTCGTAACTGAGGTCTTCTCTTTGTTCCGAAGTCGAGTTGAATATGTCCCAATCTGATTTGAATCGCGAAGCCAACGCAGAGCGCCTTACCCTCTCGCTCGAAGAGACGCACGCCTCGGTGGAAGTACCTCATCATGCTGCTGGATTCTGGGCGCAGTGGAAGGCATTCGTGGGCCCGGCGATCCTGGTCAGCGTCGGTTACATGGATCCCGGAAACTGGGGAACAGACCTTGCGGGTGGCGCTCAGTTTCACTATGGCCTTCTCTGGGTGGTCGGGGTCGCCAGCATTATGGCGATCTTCATGCAGGTTCTTGCGGCCAGACTCGGAGTGGTGACAGGCAAGGGTCTGGCCCAATGCTGCCGCGACTGGTATCCGAAGTGGACGCGCGTTCCAAACTGGCTGTTGAGCGAGATCGCCATTGGAGCATGCGACCTGGCCGAAGTTCTCGGCAGCGCCGTTGCGCTGAATCTGCTCTTTCATATTCCGCTGCTTTGGGCCGTTATTATCACCGGGCTCGATGTGCTTATCCTTCTTGCTCTGCAGAACTTCGGCATGAGAACCATTGAGGCTATCGTGCTGGTGCTGATTGCCACCATCAGCGTCTGTTACTTTATTGAAATTTTCGTGCTTCCTGAAACCGCGCCTCAATTTCTGCAGATGGGGCGCGCGCTCTTTACGCCGAGTCTTAAACAGGCGGGCATGATCTACGTCGCCGTCGGAATTATTGGCGCCACGGTCATGCCTCACAACCTTTATCTGCACTCAGCGCTGGTGCAGAGCCGCAAATTGCAGAAGGACGATGCGTCGGTGCGCCGCGCAATCCAGTTCAATACCATTGACTCGGTCGTCGCACTCACAATCGCATTCTTTGTCAACGCTGCGATTCTGGTGCTGGCCGCCACAGTCTTCTTCGGGAAACAAAGCATTACCGTTGCCGGAGGGGAGGTCATTCACTTCACCGCAGACAGCGATTGGATCCGGGTCGCCTATCTCACACTCGCACCGTTGCTTGGATCTGCCGTTGCCAGCATTCTGTTTGCCGTTGCACTGCTGGCAAGCGGCCAGAGCAGCACCATTACCGGCACACTGGCCGGGCAGGTAGTGATGGAAGGTTTTATGCATTGGCGCCTGCGCCCCTGGGTTCGGCGTCTCATTACCCGTACTGTGGCCATCCTGCCCGCTGTGCTTCTCATCGGTTTGCGCGGAGACAGCAGCGTGACCGACCTGCTGAACCTGAGCCAGGTGATTCTGGCTCTGCAACTACCCTTTGCCATGTTCCCATTGCTGCACTTTACAAGTTCGCGCCGCCGAATGGGGCAGTGGAAGAACAGCAAATTTCTGCTGATTGCGGGTTGGACGAGCGCTATTCTCATCACAGCGATGGATCTGTATGGATTACCCGACTTGCTGAAAGCATCGTGGCAGGTTCTCGCGGGCAGTTAAGCCGCTCAAGAGGATTGGAAAGATTATGTACAAGACGATCCTTGTAACCCTCGACGGCAAGGCCACGGACCGAGCAATCATCAACCACGTCAAAGAACTGGCGGCGCTCGCCGGTGGTCGCGTGGTGCTGTTGCATGTGGCAGACGGCTGGGCGGCAAGAACCTACGGAGCAGATGCCGTGAGTCCTGAGATTCGCGAAGACACTGCCTATCTTGCAGGTGTGAAGGATGAATTTCTGGCTGCGGGTATTGCCGCGGAAGCGGAACTCGCATTCGGCGACCCCGTGCGGGAGATCGTCCGTTGGGTCCGGGAAAAGGGCTGCGACCTTGTCGCGATGAGCACGCACGGACACCGCTTTTTGGCGGACATCTTTCTCGGCACCACAGCCAGCCGCGTGCAGCACAGTATCAAGGTCCCTGTCCTGCTTCTGCGTGCAAAATAATTCCTGAGAATCAGTATGAGATGGTCCGAATGAAGTCCTTCGCTGTGCCGTGAATCGGATCGATGAATGTAACGTCCGAAGGATCGCGCCGCGGCGTATCCACTGAGAACACAATGAGCGGAGCTTCCACAATTTCAGGAATGCTGTGCACTGTATTGCGCCGGAAGAAGAGCAGCTGCCCGGGGCCGAGTTCAACCGGATCGCCGCCATCGACAACGAACTTGCCGCGTCCCTGGATGACGAGCAAATACTCATCGCAGGTCCTGTGAAAATGCGCCGGCGCCGGCTTGTAAATGCGGAAGAGACGCGAGCTTGCAGCTGGTTCGTCGGTCAAACGCATATCCAGCAGCATGGTCTCTGCCGAGGGTGGGAACTTGCCGGCGAGAGCTTCGAGGTTGAAGGTTGAAGTAACTTTGCTGTTTGCTGCTGTCTTAACCGAATCCATGGTTCCACCTTATCGGTAATGTGTTTGATGTCACAATCCTGCCGGGTTGCAAGCGAAGCCGCTACCATAATAGCCATGCGCGTTCTTTCCGCGGCGGAGATGCAGGCCTGCGACCGGCTGACAGCTGAACAATTCGGCGTGCCCTCGCTTGCGCTGATGCGCAACGCCGCCGCTGCGGTGGCGGCGTTTGTGCAAAGTTATTTTGTTCAAGCCAGGCGCGTAACGGTTCTGTGCGGCCGGGGCAATAACGGCGGCGATGGCCTGATGACCGCGCGCCTCTTGGCTCAACGAGGACTGGAAGTCACGACCATTCTGCTGGGCGCGCCGGCAAGTTTGAAGGGAGACGCGGCCGACGCCTGGCGCGAACTGGCAACTCCAGTTCACGGAAGCGTTCGCGCTGTAACGGAGTCCGGTGAGTTGGCTTCTCTGCGTAACGCGCTCAAGACTGATCTCGTTATCGATGCAGTTGTGGGTACCGGATTTCAGCCTCCGCTTAAGGGGCTCGCTTTGGCTGCGCTCGAGTGGCTTCACACGTGCACGGCTCCTGTACTTGCCATCGATTTGCCTTCCGGTTGGCCCGCCGATGTGACTTCGGAGTTGGTTGAAGGTCCGGTTTTTCCCGCGGATGCGGTGGTGACGTTCACCTCTCCTAAACCTGCGCATGTCTTCGGCGCGCTCACGCGAAAATGGAATCAACCCATCGTCGTGGCGCCAATTGGATCGCCGGACGAGGCAATTCGTTCGCAACAATGCGTACGATGGGCGGGGTCATCCTTGGTCCTTGCGCAGGCGCCGCGTTCGCGTTCCTCAAACAAAGGCAACTTTGGTCACGTTCTTGTTGTTGGCGGCGCAATGGGGTCGGCAGGCGGAAAGGCCGGCGCGCCAACAATGGCATCACTCGCAGCCTTGCGTACAGGTGCGGGACTTGTGACGGCAGCTGTGCCTGCGCCTGCACTTCCTGTTGTCGCATCCTATGCGCCTGAACTGATGACGATGCCGTTGACTTCGACACGCAGCGGAGAAATTGCGGCATCCAACGGAACGCAACCGAAACTCGCCGCATTACTCAAGGGCAAAACAGTTCTAGCGGTTGGCCCGGGGCTGGGACAGAGTGCAGGCACCGCGCAGTTTCTCGCGGCGCTGTTGTCGTCCGAAAAGATACCAATCGTGATGGACGCGGATGCATTGAACCTGCTCGCCGCAAGGCCACGTTTGCTTGCCGCACTCAGTAAACACGCAAAGAGCGGACGGCCGATTGTCTTGACACCACATCCGGGTGAGATGGCACGGCTTTGCGGTAAGACTGTCGCTGAAGTTCAGGAAAATCGTGTGAATATCGCACGCAACTTCGCAAAGAAATATGGTGTCACGCTTGTCCTCAAGGGCTGGCGCACGCTTATTGCGCATCCTGATGGTGAAATAGCCGTGAATACGACAGGGAACCCAGGCATGGCAAAAGGTGGAAGCGGCGACGTGCTGACAGGCATTGTTGCGGGAATGTTGGCACAGCATCCGGCTGAAACTGCGCGTGCTGTGGAAGCTGCAGTGTGTTTGCACGGCCTGGCAGCGGATATTGCCGTGCGTGAAAGAGGCGAGCGGGTGTTGCTTGCTACAGATACACTGAATGCATTTTCGCAGGCTTTTCGTTTTGGATTTCGTGCCGATAACGGTTATGTTTGGTTGCAGGGGCTTTGTTCGCAAGCATGTCCTTAAGGGTTGAGGAATGACGGGCGCAGTGGCAGAGGGCAAAAAATTCGAGTTCACCACGCAAAGCGGAACCGACACGATTGACGTGGGCCGAAAGTTGGCTGCCGTGCTGCAACCGCCTCAGTTGCTGGTGCTGCGCGGTGATCTGGGCACCGGCAAGACAACCCTGGTGAAGGGAATTGCGCAGGCGCTCGATGCCGCCGATGCCGATGAGGTGACCAGCCCGACCTTCACGCTGATCCACGAGTATGAAGGCGTGCGCGAAGGCAGGCCGGTCAAGCTTTATCATCTGGATGTGTACCGCCTGGAAGGCGAGCGCCAACTCGAGTCCCTGGGGATTGAAGACCTGCTGACGGACGATGCCATTGTGCTGGTGGAGTGGGGCGAAAAGTTCAAAAGCATTCGCAAACGTGCAACCGGCGAAATCTCCATTGCGGCTACGGGCGGCGATGGGCGCACCATCACTGTAATGCTGAAGGACTAGTCTCTGCAGGTTTGCCTTTCGGGCAGTAAGTGCCGCATCCTTAAAGACAGTGAACGGCATTTCCCAAACTGAACATTCGACAAATTGCTGCAGTGCAAACTGCTCAGAGCAGCCAGTTCTGTCTCGCACAGTCGCGTGGCTTCAGGGCGTTACCCTTGCATGGATGCTGCTGGAGTGCGGAATCGCGCTGTATGCGGCAGTGCGCGCGCATAGCGTTGCGTTGCTCGCTTTCGGATCTGACAGCTTTGTTGAACTTCTCTCGGCGGTGGTTGTGCTCCTGCAGTTTGCGCCGCGCTATGGGCTGAGCAAATCTCGCGCCGAGCGTGCTGCTGCAATCCTGCTGTTTACGTTGGCCGCTGTGGTGATCGTCATTTCAATCGTCACCTGGAGCGACGTTGCAGAGACAAGCAAATTGGGAATGACGATTACCGCACTTGCCCTCGTCGTGATGCCAGTGCTCGCTGCCTTGAAGCGCAGAGAGGCTCGAGCAATCAATAACGGCGCTCTGGCAGCGGACGCTGCCCAGTCCGCCACGTGTGCCTATCTGGCCGCTGTTACATTCCTGGGGCTTGCGGCAAACGCAACGTGGCACATTGCATGGATCGATTCGCTTGCTGCTATGGTGGCAGTGCCGATTCTCGTAGTGGAAGGTCGCCGCACCTGGCGTGGCGAGGGCTGCGGGTGCTGCTGATGAGAGACAGCCTATAGAATCGCAAATTGAAGCGGTGGCCCGATATGGTCTGCCCGTGTGGTGAGCCCAGGCGATGATGCGCATTCCGTTTGCGGATACGATCCAAACTCTTACCTCGATTCTGATCCGGAATGGCTTTGCGCCGGAACGTGCTGCAGCCTGTGCGCTGCTATTTGCCGAAACGACAAGAGATGGTGTACTGACGCACGGTGTGGCGCGATTTCCGCGCTTTGTAGCAACCATTCGCAACGGCAGTGTGGACCCCGCGGCCGAGCCCGTGCGCCTGACGGGGTTTGGGGCTCTTGAGCGCTGGGATGGCTCCAAGGGCCCGGGCAACCTGAACGCGACCGCAATGATGAATCGCGTGATTGAACTGAGCAGGGCACATGGCGTGGGCTGCGTTGCGCTTCGCAACACCAACCACTGGATGCGCGGCGGCACTTACGGATGGCAGGCTGCGGGCGCCGGCTTCATTGGCATTTGCTGGACTAACACGATGCCAAATCTTCCGCCGTGGGGCGGCGTGGAGCGTGCGATTGGCAACAACCCGCTTGTGATGGGCGTTCCGCGCAAAAGCGGCGCGGTGGTTCTGGATATGGCCATGTCGCAGTTTTCCTACGGAGCGATTGAGAAGTATCGGCGAAATGGCGAGTTGCTTCCGGTCGACGGTGGCTTCGATATCGCAGGAAATCTCACTCGAAATCCGGCAGAAATTGAGGAGTCATGGCGGCCACTTCCAGCTGGATTGTGGAAGGGGTCAGGCTTGTCAATTGTGCTGGACGTAATGGCTGCGACTTTGTCGCTGGGTAATGCGACACATGCAATCTCCCGCGATTTTCTGCATGAGACGTCGCTCTCGCAGATGTTTATCGCAATCAACCCTGCGGCGCTTGGCGGTACTGAAGAAGCGGAACGAATTGCCGACGAGGTTGTTGCGTCGGTGCACGCATGCGCGCCTGCTGATGCGGCGAAGCCGGTACGTTATCCGGGGGAAGAGACCTTGCGCAAACGCGAGGAGAATGCGCGACTGGGGCTTCCGGTGGATGAGTCTCTATGGCAAGAGATTCTGGCTCTATAAGTTAGAAGCCCATTACGTTGTAGCCGCAGTCGACGTAAATGGTTTCGCCGGTGACGGCGCTGGCCAGGTCGCTGGCGAGATAGAGGGCGGTTCCACCAACCTCAATTTGGTCGACATTGCGCTTGAGCGGGGCCCGGTCGGCGGCTGCCTTGAGCATGTCGCCCAGCGCTCCGATTCCGCGGGCGGCGAGGGTCTTGATTGGGCCAGCAGAAATGGCGTTGACGCGGATGTTTTTGGGGCCCAGGTCCCAGGCGAGATAGCGCACCGAACACTCGAGTGAAGCCTTGGCAAGCGCCATTACGTTATAGTGCGGAACAACTTTCTCCGCTGCGTAGTAGGAGAGAGTCATGATGCTTCCGCCATCGGTCATGAGGGGGGCGGCGGCGCGGCTGACGGCGATGAGCGAGTAGACACTGACGTCGTGCGCGATGCGGAAACCTTCGCGGCTGGTGTTGATGAACTCACCTTTCAGGTCTTCTGCAGGTGCATAGGCGACGGCGTGCACGAGGATGTCGATTTTGCCGTACTTTTCCTTGAGAGATTTGAAGAGGAATTCGATTTCGGAATCGGAGGAAACGTCGCACTGGAAGCCTGAGGCGCCAGGCAGGTCATTGATAAGTCCTTCAGCCTCAGAGCGCATGCGCTCGTTCTGGTAGCAGATCGCCATGGTTGCGCCGGCTTCATGCAGCTTCTGTGCGATGCCCCAGGCGATGGAACGCTTGTTGGCCAGACCAAAGACGACTGCTGTTTTGCCCTTTAGATCGATCATTTCTGCGTTTTTCCTCCGATACGCGAAAACCGAATCTAAGGATATCAGCCGGTGGTGTCTGTGGACCCGAAAGGTTCAGAGATGAGAGCTGATCTGATGATGGAACTACGAGGGAATTGTGGCCAATGTGGAAGCAAACTACGAGGGAATCCTGGCCATAAAGCAGAGCCAACCTGCGCAACCCCAAAACAGCCAGATTTATCTGGTGGTTTGAGAGCCGATTATCGAGGAACTGCTGGACAAAACATGCCTGCAAACCCGCGCAGAGACTGAAAATTGCCCAAATCCTCTCACCTTCAAGCCTCCACAGTTCAGGGGGCTTGGACTTTGTCCCCTTGTGATGTCAGTTGATTGAATGTCGAACTTTCCCATTCATCGCGCAAAAGAGGCGCGCGATGAATGGGCGCACGTGTTCTGTGGCAGACACAAATTCATTTTCTCTGTGCCTGGGGCGTCTGCCAGTTTATTTCTTCTTACGTTGCGCGCGGACTGCAATAGGCACTCCTTTGGAGAGAGTGTCGAATACAGGCGAGAAAGACGGTCCGAGATTTGCGAGCTCATCGAATTCTTCATCGCTTACGTCTGCATTGACTTCGAAGTTCACCCGAATGTTCTGAAATCCCTTGCGTACGTTCTCATCCAATCCCAGGAATCCACGCAGGTCAGCGTCACCCTCGACGGTGGATTCCACTTCATGAATGACGATGCCTTTGGCCGAAGCGTGGAAGATCAAGGCTGAAGTGATGCAGGCAGCCAGAGCATGGAGAAGATATTCTCCCGGGTTGGGTCCCTTGTCGGTGCCGAGAAGAACGGGAGGTTCGTCGGCATGGAGGATGAATGACTGAGGCCGCTCGATATTCTGCAAGGCCCCGTAGAATTTGTTGACGACGGACCGATTATGGGCACCCTCAATCCACTCGTTTTGCAGGTCGAAGCGAAATTTGGCAATTGCGGGATTGTCCTTGACCGCTTCAACGGTCTGGACCAAGCCGGCTACATTGATGCCATTGACGAAAGTTTCAGTTGAGGGAGCGGATTCAAAGACCGCAGAGGAAGTTTTTGATACGTGGGACGACATAGGTCTGTCTCCTTCTGTTTTCAATTTGTTCGAGTCGAAGATTGCCGAAACTAAGTTTCTTCGTCCTCGACAACTTCACTATTGCGTATTTCCAAATAGCGGACTTATCCGCTCGTCCGGTTCTTTTGCCCCGGGGTGGACAGATTTGGGTTAGACTTGCCTCGGAATCGGGCGCATATGCCTGGAATCCGTACTCGAGAACGTAATGGATGCACTGTCGGAATTACTGAAAGTTGTAAAGCTCGATGGCGCAATTTTTTACAACGCCGAATTTTCGTCTCCTTGGTGCTTTGTCTCGCCGGGATCGCGCATTCTTGCTCCGCTGCTTGCGCCGGGCGCAGACCACGTAATCATTTATCACTTACTGATTGAAGGCCGGGGCGCCGCGCGGCTGAAGGACGGCGACCGTGTGCCGCTGGTAGCCGGGGACATTGTGGTGTTTCCTCACGGCGATCCACACTTTGTTGAGAATGGGCTCGGCGCAAAGGCGCTGGGTGATCAGGATGAGTTGAAGCGTGTGCTCTCCCAGGGACTGAAACTGGTAAAGCTGGGAGGGGGCGGCGAGGTTACGAAGTTTGTCTGCGGCTATATGGCGTGCGATCCGCGGCTTGGGCAGATGTTCCTTGCAGGCCTGCCATCCGTATTCAAAGTAAATATCAGCAACGATGCGGCGGGACGGTGGCTGGAGCATTCCATCCGCTTTGCCGTTTCGGAGAATGATGCCTCAAGCGCGGGAAGCGAGGCGGTTCTGGCCAAACTTTCAGAGGCATTGTTTGTCGAGACATTAAGGCGTTACATCGCGTTGCTTCCGGATCACCAAACGGGATGGCTGGCGGGAGCGAAGGACGCAGGGGTGGGGAAGGCGCTGGCGGTGATGCATCGATATCCTGCGCGGCCATGGACGATCTCTGATCTGGCGAAGGAGTCCGGCCTTTCGCGTTCGATTCTGGCGGAGCGATTTCGACAGTATCTGGGCGACTCTCCGATGGCATACCTGACGCGGTGGCGGCTTCTGCTTGGGGCGCAAATGCTGACTACTACTAAGTACGGCGTGGCGCAAATTGCGATGGAAGTTGGATATGAATCAGAGCAGGCTTTCAACCGCGCGTTTAAGAGAGAGTTCGACTTGCCGCCAGCTCGTTTCCGCAAGGAAGCACGACTTGGCGGCGAGAATCGGCGGATCAATTAAGAATTGATTCGAAGTTGGTCGTTGCCTGCTCAGCTGTTTGAGCAGAGAGAGATTAGTTCGCCTTGAATCATCCGCCGAGGTCGACAAGGGTGACGGGGCCAGTGGGGCGGCCGAGGAAGCGGGAGCCGAGGCGTGCGAATTTTTCGACTGAGTCGGTGGCGAAGCAGCGGACCAAATTCGTTTCAGGATCCGTCGTCGAAAGCTCTTGGGCGGAGGTGGCAGGCTCGATTTTCCCGTCGCCCGATTGCGCAGACTTGAATTGCTGTGCGGCTGCATCGGCGGTGGAGTCGGCGGAGTCGATGACGCGCATGCCTGCAGGGACGGCTTCCTCGATGAGCGGGCGAAGGAGCGGGTAGTGCGTGCAGCCAAGGACGAGCGTGTCGGGGGTCATACCTTTTGCATGGGCGTCGGCGAGGAGTTCGTTGAGGTAGATGCGGATGACATTTCTTGTTACGTCGTGGCTGGTCCAGCCTTCTTCAACCAAGGGAACTAGGAGGGGGCAGGCCTTCTCAAGTGCGCGCAAGCCGTGGGCTTGGCAGGCTGCGGCGTAGGCGTGGCTTTGCACGGTGGCGTCGGTGGCGATGACGAGGACGTCCCCGGTGGTGGAGGAGGCTTTGGCGGCGGCGGCGCCAGGTTCGATGACACCGAGAACGGGGACGGAGACGGCCTGCTTGATGTCGTCAAGCGCGAGAGCGCTGGCGGTGTTGCAGGCGATGACGAGGAATTCCGCGCCCTGCTCCTGGGTGAGGAATTGCGCACTTTCCGCGGCGTAGCGAGCGATGGTGCGGCGCGATTTGGAGCCATATGGGAGGCGGGCCGTATCACCGATGAAGGCGAAGCGCGCGGCGGGCATGCGCGCGAGGAGCGAGCGCAGAACTGTGAGTCCGCCGAAGCCTGAGTCAAAGACGCCGATGACGGGTGAGTGCGAGGGAGAGGTCATTGTGCGGGCTCCGCAGGAGAGGCGGACTCGGCTGGCGGCGCCGTGTCTGCGGTGAGAAAGGTGCGGGTGAGATCGATGTGACCGGCGAGGGTTTCTCGCTGCTGGCCGTCGACAAGGAAGCGGACTTCCTTGATCTGCGGAAGATTTGCATGCAGCGTGCTGCAGATGGACTGGATGGTGAGCAACTCGGTTTGAATGCCGGAGGGATGGGAGTTTGCGAAGTTGCTGGTGAGATTGACGACAGCGATTTCAGAGGATGTGCTGGTGGAGGATGTTGATTTTTGCGGAACGAGAAAGACCTGGGCGATACCGGAGGGCCCACCGGGGACGGGATGCTGCGCACCGGGCATGGCGTAGACCTCGAAGAGGCGGGCGAGAAGCGCTCGCGCGCGTGCGCCGGGATCGGCGGGCAGGGGAAGCGCGCGCTCCTGCGCGACGATGGTTCCGTCGGTGTCACTGGCGACCATGAGCATGGCCTGCACAGTTGGCGCTACTTCAGGTGCGAGGGTGGGTGCGGTGGTCTGTCCCGTGAGCATTTGCTTGTGGGCGCGGACGCGCAGATGCCAGAGGATGCCACCCATTGTGAGCGAGGCCGCAAGCAGGAGAACGAAAAGAACTTTTTGATAACGGGGGATCACGGCTGGTGTGCCTCCGCTGTCCATTGGACGACGGCCGCAGCAATGGCGGTGGCAATGCGCGCGTCGTAGGCTGTGTCATCGGGTTCAGATTGAACGGCACCGCCGGAGGCGCGATCAGGCGCGATCTCAATGGCGACGGCGGGACAGGTCATGCTATCCATTCCCGGGAGGCCTGCGCGGCCGAGCATGACGGTGAGTCCGGTTTGCGTGAGAGCGGAGTTGAGCGTGCCAGCAAGAGCGAGGCTTCGGGTGACGTAGGCGGATTGCGCGGTCTTCCATGCGGGAAACTGCGAAGGGGGCTGCGGCGCGAGTGCAGATGTGAACAGGTGTATGCCTGCACCGCTTTCAGAAGCGTGGAGAATGAGGCAGAGGCTGGCATTGGCGTGATTGGCGATTGCCGCGCGCTGGTCAGGAGTGACCGGCTTGTCGGACTCACGCGTGGTGACGACGGCGAGTCCGCGCGCGGCGAGGAGGGAGCGCAGGCGCACGCTAAGTGCGAGGGTGACGGACTTTTCATCCTGACCGCTGGCGAGGCGGGCGCCGGAATCGTCTCCTCCGTGCGCCGCATCAAGCACGACAACCGTGCGGGCGGCGGTTTGCTGCGCGCGCAGGAAAGGCTGCGCGATGGCTAGCGAGCATGCGACGGCGGTGAAGATGAATCCGGCTTTGACGCGATACATGTACGAGGTCATTGAAAAAGCAGAAACTTGTAGTTGTCGCTTCACACCATCTTTGCAGCGGACAAAGATTTCAGCACCTCCATTGTGACAGGGTTGGGATGAAGGACGGTAGCGTTGCGTAAGAGAACCATTGTTTTGACGATTGTGACCCTTGCTCGCTTTCAGTGTCGAAATAGGAGGATGGAATATGGTGCCCGGTGAGGGGCGGGAGTGCATTGATTGCATCAAAAGCGGTGGGCACGCCCTGCATTAACCGTGCTAACATCGCGTTCATTCCTGCGAGGCTTGCCAGCATGAAGTGGAATTGCTCAATGCGCTCCGCAACCGACGCACGGTGGCTTTTGTGGCTATCGCTGGTCGCGTGCGCTCTCTATGCGGCAGGGGCTCACGCGCAGGAGGACCCTCTTAATAAAGTTCATGTTCCACCGCCAAGTTCCGCGCAACCTGCCGAAGGTGCGCCGAAGGGCGCCGAAGCGCCGGCCGCGACCGGATCGTCGGCATTGCGAGCGCGACCGGGCGGGCTCATCCGCATGAATGTGAACCTGGTTTTGATTCCGGTGACTGTGACCGATCCGATGAACCGGCTGGTGACAGGTCTCGAGAAGTCCGATTTCAAAATTTACGAGAATGGCGGCCAGCAGAAGATTGTTTCTTTTGCCAGCGAGGATGCGCCGGTCTCGATTGGAATCATTTTCGATCTTTCCGGATCGATGAATTCGAAGCTGATCCGTGCGCGGCAGTCGATTTTGCAGTTCATCAAGACCGCAAATCCGCAGGATGAGTTTTTTGTGATCGGGTTTAACGATCGACCCGAGTTGATAGAAGACTTCACCAGTTCGGTGGATGATATTCAGGCGCGGCTGGCGACGGTGCGCAGCGGACACCGCACGGCTTTGCTGGACGCGATTTATTACGGCGTGGAGAAGATGAAACAGGCGCGGCATGACCGCAGGGCTCTACTAATAGTCTCCGACGGCGGTGATAACCGATCGAGGTACACGGAAGGTGAAGTTCGTTCGCAGGTCCGCGAGTCAGATGTGGAACTGTATGCGATTGGGATTTTCGATCCGTATGCGGCTACGCCCGAGGAGCGCGGCGGGCCGATTCTGCTGAACGATCTGTGCGAGCAGACGGGTGGACGCATGTTCCGCGTGGACGATATTTCAGAAATGGGCGATATCGCGGAGAAGATTTCAACCGAACTACGCAATCAATATGTGATCGGCTACAACCCGAAGAACCTCTCCCACGATGGTAAGTGGCGTAAAGTTAAGGTGAAGCTTGATCCCCCGCCGGGATTACCCCCGCTTACGGTTCACGCTCGTTCCGGCTACTATGCGCCCTTGCAATAAAGCGATTTTAACTATTCTCCTGTCTGTCCCGGTTCTGCCATTGGCTGCGCAGCAGCAGCCCGCGAAGCCGCAGCCTGCCACGCAACAGCAAGCCCCGCTAACTGTGGACACCGATCCCGTTCGATCGCCGGATGTGGAGCAGGGGCCCGCGACGCAGGAAGGAAATCCCTTATCCAAGCAGGGCAAGGAGTATGTGTATCGCGCCGATGTGGAAGAAGTGGTGCTGAACGCAACGGTGCTGGAAGGCACGCGGATTGTGCAGGACCTGAAGAAGGACGATTTTGAGGTCTACGAGGACGGCGTTAAGCAGAACATTGTGAGCTTTCAGCACACGGATCTGCCTGTGTCGATTGCACTGGTAATTGACAACTCGGGGTCAATGGCGAAGAAGCGCCCGGCGGTGAACAAGAGCGCGCTGGATTTGATTTCGGCATCGAATCCGCAGGACGAGGCGTTTGTGGTGAATTTTTCCGATGAGGCGTTCATCGACCAAGACTTTACTAAGAGCATTGCCAAGCTGCGCGACGGGTTGAGTCATATTGAATCGCGGGGCGGCACGGCCCTGTATGACGCGGTGGTGGCGTCGGCAGACAAGCTGGTAGAGGATGGAAAGAATCCGAAGCAGGTGATCATTCTGATCACGGATGGGGAAGATAATGCGTCTACGTTGACGCTGGAGCAGACGATTCGCCGGGTGCAGCAGTTGTCAGGCCCTGTGATTTATTCGATTGGATTGCTGTTTGGCGATGAAATGAGCCGGGGCGAGGTTCGGCATGCACGGCGCGCGCTGGAGATGCTGTCAAACGAGACGGGCGGCATTGCGTATTTCCCGAAGAACGTGGAACAGGTGGACGAGATTGCCGGCGAGGTGGCGCGGGATATCCGCAGCCAGTACACGATTGGCTATCGGTCGAGCAAGCCGTCAAGCGAACCGGGCTTCCGAAGAGTGGAACTGGTGGCGCATGCACCGGGGATGGGCAAGCTGACCGTGCGGACGCGGACGGGGTATTTTCCCTCGCCGCGGACGCCTAAGAAGGCGAAGGGTGCGCAGCAGTAGGGACGGATGCATTCCGCGCAATTAAGACGGACGTCCAGGATTGTGATGGCAAAGAGTCGCGCACGATACACTGGAGACTGAATCTCCAGGAGCCTGAAACCTCTGCAATGTCTGACTACAAATATGCGACTTTGGCTGTGCACGCCGGGCAGCATCCTGATCCTCAAACCGGCGCGGTAACTGTTCCCCTTTATCTGACATCCACGTTTGAATTGACCGGCATTGGCACGGACCGTGGATGGGACTACACGCGTGCGGGTAACCCGACGCGTGACAGGCTGGAGACCGCCCTGGCGGCGCTTGAAGGCGGCTACAGCGGCCATGCGTTTACGACGGGCATGGCATCACTTTCGGCGCTGTTTGCGAGCCTGCGGGCGGGCGACCACCTGGTGTGCTCGAAGGACGTATATGCGGGTACGGTTCGGCTGCTGGATCGATTTGTATCCGGCTATGGCATTGGCGTGGACTACGTGGACACAAGCGACCTGAAGGCTGTGGAAGCGGCGATGCGGCCGAATACGAAGCTGGTGCATATTGAGACGCCGTCGAACCCGCTGATGGTGCTAACGGATATTGCCGCGGTGTGCAGGATTGCGCATGCAGTTGGTGCGGAAGTGAGTGTGGACAACACGTTCATGTCTCCGGCGCTGCAGAGCCCGCTTGAGCTTGGTGCAGACATTGTGATGCATTCGACAACGAAGTATTTGAATGGCCACTCGGACGGGCTGGGCGGTGCGCTGATCGGCTCAACAGAAGAGCACAAAGAGCGCTTCAGCATGGTGCAGAAGGCGGCGGGTGGCGTGATGTCACCGTTTGAGTGTTTTCTGGTGCTGCGCGGGATCAAGACGATGCCGTTGCGTATCAAGCAGCATGAAGAGAACGGAATGGCGGTAGCGAAGTTTCTGGAGTCGCACCCGAAGGTGACGAAGCTCTATTATCCGGGACTTGAAAGCCATCCGCAGTATGATTTGGCCAAGCGGCAGCAGAAAGGCTTCGGCTCGATGCTGAGCTTTGAGGTGCCGGATCGCGAGGCGGCAGGGCGTTTTCTAGCGGCTATCAAGATATTCACCAATGCGGAGTCGCTGGGCGGTGTGGAGTCGCTGGCATCGCACTCGGCGACGACAACGCATGCTTCTGTGACGGAAGAGCAGCGGGCGATGATGGGCATTACGCAGGGACGGATCCGGTTGTCAATCGGGATTGAGGACAAGGAAGACCTGATTGCGGACCTGGACCAGGCGCTGGCGACGGTGTAGCCATGCCGATGCTTGTGCTCGCTATCGACACGTGCGGGGCTGCGGGATCAGTTGCGCTGGCGCGGATAGGTGAAGCGGACGCGGGTGATGGGCCGGTGGTGGAGATTCTTGGTCAGGAGGAGCTTGCGGCCAAGACGTATTCCGCCACGCTTATTAGGGCCATTGAAAGACTGCTTGGGACGGCGCAGTACCGGGTGGCGCAACTTGGCGCAGTTGTGGCGGTGAGCGGCCCAGGGAGCTTTACAGGCGTGCGTGTTGGCCTGAGCACGGTGAAAGGGCTGGCGGAGCCAAACCAGACGCCGGTGGCGACAGTTTCGCGGCTGGAAGTGCTGGCGAAGAAGGCAGGTCTGGATTCCGCAGCTCTTGATGCGCATCGCGGAGAGGTTTTTCTACGGCTGGGAGCTGACGGGCGCGAGGTGCAAGAGTTGCTGGCCGGTGCTGCGGAGCTTGCCGCCGTGACTTCACCTCCTTCTTCCATTGCTGTTTGTGATGATTCCGCCCAAAAACTGATTGAGAATGCATGGCCGGGGATTGGCTGCGTTCGCGTGACACCACCAACTGCGGCCGACGCTTTGCGGGTTGCGGCGGCAGATATTGTTGCGGGGCTGTTTGCCGATCTCGCCTTGCTGGACGGGCACTATTTGCGCCGATCGGATGCGGAGATTTTTGGCGAAAAGGCTGCATCGAGGGCTTCAGAGAAGTGAAACCCGTGTTTGTGGGCAAGACGCGTCCAATGACCGAGGCGGATCTGGACGCGGTTGTGGCGATGGCCGAGGCGTCGCCCACGGCTCCGCACTGGGCGCGCGCCGCATACGAGCAGGCAACTCATTCTGATTCGACTCCCGCGCGTATTGCTTTGGTGGCCGAGACGGACGCGGGCGCGCTGGCCGGGTTTGCGGTCGCGAGCCTGGTGCCACCTGAGGCTGAACTTGAGTCGATTGTGGCGGCTGCGGCACTGCAGCGACGGGGTGTGGGCCGTGCGTTGGTGGAGGCACTGCGCGACACGCTGCGACGGCGCGGGGTGCGCGTGTTGCATCTGGAGGTGCGTGCTTCGAACGAAGCTGCTCTCTCTCTCTATGCGGTAACAGGGTTTGCGGAGTCGGGGATTCGGCCGCGTTATTACGCTGATCCTATTGAAGATAGCGTTCTATTGAGCCTTGACCTGGGTTGAGCTTTGGGATGTGCATTCTTCGGACGGGCCGGGATTGATTCGAAACAGGTCAATTTAGGTGCCTTTGTGGTGATTGCGATCACGTTCGAGTGTTCATGCAGGCAAAATCCACAGTGCCTTTGAAAAATCGTTCGTATGACTCTTGCCCCCGCCTATGCGTCAGAGCTATATGTAAATGTTCTGAATAACAGGAGGTGCCGGATGGATGAAACAATCGACCAGACGCTGAGCGAAGAAATTGATCGCCTGCACGCGGAACACAGCCGTTACGCTCAGCGTTTAGAAGAACTTGTTGCGAAGCCGTATCTCTCCGCCGAGGAACAACTGGAAGAAGTCCGGTTGAAAAAGCTGAAGCTTCATGCCAAGGATTTGATTTACGCCCTGGAACACCGCGCAGCGGCAGTGGCGTAGATTCAAAAGGGGTTGGTCCGGCCCACAGGCGCCCTGACAGGCGCTGAAGAGGGGCGGACAAACAGGCGATCGACGCATTCATGGTGTTTGCGGCACCTCCGGGTGATTTGTGTGCCCCCAATGCGTTAGTTTGGCTACGGTTCAACCGTATAATCGTTGGGGACTATGGTTCGTGACGGTTACATGTATGGGTTGAGCCTGCTGGCGGTTTCTGTGCTCGTGGGCTGGTTTACGCGGGGCTGGATCTGGGCTCTGCTTCCTCTTCTTCTTGCCGCATTCTTTCTCTGGTTTTTCCGCGATCCACAGCGGACAATCCCGACGGGTGAAGGCATGATCGTGTCGCCAGGCGATGGACTGGTGACGGAAACCATTCAAATCTCAACGCCGGCGGGACCTCGCCAGCGTATCAGCATCTTTCTAAGCGTCTTTGATGTGCATGTGAACCGCTCGCCAATTGGCGGCGTGATTCAGGATGTGCATTATCAGAAGGGACTGTATCTGAACGCAATGAATCCGGCGTCTGCTGAAAAGAATGAGCAGAACGTTGTGACGGTGCGCGGAGAGGGATTTGAAGTCACCTTCAAGCAGATTGCGGGCCTGATTGCGCGGCGGATTGTCTTCAACTACAAAGTGGGCGATGCGGTGGAGCGCGGTCAACGTGTGGGATTGATCAAGTTCGGTTCGCGCGTGGACGTTATGGTGCCAATGGAGGCGGAACTGAAGGTGGCCAAGGGGCAGCGCGTACGCGGTGGCGCGAGCATACTGGCGGTGATGCCGAAGGCCGGTTCTAACAATACAGCGGGAGCGCGCGCGTGAACGGACGCGACCAGGCGAACGCCCGTGCGCGGCTGCGCCGTGGCATGTATATTCTGCCTTCGGTGTTTACGGCGGCGAATATCGGCGCTGGGTATTACTCGATTACGCAGACACTGGCGGCGGTGGCCAGCAACGCAAATGCGCAGACACATCTGGACTGGGCCGCGATCGCAATTCTATTTGCGATTCCGTTCGACGCACTGGATGGACGCATTGCCCGCATGACCAATACGTGCAGCGACTTTGGCAAGGAGCTGGACTCGCTGGCGGATGTGATTACGTTTGGCGTTGCACCGAGTCTGCTGGCGTTCATCTGGGGCTTTAATTTTCTGCCGGACTCAGTAAACCCGGAACTAAGGCAGAACCTGGTACATGCGGGTGCGTTTCTTTGCTTTCTTTTTTTGATTGGCGGCGCCTCGCGGCTGGCGCGATTCAACATCAGCCACGATGCGCAGCCGCGGAATCCAGGGCGGCCGGACAGGAAGTATTTTGTCGGCATGCCGATTCCGGCGGCAGCAGGTTTGATTGCCGCGACGGTGCATTTCTTTGGCGGGTTTCCGGTGGAGGCCTGGTGGGTGGCAATTCCGTGGCTGCTGATTGTGGGCCTGGCGGGATTCCTGATGGTGAGTACCTGGCGGTTCTGGTCAGGCAAGGAAATTAATCTCTCGCGGCGCCATCCGTTTCAACTGCTGTTCCTGATGGCAGCTGTGCTGTATGTCATGATCCGTTTTTCGAGCACCGTCGTATTCCTGATGATGCTGGTTTACATGTTTTCCGGTCTGTGGGCGCGGGCGGCCTATTCGTGGCAAAGACGCCGTCGCTGGACCAGCGGGCCAGGACCAGAAAATGAGGCGTCCTCGGCCGGATCGCATCCCGATCCAGCGACACACTCATAGTCCTAAAATTTCTATAGAAGGATTTCCGTGTACAAGATTGCAATCGCAGGTGCCGCCACGCTGGCCGGCAAGGAATTGAAAGACGCCATTTCGGAGTCGCCGCTGGCTGCGGCCAACTTTGTTTTGCTGGACGAAGACGAGGGCCTTGGCCAACTTGACCAGGTGGGCGACGAGATCACGTTTGTGCAGGCTATTGAGCCGGACGCATTTAAGGGATGCGATTTTACGTTTTTCTGCGGCTCCACCGCGCTGACGAAGCTGCACTGGAGAACGGCGCTGGCTGCAGGCTCGACGGTCTTGGACATGACTGGCGCACTGGAAGATGAGCAGGGTGTGCTGATTTGCTCGCCGTGGGTTGGATCGGTTGAGATGAGTCCCGACCTGCTGACACCTGCAGTGATTCCCGCGCACCCAGCGGCGCTTGCGCTCGCACTTCTGATGGAGAGGCTGGGAAACCGAGCACCTGTGCGGACGGTTGCGGCGACTCTTCACCTGCCGGCGAGCGAATACGGAAAAGGGGCCATGGATGAGCTCCATCAGCAGACGGTGAATCTGCTGAGCTTTCAGTCATTGCCGCGTGCCATCTACGATGCGCAGGTTGCCTTCAACATGATGGGCGGGCTAGGTGAGAATTCCAAGGCCTCATTGGAGGCGACGGCAGCGCGCGTGCGGCGGCATTACGTTGCGCTTGGCGGGAATCGACTGCCACAACTTAGCTTGCAGTTGTTGCAAACTCCGGTGTTTCACGGGTACACCTTTTCGATCATGATTGAATTGGAGCGGCCTGTGGAGATTGCGGCGCTGGAAGAGGCGTTGAACGGCGAACGGATCGACCTGATTCTTGAGGACACCGACTCGCCATCGAATCTTTCCGCGACGGGGCAGAATGACGTGCTGGTGCGACTGCGTCCGGAGCTAAGCGCACGGAATCCGCTAGAGGCGACGCGCGTGTGGCTGTGGGCCGCAACGGATAATCTGCGCATGCAGGCCGGCAATGCCGTGGAGTGTGCGCTGGAGATGCGCAAGCTGAGGCCGCAGGGCAAGGTTCAGTAACATTGCATGCAGCTTTTTGCTCGCCGTAGATTCGCGGGTTCCCTGGACAGGGAATTGAGACCGCGAGCCCTTTGATTGTCTGTGCGGGAGGATTCATCCTTCCAGGTGAGGGTGTATGGTGCGGCGCCAAAGGTCTGCAATGAAGGCGTCTGTCATTCCTGCGATGTAGTCAGCGACGGTGCGTGCAAGGCCTTCCTGCGGAATCTGTTCCTGATGATCGACGGGTAGATGCTCGGGATTCGCGATCAGGAAATCGAAGAGTTCACTGACAACTGTCTCGGCTTGCGCGTGGGCCTGCTCCATGACCGGGGAATTGTAAAAATTTGCGTAGAGGAACTTCTTGGCTTCGGCGCGGTCGGATTCCATGGAAGCGCTGAGTGAAACGAGGCGCTTGGGCGCATTACGCACCTGTTCGAGGGTTTGTATGCCGCTCTGTTGCACGCGCCGCGCGATCTCTTCCATCAGATCAGTAGCCAAGGCGTTCAGCATCCTGCGAAGAGCTTCCTGGGTAATCAATCTGGGAGCGGCGGAGGGGAAGGCAGCGAGTGCTGCGTCGTGATGCCGGCGAAAGAGGACAACGCCTTCACGAACGGATTCGAGATGGAGGTTGCCGGAGTCGAGTCCGTCATCGAGGTCTGCGGTTAGGTAAGCGATTTCGTCGGCGAGGTCGATGAGCTGTGCTTCCAGCGGCGGAAATTGGCCAAGGAAGTACTCGCCTAGTTCGGGATGCGAGGAAGCGGCGTAGTCACGCGAGTGCTTGATGATGCCTTCACGTACGGCGAGGGTGAGGTTGAGACCACGGAAGGCGGCGTAGCGCTCTTCAAACCATGTGACAATACGCAGCGCGTGGAGATTGTGGTCGAAGCTTAGGCCATGTGCGCGGAGGCGAAGATCGAGAGCGCGTTCTCCGGCGTGACCGAAGGGTGGATGGCCGATATCGTGCGCGAGGGCAAGGGCTTCAGCAAGGGACTGATTGAGCCCGAGAGCATGCGCGGTAGAACGAGCAATTTGCGCGACCTCGAGCGTGTGTGTGAGGCGGCTGCGCGGATGATCGCCGGGCAATTCTCCGGCGACACGGCTGAAGACCTGCGCTTTGCCGGCGAGGCGACGAAAGGCCCGGGCGTGCAGGATGCGAGCGCAATCGCGTGCGAAGGGGGTGCGGTACGCATGCGGCGGTTCCGGGTGGAAACGGCTGATAAGCAGACCCTGCTCCTGTACCGCGAGGGCAGTGGGCAGACGCGGATTGGAAAGAATGTTGCCCATGAAGGAGAGCGGACATAAGCTCAATGTTCGTTATATCGCACGTGGGGTGAAGGTTGCAGGGCATACGGGGCGAAATGGCGGGACAATTTGTCAGCTCTGCGCGATGGACACAAGTCCGCCACCGGGAGTACTATCCTGTCGATTTTGGAACAGATGTTCGCTCGTCCACTAAACATCCATGCGGTTGTTGCCTGTGACGGAGGAGTTCTCATGAAGCGATCAAGTAAGTTCGTAATCTGCGCACTTGCCCTTGTTCTGGTGTTTTCGACAGGCTGCAATCGGCACTCGAACAAGGAAGTCTACTATTTGATTTCCGCGAACATGGCGCTGCCGTACTGGCAGACTGTGGCAAAGGGTTTCAACAAGGCAGCGGAGCAATACCGGGTGACAGCGAGGATTGCAGGGCCGGAAAATTACGATCCGCAAGGCGAGTTGGAAGCGTTGCAGAAGGCAACGGCCGCGAAACCGACGGGGATTCTGATTTCAGTTGCGGATGTATCCGTGCTGCAACCGGGCATCGACGCAGCGATTGCGGCAGGCGTTCCTGTGATCACCGTGGACTCAGATGCCGCGGGAAGCCACCGGTTGTTTTTTATCGGGACGAACAATCTGGAAGCAGGCCGGTTGGGCGGACGGCGGCTGGTTGAGATGCTGGGGGGGCGCGGCAATGTGGTGTTTTTTACGATTGAAGGCCAGCCGAATGTGGAAGAACGCTTAAAGGGATTCAAGGACATTCTGGCAAGTAGACCTGACATCAAAATCTTGGATGTGGTAGACATCAAGAGCGATCCGCGGACAGCCTTCGACAAAGCACAGGCATATCTGGCAGCGACGGGCAC
>JAGWSG010000227.1 GCA_028876335.1 Acidobacteriota bacterium
CCTCGACGACGGATTCGCTTCGAAGAAGTGACTGATCCAGCGCCTATCGACATCGCGCATCGCGATCCGACGGTTGACGCGCTCAATCTCTTCTCCGCTCGGCTGGCCGATTGCAAGATGCCGCACCATGGTCCGGACAATCTCATAGTCGCTCGCATTGATGAACGGAAAGATCTCCCCCGCCATCCACTGCAGCGATTGCATTTCAGCCGCGACCGCGTCCATATTCTCTTTTGCAATCGGAATGGAATGTTCGAGGAAAGCCTGGAGATAGCTGAACAACGCGGCGGCGTGCTTTTTTCCTTTGTCGTCCCTTCTCAGGAACGTCTTCGCAAGTTCGTATAAAGATTCATCGCTCAGAACGAGGCGAATGCCCCTCTTGTCAAGCGAGCCGAGTAGAACGTCGACGCGAACGCTTTGATTGAATAATGCGTTCCATAGATTCGTGTCTAAGTACACGTCCATTACGCGTCCTCTCCCCTATCACTGCCGCGTCCCAACTTGCGTGGCTCAATAGTAAATTCTTCCGCGCGGGGACCTCTTCGTCCAAGAATAGGTCCTTTGAAATGGGCCAGGATTCCGCGATGCACCCTGACGCATAGTCGCCATGTCAGACAACTGGCGTCTCTTGGTGCGCAATCGTCTAGTCACTCGTTGAAAGCCCGCATCGGTTGCGAGTTCGGCTTGGGTGGACCTATCTTGCACGACCCTCGTTCGATCTTCGACCCATAAGTTAGCTTTACGCCAATCGCGTCAAAGGTGCGGGTACGCTTGCCCAAAAATAGACCTTGAAGCAGAGGGAGCCGAGGCGTATCCCCGCCTCCAATTCGAGGGACCCTGGTGGGTCTGGGGGCGCCGTAGCGTTCCACAGCCAATGAGACGTTGAAAAATCTGACACTTGTGATGAAGTGACGGCTGAACTTGCGAGATCCGTGTGTCTGGAGAGAGGATGCGAGGCTGGAGGATTTGGTGGCTAGTTTTGCATTTGAGACGGACGTACTGATTGTGGGCGCGGGGCCGGTGGGTTTGTTTGCGGCCAATGAGTGTGCGCGGCGCGGGATGAAGTGGCGGCTGGTGGAGGAGAGGGCGCATCAGTCAGAACACTCGAAGGCGCTGGCGATTTTTCCGCGGACGCTGGAGATCTTCGACATGGCTGGCGTGGTGGCCCCGTTTGTGTCGCGGGCAAACCGGGTGACAAAGCTGCTGGTTTCAACACATCAAAGAACGCTTGGCCGGATGGAGTTTAAGCCGGAGGGGAGCCCGTATGGCTATGTTGCGATGGTTCCGCAGGATGTGACCGAGGCGCTGCTGGTGGAGACGCTGAGGGCCCGAGGCGGGTGGTTGTCCTACGAGACGCGCTTTGTGGATGCGGAAGAGGATGCAGACGGAGTTACAGTCCGGCTGGAGCGGACGGCAGGCGGGCGGATAGAAACGATTAAGTCGCGGGCGAAGTATGTGGTGGGCTGCGATGGGGCGCACAGCGCGGTGCGGCACCAGTTGGGGCTGGAGTTTGAAGGCGCCGCGTACAAGGACACGTATCTGCTGGCGGATATTGAAACGAACGAGGCGCTGCCGGCGGACGAGATGCAGCTTTGTCCGAGCGAGATGGGTCCACTGGCGGTGTTTCCCATGTCTGCAACGCGGCGGCGCATTGTGGCGACGACGAAGGAGCCGGCGGGAGACGCACCGAGCCTGGAAATGGTGCGGCAGATTTTGAAGGAACGCGCGCCGATGGAACTGGAGGCAAAGAGTCTGCACTGGAGCAGCTATTTCAAGATTCATCACAGACAGACGAAGGAGATGCACAAGGGGAGGATGTTCATTGCCGGGGATGCAGCGCATATTCACAGCCCGTTTGGCGGACAGGGAATGAATACGGGCCTGCAGGACGCGTGGAACCTTATGTGGAAGCTGGACATGACCCTGCGCGGGCACGGGAATGAGCGACTGCTGGAGAGCTACAGCGCGGAGCGGCGGCCTGTGATCAAGAGCGTGGTGGAGCTGACGGACCGCATGACGCGGGGCATGGGAACGGCAAACTGGCTGGCACAGGCGGTGCGGGATACGGTGATTCCTGTGGCGACGCGGCTGGCACCGGTTGAACATGCAGTGGTGGCAAGGCTGTCAGAGCTGGGCGTGTCGTATGAAGGCAGTCCGATTGTGGAGGGACCGGGGGAACGCTGCTTCGAAGATTGGATGCGTGGCGGAAATGGGTTGATGGGCCGTTACGTGTTGCTGGCTCCGGGGGCAGTGGTTGGGCACGGTCCGCTGGCTGGGCTAGTGGAGGAATTAGGCGAAGTGCTGGAGATAAGGGCTCGCGAAGAGGATAAGAAGAGCGAAGCTATGACGCTGGTGCGTCCGGACGGATATGTGGCCTGGGAAGCGAAGCGGGGCGCGGCTGTGGATGTGATCGAGGTTGCTACAGCTCAGGTGAAGGAATTACTGCGGAAACAGACGGCAGTGAATGAGATGTAGGGTCAATTTCCACGGTGAGAAGCAAAGAGGAGGGGTGCTGGGCACTATCGCATCCCCCTCCAAGACCACAGAGCGCTAAGCACGTTTCACAAAGTACCTGACTTACCAGTGGAAGGCGAAACGCCTTTTGCCGATGCTGCGGGTGGCGATAACGCCTGGCGTCGTGCCCGGCGGAACACCCATGACGACCGTGTCAATTTCATTGCCGTTATCGACCACCACGAAGTAGGCGGTGATGCTTGGCCGGTTGTCTGTGAAGTTGATGGTGAAGGTGCCGGTGCAGTCTGAATTGACGGTATAGGTTCCGGTTGCCGCGGCATGGGTGAAGTCAGAGACTTGAACGCCGTTAATGACAACGGCATCGACCTGGGAGAGAATTCCCTGCCCGTCAAAACGGGTCATGGCGACGCCAACCTGGGGGCCAATGGGCCCGATCCCGCCAAGTTTTGTGCCTTCAATGGTGAAACCATATACACCGGTAATTAATGCGTTGTTGCAGAGGTAGGAGCTGGTTTGTGCTTTGGCAGCCGCGAGGCCGGCAAAGATTACGCAGAACAGGGGCAGAGCGATGTTGATCCATCTTTTCATGGTCTTCTCCTTCAATGGCAGTTAAGAGGCAAGCTGTGCGACTGCGCGCCGTGCGCTCAGCATGATGTTGGAGAGGTTGTAGCCCCTGCACGGGTAAGGGTCAATCAACAGAAGCTGGATTGCACCTGACTTAATAAGCTCTGCGAAGAGAGTGACTTAAGAGTTTTTATGAACAGTCGAATGCGTGGTAAGATTCGTTCCCCGGGGTTGCCCAATGGCCGAAGCGCAGAGAAGTGTTCGCCGAATGCGGTCCGGAATGTTCGAGATTGATCCAGACGCGGGCGAGGTGTTGAAGGAAGGACGCGTAGTTCCTGTGCAGGAGCTGCCCTTCCGCGTGTTGATGCTCTTGCTGGAGAGGCCCGGGAAAGTGGTTACGCGGGAGGAATTGCGCGCCCGGATCTGGCCGGATGGAACCTTTGTCAGTTTTGATGAGGGGCTGAACACGGCAATCCGAAAGCTGCGCGTTGCGCTGGGAGACTCGGCGGAGAGCCCTCGCTACATTGAGACCATTCCCAAACGCGGCTACCGGTTTATTGCTCCTGTTTCAGTACAGGGCGAGGAGCCGAAGGCGCTGACGGAGCCCACAGTTGAGGCGACACCCAATACCCCGACGGGGAGTGCAGCGACGGTCGTGGAGACGCAAAGCGGTACGGGCAGGCGCACTGGGCATCTGTCATGGAAGTTTCTGACCGTTGCGGGAACGGCAGTGGTCCTGATGCTGGTTCTGTTGATTGTGCATTCGAGGCAGACTTCAAAACCCTCGGTGAAGTTGCAACAAGGCGCTACGAAGCGCGCGATGCTAGCGGTATTGCCGTTTCAAAACCTGAGCGGCAACGATTCTCAGGAATACTTCAGCGACGGGCTGACAGAGGAGACGATTACTGATCTTGGCCAACTGAATCCAGCGCAACTGGGCGTGATTGCGCGGACCTCTGCGATGGCGTACAAGCATACGGACAAAACGATTGCGCAGATAGGACATGAGCTGGGCGTGGACTATGTGCTGGAAGGAAGTGTCCGGCGCGAGAACGGCAGAGCAAGGATCAGCGCGCAGCTCATTCGGGTTGCCGACCAGACTCATTTGTGGGCTCGCAACTACGACGCCGAAACGAGCAGCGATTTTCTTGATGTACAGAATGAGATTGGCAGAGCCATTGCCGAACAGGTGCGGACCGAGATAACGCCGCAGTACCAACGCGCAATCACGGCCTCGCACACGAGGAATCCGCAAGCATACGACCTCTATTTGAGAGGCCGATTCTACTGGAACCAGAGGACACCGGCATCCATTGCGCAGAGCATTGATGTTCTTCGGCAGGCAATCGACGCGGATCCGAAGTTTGCGCCGGCGTACGCGGCGCTCGCTGATGCTTACAACATTGGCAACATTCTTGGGTTGTATTCCTCCGAAGCCAGCCTTCCAGAAGCCAAGCGGGCAGCAGAAAAGGCGATTGCACTTGATCCAACGCTGGCGGATGCGCACGCAGCGCTGGGGATGGCACTATCGCACTACGACTTTGATTTCGCCGGGGCGAAACGAGAGTTTCTCAAGGCTCTTGAATTGAATCCGAACTCGGCATACGCGCATTTGTTTTACTCGAATTGTTATCTTCTGCCGATGGGTCAACGGGCTGAAGCCATTGCAGAGAACAAGAAGGCGGTAGAGCTGGATCCCCTGTCTCTACCCATCAACAACTTTCTGGGAATGACGTATCTCTATGCGAAGGACTACGCCGCGTCGGAAAGGCAGTTCCGCAGCACAATTGCGATGGATCCGAGTTTTTCGCTTCCGCACGCGTATATCGGGTTTCTGTACGAGATTCAGGGCCGGTATTCCGAAGCGATTGACGAAGAGGAAAGAGCCGATGAGTTGGCCGGAATGAAAACGGAACAGGTGTCTGCGCGAGCCGAACGCTTGAAATTGGCGTTCAAGCGCGAAGGAGTGAAGGGCTACTGGCGGGAACGACTTGTGTTGGATGAGCAGGAGATGCGAACTTCACCAGCCGGAGTTTCACCGGTGAACATGGCACTTGATGCATCCATGGCGGGATTGAAGCCCACTGCTCTTGCCTGGCTCAGCAAGTCATATGAAGCCCGTGAGGGAAGTGAGTTGACATTACTTGCAGTAGATCCGGCCTGGGACAATCTTCGAGAAGATCCGCAATTCAAGGCTTTGCTGGCACGGATTGGGTTGCCGAACAATCTGAACTGAAACCAACGAGCAAACTTTACCGCGGGATGCATGTATGAGGCTCATTGAGCCGCCTTGGCGGCCTTATCTTCAGCCATGTAGCGGGTGGTATAGAGTGCGCGGTAGCCGTCAGAACCGCGGATGGGGATGAGGTTGCCGAGGCCGATGCAGAAGTTGGCCAGGGCGAAGTTAAAGCTGTAAGGCAGCAGGAAGCAGAGAATAAAGTTGACGGCCGGGCCGGCGAGAGAAATGACGATGTTCTTGCCGGGCGGGCCTGCTTCGCGGACGGTGTAAAGGCCCTTCCAGCGCAGGCCAACATGCTTTACGCGTACGCCGAGCATGAGTGCCATGACAATGTGGCCCAGCTCATGAAACAACATGGCGAGAGCGCCGTCTATGATGCCGGTGAAGACTGGGTAGAGCCATTGAAGAAGTTGAGTCATGGTTATCTATATGATGCACCACGTGGGGGTGGGATGTGCGGATGTTCCCGAAAGAAGTACAGAGTAAGTCTCAATTGGGGAATGGGCAGAAGTGAATGGACTACGAAGGGCAAAAGAACAAAGGGCTGAATGGAGCAATAGGGCATGGTAGAGTGGGATTCCACGGAGAGATGGGGAAATGACGACGGCAGGGATGAATCTGACGGGTCAGAGCGAGACGATCGATCTTCAACAGCAGGTGGCGCGTCTGCAGGCGCTACTGGAAGCGTCGCGGCTTGTACATGCGACGATAAGCGAAGAAGAGGTGCTGGAGCAGACGCTGAAGATTGTGGTGCGCGAGCTGGAAATGGCAGGGGCGGCGTTCCGGCAGGAAGGCAAGCAATACGGGGACGTTCCAGAAACTGCCAGCGAGACCGAAAGCGGTGTGCTGCCGACTTATTTGCTGGAAGACCGCGAGGGACTGCGGTTGACAGAGATGGTGGTGTCTCCGCCGGACGGGCGTGAGCTCTCCATCTATGAGGCGGATTTTCTGGAGGGGCTGGCGCTGCAGGCTGCGGTGGCTCTGGAAAATGCCCGGAACCACGAGCGGAACTTGCGTTTTGCGCGCGTGCAGCAGGATATGGACGCGGCGCGGAATATTCAACGTTCACTTTTGCCGCAGACGCTGCCGGAGATTCCAGGCTACTCGGTGGGTTTCCGAAGCGACACCTGTTATGAGGTGGGCGGCGATTATCTGGACATTGTGGAACAGGCGGACGGGCGGCTGCTGATTGTGGTGGCGGACGTGGCGGGCAAAGGTCTGGCCTCAGCGATGATGTCGACGATCTTCCGGTCGACGTTCCGGGCGCTGGTGGCGGGTGGAGCTCCACTGGCGGAACTTGCGAAGCAGATGAATCAGCTGCACTGGCAGGAAGGCGAAGAGGCGCGGCGACGGTATGTGACGGCAATTTTCCTGCGGCTGGAACCGAAGACGGGCGAGATTGAAGTGGTGAATGCCGGACACAATCCGGGGTTTGTGGTGAGCGCGGATAAGAAAGTGAAGGCGTTTGAGTCGACGGGAACGCCGCTGGGGATGCTGCCGGGTATGGCCTATGAGAGCGAAACGGCCGTACTGGATCCGGAGTCGAGGTTACTGTTTTACACCGATGGACTTACGGAAGTGTTCCGTGGCGACGAAGAATTTGGCGAAGAACGACTTGTGAATGTATTTTCTAAGTGCCCTTCCCAAAAGGCCAATGATATTCTCGATGCACTGTGGACAGAGCTTAAGGAGTTTGCAGCCGGGGGTCCCCAGAGCGACGACATGACTGCTTTGGCACTGAGCCGGAGCAGTGTGGAGTGGGAGATTTGAGCATGATGGCAGCAAAAGCCACCAGCGTAGAGGTGCGATTGCCCTCGCGGCTCGGCTACGAAAAGGTGGCCATGAGCACGGCTGCTGCTGTGGCCAAGCTGATGGGATTCCGCGAGGACCGCGTGGAAGACCTGAAGACGGCGGTTGCTGAGGCGTGCATCAATGCGATTGAACACGGCAACCGGTTGAATGAGGGTTTGAGCGTGGGCGTGGTGCTTTCGTCCGCTGATGACAAGCTGGAAGTACGGGTGATTGACGATGGCAAGGGGTTGAAGACGCTGCCGCCGAAACCGAACATCGACAAGAAGATTCACGGCGAGGAAGACCCGCGCGGGATGGGGATGTTTTTGATTCAAGCGCTGGTGGACGAAGCCGAGTGGGTAAAGGGAACGGACGGCAAGAGCAGCTACGTTCGCCTGGTTATCCGGTTGGACAAGGAAGCCGAATAAGATTTGCGGGCCAAAGAAGAAACGGGCAGGCCGCTGCGGACATAATAGATAGGGATCAACGCGGCAGAGTGACGCAACGACAACATAGCGCGTAAAAGCGCGAGCGATGGAAACAGAAGAGACGGAGATTGACGAACGTGCAGAGCGAAACCAAATCCAAAGTCGACCAACTGACATCTCCCGCCGGCCATTCGGTCTCAGTGCTTCGCTATGAAGGGGACATTGCGAGCACATCGAAGGAAGCGGTGCTGGGAACCTACCAGTCGCTGCCGAAAGAAACAGTAAAGCTTGTACTGCTGGACTTCACCAAGGTGGATTACATCAACTCGAGCGGCATTGCGCTGGTCATTCAAATGCTGATTGAGGCATCGAATGCGGGACAAAAGGTGTTTGCGTTTGGTTTATCGCCACACTTTACCAAGGTGTTCACGATGGTGGGCATTACCAAGTACGCAGGACTTTTCCCCAACGAGTCCGCTGCCATGGCGGCGTTGTAAGAGCTCACGGTGCGGCGTGAGCCGGCGCCGGAGATTGTTTTAGGGAGTATCAAAGCCCGCATGCGAAAGCATGCGGGCTTTGTGTTTGGCGTGTTGGCGCTGGAATGCGAGCCTTTAGACCCGCGGCTGTGAGTGCGCTCTTACTTCGTCTGCGCTTGAAGTTAGAGTGCGAGCGAATGCACTGGAATCATGGCAATTTGTTTAGTTGGCTCTTGCCAGATGCGGCCTGCTCTGTGATGCTTTGAGGCAGGTCTGGTTGAGTGGCCGCGACGGCGCAGGCGGCCGGAAGAGATATTCCCCAAAAGATAGATGCGAACCTGTGACTCCGGAAGATGGGACGGTCCGGCGAAGGGTTATCCAAAGCTGACATTGAAGCCTGAAGGGAGAGAGAAATGTTCACGCTGAATGTGAATGGAGTGAAGCGCGAGGTGGACGTGGCGGGCGATACGCCGCTGCTGTACGTTTTGCGCAACGATCTTGAGCTGACGGGGCCGCAGTTTGGCTGCGGACTGGCGCAGTGCGGCGCCTGCTCTGTGCTGGTGGCGGGCAAGGAAACACGCTCTTGCATTACGGCGGTGTCCGATGTGGGCGACCAGGAAATTACGACTCTTGAAGGCCTGGGCGACCGGTGGGCGAAGCAGAAGCAGCTCTCCGCTGAAGAGGCGAAGGACATGTTGCACCCGGTGCAGCAGGCCTGGATTGAGCAGCAGACACCGCAATGCGGGTTCTGCCAGAACGGCATGATGATCAAGGCGACCGAACTGCTGGAGAGCAATCCTCACCCGACGGTGGTGCAGATTAAGGAAGCGTTCACCACTTCTGGGATTTCTCCGAACCTGTGCCGATGCGGAACGTACACGGCAATTATTGAAGCCGTGCAGCACGCATCCGAACTAATGGCGAAGAGGGGGTAGGCGATGGAGACGACGAAGACAAACTCTGTCGATGTGTTTGGTGCGACACTGACCCGTCGCGATTTTGTGAAGACGACCGGTGTACTGGCAGTGGGCGTGAGCATGGTGGGCGCGGCTCCGCTGCGGGGCGATACGCCCAAGGAAACAGTTGCGAAGAATTCGCTCAATCCCACGGTCTCCACTTCATGGCTGGAGATTCATCCCGACAATACTGTGACGATCCGCACGGGCAAGAACGATTTTGGACAAGGCTCGGTGTACACGGCCTACCGGCAGATTGTGGCCGAAGAGCTGAGCATGCCGTTTGATGCGATCACGACTGTGGTGACGGGAACGACGAACGATACACCGGACGGTGGCGGATCCTTTGGCTTTCTGAATGGCGGCAGTCCCAACCTGCGCAAGGTAGCGGCATACACCTATCAGGCGCTGCTGGACCTGGGCGCGAAGAAGCTGGGTGTGGATCGCAGCAAGCTGAAGGCGAAGGACGGAGTGCTTTCCGGCGGTGGCAAGAGCATCTCGTACGGCGACCTGATTAAAGGCCAGCAACTGAACCTGACGATTCCAGTGAAGGGCGAGCTGACGAGTATTGGCGGCCTTGAGGTGGACGGCAATCCTCCAATGAAGCCGGTGAGCGAGTACACGGTGATTGGCAAGTCGTATCCGAGTTCGGCGATTCACGCGAAGGTAAGCGTGAAGGCGAACTGGGCGACCGATGTGCGGCTACCGGGCATGCTGCATGCACGCGTAGTGCATCCAAAGACACTGGGCTCAACGCTGGTGAAGGCCGGTGAAGTGGACAAGACGAAGTATCCGCACTCACAGGTTGTTGTGAAGGGGAACCTGGTGGGTGTGGTTGCGCCAACCGAGTGGGAGGCGATTCAGGCGGCGCAGCAAGTGGCCGCGAGCACGCATTGGACGGACTGGAAGGGACTGCCGGGGAGCGACAAGCTCTATGACTATCTGCGGAATGAAGCGGACTGGAAATCGACCCCGGTAACGAAGGGTGCGACAAAGGGCGATACGGCGGCTGCGTTGGCTTCTGCGAAGAAGTCGCTTAAGGCGACGTATCAGATGTCGTACATGAAGCATGCGCCGATTGGGCCGACGATGGCGGTGGGCGATGTGCATGCGAACGGCATGGTGCACATCCATACGCACAATCAGAATCCGCAGGAGCTGCGTGGCGAGATTGCCAAGATGCTGGGCACGACGATTGACAAGGTTGTGGTGCACATTTATCCGGGGCCCGGGCATTATGGCCGGTCGAACGGAGGCAATGCAGGCGCGGAAGATGAAGCCGTGATTTTGTCACAGGCGCTGGGCAAGCCGGTGCGCGTGCAGTGGATGCGCGCCGACGATATGCAGTGGTCGACGCAATCGCCGGTTGCCTACTCCGATGTTGAGCTGGCGCTGGATGACCAGGGCAAGCTTGCCGCTTACCAGATTGACCACTATATGCCGGCAATGCAGGACGACCGGCTGGTGGGTGCCGTGCTGGCTGGGTTGCCGACACAGGCTGCTCCCAATCCGCAAGGAGATGACGTAGCCAATACTGCCAACGGCATTTCGGATCCCTGGCTTTACACGGAATCTCCGTACGTGGCTGAGATTGGGCACGGAACGTTCCAGGTAGGGCAGAAGGCTTCGCCGATTGCTGTGGGCCTGCGCGATCACAGTATGCGTACGCCGGGACAGTTCCAGCAGAACTATCCACGCGAAATGGCGATGAATGAAGCGGCTGCCTTGGCGGGCAAGGATGCGATTCAGTTCCGCATCGACAACCTGAAAGAGGAGCGTGCTATCGGTGTACTCGAGAAGGTGCGTGACGCCTCAGGCTGGGACACGCGGCCCTCTCCTCGGCCGGACGCGAAGAACGCCGGGGCTGAAATGGTGCGTGGACGTGGTGCATCCCTGATGTTGCGCGACGATACCTACTGGGCATGTGCCTGTCAGATTGCCGTGACTCCTTCTACTGGCGTAATCAAGGTGGAAAAGCTGACGTTTGCCGTAGACCCTGGCGTGGTGATCAATCCACACCAACTGAAGCGGCAGATTGAAGGCGGAGCGATGATGGGTGTAAGCATTGCTCTGCTGGAAGAGGTGCCGATTGATGAGAGCGGCGTGTTGGTGGAGGACTGGACGAGCTATCCAATTCTGACGATGGCCGACATTCCGGAAATCAACATCGAGATCATCTCGAATCCAAAAGTGGGCAAGTATGGTGCGGGATCAGAAGCTGCAAATGCGCTGGCTGCACCGGCGATTGCGGCGGCGCTGCATGACGCAACGGGCAAGATGGTGCGCCGGCTTCCGCTGAAACCGGCATACGTGCTGGATACGCTGAAAGCTTAAGTACGCGAACAACGAGGCCACGTGAAGGCTGCGCAGAGTAGATGCGTGACCGGATCGTGGCCTAACTTTTTTTGTATTCGGCGTCAGAGACGTGTTCGAACCACTCGACCACGTTGCCATTCAGGTATTCATGAATGGCGATATGGGTCATGCCGGTGGTTGCCGCTGCGCCATGCCAGTGCTTTTCATCGGGCGCAAATGTCACTACGTCGCCGGGGCGGATTTCTTCCACTGGGCCACCAGCACGCTGGCACCAGCCAACACCTGCAGTGACAATGAGCGTTTGACCAAGAGGATGTGTGTGCCATGCGGTGCGCGCACCAGGCTCAAATGTGACGCTGACTCCGGCGGCGCGTGCCGGTTCGGCCGCCTGAAAGAGTGGATCGATGCGGACCGAGCCGGTAAACCAGTCAGCGGGCCCTTTTGCCGAGGGTGAGGCGCCTGCACGTTGAATCTTCATCTGTGAGCTCACTTCCATTCAGTCTGGCAGGTCGAGAAGAGTGTGACTTTCACCTGCGCAAGGGTTCATTTTAGCGTGGTGTGATGCGGACGGTGGCGGCCCGCGCGCGTGTGCCGATCATTTGATGGAGATAAGGACTGCCTTTGTACTTTGCACGATAAGCCGCATCGATGGAGCTATTGAGCGCTTCGTGCACTGGCCCATCGATATGCTCGAAAGAAACTTCTTTGGTGAGACCGGCGGCGTGGATGCGTCCGTACTTGTTGCGGAGCGCAGCCTGAAACCAGCGCGAGGTGGTTCCGTTGAAGGCGCGGACGTAGAGTGCGTTGTCAACGGCGACTGACCAGATCCAGGTAGGCGTGCCGTATGTTTTGCCGTCGTTACGAAAGGGCGCTATGTGCAGATCGTCGGCGGTTGAAATCTTGTGCAATTCACTTTCAGGCCATGCAGGCATTTGTATTCTCCTTCCGACGCAGGTATGACCGAACTCGACAGGATAACTCCGGCTACGTTCGGTGAGAGACTGAGCATATGACAATTGACGAAACATTTGCGCGCACGTTTGCGGCGGAGTGGATTGCAGCGTGGAACAGTCACGACCTTTCACAGATTCTGAGCCACTATGAAGACAATGTGGAATTGACTTCGCCGATGGCGTTGAAACTGCTGGGCGATGGGACGGTGCGCGGCAAAGGCGCATTGGGCGAGTACTTTTCCATCGGGTTAAAGGCATATTCCGACTTGAAGTTCGACTTGATTGAAGTGCTGTGGGGACTGGAAACGTTGGTACTGGTCTACAAGAACAATGTGCGCGGTAACAAAACCGCCGAGGTGATGCGCATAACCACCGCGGGAAAAATTGATCGCATATGGGCGAACTATGACCAGTAGGCCGAGAGACTGACTGACAAAGGTTCAGAAGCGAACGAGATACTTCTCGCGAAGTATTGCAGCATGGTGCGCTACATGGCCAGAAACCAAAAACGCAAGTGCGCGTACAGTGAAGGATTTGCCGCTGGCGATGCCAGTGCGCCTCCACGCCTCAGGCGGCAGATTGCGAAAGAGCGCGATGGAAGCGAGCCGCACGTGGCGGAACTCCTCAACATGCGCAGACCAGTGCACGCGATCGGCCTCTGCCCCGACCGCGGCGATATCGGGATCATAACCGGGTAATAAGCTTTCAAAGCCGCGTGAGAACCACAGGGCGCGGAAGGCGAAGGCGCGCTCGGTGTCCGTGATGTGATTGAGGACCTGGCGAATACTCCACTTGCCGGGCGCGTAGCTATAGAGCGACTGCTCTTGTGAGATTCCGTTGAGAACGGGCACAAACTCATCGAACTGCGCCTGCATAGCGGCAAGCGGGTCATCGCCTGCAACCTTGTCGATATAGCGAAAGTAGTAAGCATCGGCTTCGGCCGGTTGAGGGCGTCCTGTCATGGAACCATTCTAGCGATTAAACGTAAAGGATGAAGAGGGCGGCGCGTTCTCCTGCGGCGAGGCTTCCCAATCTTGGGTTGACATTCTACCCAAAGAAGCGAATACTTGGGTCGAATGGCTACCCGAGAGAACAATTCCGACCGTATTGCCCTGCTGCAGGGGACTCTGGATCTGCTGATTCTGAAAAGCCTGGTTTTTGGCCCCGTTCACGGGCAGGGTGTGGCGCGCGCGATTCAGCGGCAATCCGATGACGTGTTCCTGGTGGATCACGGGTCACTGTATGTGGCGTTGCAGCGACTGGAGGAAAAGAAATGGATTCGCGCCAAGTGGGGCGTGAGCGAGAACAACCGCAAGGCGCGGTTTTATCAACTGACGGCAAAGGGACGTGAGCAGCTGGCGGAAAAGACCAGTGAATGGCGAAGGCTGACGCACGCAGTGGAACGCATTCTTGATGTGCCCCATGGACCGGAGACCGAGGAGGCGTAACCATGATTGGCCGCAAACGCAGTGCGAAGGACTTTGCTGAAGAGATCAAAGCACACATTGAACTGGAAGCCGATGAACTGCGGCAGGAAGGTTTGAGTGACGAGGATGCGCAGCGCAAGGCGCACATAACTGTTGGCAATGCACGGCTGGCGGAGGAGCGCTACTATCGACGCACGCACTGGGTGTGGCTGGAAAATCTGGTGCGCGATCTGCGCCTGGGAGTACGCAGCCTGTTGCAGAGTCCTGGATTTGCTCTGACGGCAATTGTGACGCTGGCGCTTGGCGTAGGAGCGAATACAGCGGTATTCAGCGTGATGAATTCGGTTCTGCTGGCGGCTCTGCCGGTGGAGCACGCAGATCAGCTTGTCTACTTGCGCACAACGAACTCACCGAAAGGAACTGGAACTGTCGACAGCCGTGACACGTTTTCGTATCCGGTGTATGACGCGCTGCGCAAGCAGGGTGGCGCGATGTCTGCCGTAATTGCCTTTGCCCCCCTTTCAACGAGCAAGGTGGCAGTGCGGTATGGGAAGGATCCAGAACAGGCCGAAGGCGATATGGTGAGCGGCACCTTCTTCTCCGGGCTGGGTGTGCGGCTCATGCGCGGGCACGGATTCACCGCGCAGGACGAAGCTGACCACGCGCAGGTGACGGTTATCAGCTACGGCTACTGGAAGCGGCAGTTTGCGAGCAATCCAGAAGTTTTGGGGACGACACTCTATGTGAATGGTGTGGCATTCACGATTGTGGGTGTATCGGCCGAGGGATTTGAGGGGCTTGAGCCGGGCAAGTCAACTGACTTCTGGATTCCTCTTCCGAATAATCCCGCGCTGAATGCATGGGGAAATCCACCAGAGGACGGAAAGATCTACCTCAGGAAACCTACCTGGTGGTGTTTGCGGCTGATTGGCCGGCTGAGTCCCGGCATGACGAAGTCGCAGGCTGTGGCGCGCATGCAGCCGTTATTTCAGAGAGCGGCGTATGTGGGCCTTGGGGAGCCGATGAAGGGCGAGAGGCCTCCAGTATTGAGTCTTGAAGATGCAAAGGGGTTTGGGAGTTTCAGCGAAAGCTACGGCAGACCCCTGCACATGCTGATGGGAATGGTGGCGCTGGTGTTGCTCATCGCGCTGACCAATGTGGCCATGCTGTTGATGGCGCGGAATGCGACGCGGCAGCGCGAGTTCAGCATGAAGCTGGCTCTAGGCGCGAGCCGTGGCGACCTGCTGAAACAACTGCTGGCTGAGAGTGTGCTGCTGGTGACCGCCGGAGGCTTACTGGCGTGGGGCTTTGCGTTGGCGGCAACGCGCGCATTGGCAACGTGGGCACAGATTGAGTCAAGCCTGGCACCGGATAAGACGGTGCTGCTGTTCACGCTCGGCATTCTGGCGCTGGCGGGGATCCTTTTCGGCGTCGCTCCACTGCGAGTTGCGCTTGCCTCAGGGCCAGCACTGGCGGTGAAGACGAACGCTGCGACATCACGCACTGACGCGGGCAAGTCGCGCATGGGGCGCACGATTGTTGCGCTGCAGATGGCTCTATGCGTTGTGCTGCTGGTGGGCGCGGGACTGTTGATTCGCACACTGCGCAACCTGGAAAACACGCCACTTGGAATGAACGTAAGCGGCCTGGCGGTGTTCGGGGTAAATCCGCACATTACGTCACTTGAGCAAGGTAGAGAATTTTACCGGCAGCTGATCGACGCATTGCGCGTTCTTCCGGGGGTGGAATCAGCCACGCTTATGGAAGAGCGCATTGGATCGGGGTGGTCAGACAACTCGTATTTCAAAGTGGACGGCAAACTGGCGCGCGATGCGGATGGCCACGCGACTCTGGTGCGCAACAACGTGGTGGGACCGGACTTTTTTACCACCCTGCAAGTGCCGATTCTTGAGGGACGCGACTTTACGGATTCGGATTCGGCGAATGCGCCACACGTGGGAATCATTAACGAGGAATTTGCAAAGCGATTCTTTCCAGGCATCAATCCGATTGGACACATACTGGGAACCGAAAATGGCGAATACCAGATGCGCATTGTGGGCGTGGTGAAGGACCACAAGTACCGCAGCATTGATGAAGAGCCAATGCCAATGGCGTGGTACGACTATGCGCAGATTCCGGTCGTCGGTCAGATGTCAGTGGAACTGCGCGCACATGGCGCACCGCTGGCTATTCTCCCTTCAGTTCGCATGGCTGTGCGACAACTGGATCCGAATCTTCCACTGATTGAACCGATGACGCAACGCGCACAGTTCGACACAACCATTTCGAATCAGATGCTGTTTGCGCGGCTGGCGGGATTCTTTGGGTTGCTTGCGGTGGTGCTGGTTGCAACGGGGTTGTATGGAACGCTGTCGTATCGCGTGAACATGCGGACCGCGGAGATTGGTGTGCGCATGGCACTGGGTGCACAGCGAGGGCAGGTGATTTGGATGATTTTGCGCGACAGTTTGCTGCTTGCGGCAATTGGAATTGCTGCGGGTGTACCACTGGCCATGATGGTCGGCAATGCGCTGGAGTCATCACTTTATGGAGTGAAAGCGCTGGACGTGATGAGCTATACGCTAGCTGTACTTGGCGTGGTTCTGGTTGCGCTCTTTGCGAGTACACTGCCCGCGACGCGCGCAGCAAGTGTGGAGCCGCTGCAGGCGCTGCGCACCGAGTGACCAGCAAGCGGATCAGGCCAGCTTTCGTAGTTCTGGATAGCGCGTGAAGATGATGCGGCGGTCTTCCGCGCTGAATTTGCTGAGGCGCATGGGCTTGTCTTGCGGGCGTGTGCCCTTCATATTGAGCACGTTCATGAGGCTCCACTCGCGCTGCAGGCCGGTGGGCTCATGCGCGGGCAGGTCGTAGCGAGTAAAGTCGATGGCCACCCAGGGCGTGTTCTTCTGCCAGTCGTGCAGTAGGGCGAGGCGGAACTGGCGATTCATGTACCACTTGATTTCCAGGTTAGGTTCAGAGCCGGGGGCACCCGTGCCGCGCTGGTCGAAGCGATAGTTGAGACCTGCGTTGGTGGGATTGTGCTGACGCCACTTGAGCCCGAAGTCGCCTTCGGTCATGACCTGTGTATCTGGCCAGCGCTCATGCACTTTTTGGAGCCACCAGGCGAGATCGTCATGGAAGCCAAGTGACGTTTCCCAGATACCTGTAACAAAGCCGAAGCCGTTGAGCTTGTGGCCTGTGTCGAAGTGCTCCGCGGTGGTGTCAAGCATCTCCTGATGACCACGCTTCGGACCCAGGTTGCCGACAGTCTCAATGGGACCGACGCCGAGACGGCTGTTGAAGCCGCCGGTGAATCCATTGCGGCGCGCGGTTAGAAAGTCGCAGGTCCAACCGTCAAGACATACACAGTCAATATGATCGGCGGGGCCCTGCGCGGGCTTTAAATAGTGTTCCCGGCTGGCGTAATAGGGATAGCAGATGCCGCCATCGCCGTCTCCATTGTCGATGCCGTGCTGACTCCAGACTTGCCCCTGGCAAACGTGAATTCCCTGATCCTGCACGAGCTGGCGCATGTTTTCGGAATCCATGTATCCGGCAACGAGCGATTTGGGGCGGTATTTGTTGCCCACCATGTGTGCAATTTTGCCGAGTGCGTCATTGATGGTCTTGCGAATTTCTTCACGCGAGTTGTACATGGGCGCAAAGTAGCCGCCTGGGATGAAGGTAACCTCATCGCCGTATTTGTCGTGATAGGAGGCAAGTAGTTTGCGTGCCTCCTGGTATTCCTTGCGCTGATCGATAAGTGCGAGCCAGCTGATGGCCCACGTCATACGGCCATTAGGAGCGCCGCGGCGGAAGCCTTCACGGCGCGCGCGGATATGTTTGGGAAAGTTGAGCGAGGCCTCGTCTTTGCCAATGCTGCGTGTGCGTGTGACTTCAATCTGATTCACGCGAACGACTGAGACGTGCGTGAGGTAGCGGCCCGTAAACGGAACGGGGGCGGCGAATGCGTTGAGCGGACCGGCAAGCGAAGCTGCTGCAGAGGCTTGTGCTGCAGTTCGAAGAAATTGACGACGGGAGAAAGAAGATCGCATGACGGTCACTCTTTGAGATTAGGATTGCTACACACCTGTGTACCGGGTGTGATTTTAGTGGATGAGGGTACGGTGGTGCTGGGAACTGCATGGATTCGCCGCAATGATGCATATTTCGAGCGTGTGCGCTTGTGGCGACCGCTTATGCATGAAGCCCGCGTCTAACGCACAGCGGGCCTCTGCTCGCTGGGAAAGATCACGGACTGAACCATTGCTCGTGCGATGGGATCAAATGCTTTTTGTACTGAAGGCATGGTGGCAAGTACCAGGTACCAGAGGCCGGACTGGCGCGGGACCGTGTAAAGATAAACGATCTGGTCCGGCTCTTGTTTAAGAGAGGTTTTAGTGGTGATGTGGGTAACAAGCGCGTCGTGACCACCGACTGTGGTTGGCGTCGGTTTGCCTGCTTTGAGGTTGGTATCGCCTTTTTCAAGAGCGTCAATAAACTCGGCTGTGCTTTCGGCGAGCTGTACCTTCGATGCGCCCGCTTTAGGCACGTAGTAATCAATCATGGCGCCGAGAAGAAGTTCCGTGCCACCGTTTTGCCCCTTCACCGCGCCACCTTGGGGCACGATGTAAAGGCTGCTTGCAGACTCTGGCTGGCCAGCCTGCCAGTGAGAGGGATAAGCGATGGAAAATCCATTCGCCGGATAGTCCTTGTACCCTTCAGGCAAATTGGCGCGAGGAGTGGGGGAGTCTGCGAGTTGAATGAGCTTGCCCGGTTGCGGGATAGGCGGAGGAAGTACGGCGACGAGCTTCTTGATGTGTGAGAATTCGCCGGTGGAGGCGTTGTATGTGTGTTGGGGATAAAAGCGAATATCCTGCTGCACGTATTGGATACGGCTTCCGGTGGCGGGATGCGAGGCCAGCCAGAGGCCGAGGCCGCGTGGTTCACCCGCAGTTCCCTGCTTTGCCTGAAGCTTCTCAAAGAAGCGTGGCAGCTCAATAGGGTCGTATCCGGCGGCGGCCATCATGCGTGCACCGTTCAGGTCTGCGTCGCGCTCATAACCGCGAGAGAATTTCATGAGCACAGATCCCGCGCCGATGCCGACACCAAGTTGCGACATCTGGCACAGGAAGCCACACTCACCGTTCTGCCCCGAGGTGAAAGTGCCGGCGGCCGCGCCAAGGATTCCAAAGAGCGCGCCGTAGGTCTGCTGCTTGCTGATTTGCGCAGCTCCGTGACGCAAGGCTACGTGCGACATTTCATGCGCCAGAACACCGGCGACCTCGCCTTCATTGTCTGCGGCTTTGATGAGTCCGGTGTTGACGTACATGGGACCACCGGGGAGAGCGAAGGCATTAATGGAGTCGTCATTGACCAGCTTGAAGTAGTAGGGATAATCCCGCGCCTGGGGAGTCTTGGCCAGGCGTTGGCCAATCTGATTGAGCCATGCTTCGATCTCAGGATTGTGGATAATCTCCGATTCACGCTCGACCTGTGCAGCTGCCTGCTTGCCAATCTGGATTTCCTGGTCACGCGAGAGCGAGGTTCTTTGTACATCTACTCTGACCTGACGTGAGGAGTATTGGGCATCTGCAGTGGACGGGGCCGCGGTAACGATGACTGCCGCGGCTGCAAAAACGAACAGCATGCGCTTCATGAACTTTCTCCGAGGGAACGAGAACTGCCAGCATTGTTGAACGGATGGCGCGGAGTGTCAAACCGGCACGGGATTTGGGCGGGCACACCGAAATCGGATGAGCGACATGTGAGGCCCACCGTGGGGATCACTGCCTGACAGGATCGTTGCGAGACAGAGGTGTAACCAGACCAAGGGCACCCCTTAAAATGCAGGTATGAATCTTGAGGCAATGCAAGCGGCGCTGCGCGAGGCGGGCCATGATGGGTGGCTTTTCTACGATCACCATCATCGCGACCCGTTGGCCGGGCGGATTCTGGGTCTGGATCCGCACGCGCATGTAACGCGGCGGTGGTATTACTTTGTACCGGCTGAGGGAGACCCGCGCAAGCTGGTTCACAGAATTGAAGAGAAGCGGCTGGATACGCTGCCGGGATCGAAAGGCGTGTATTCAAGCTGGCAGGAGCTGGCAGCGGGCCTGAAGGCCATGCTTGGGGGCGCAAGGCGGATCGCCATGCAGTACTCGCCGAACAACGCGATCATGTATGTCTCCATGGTCGACGCGGGTACGGTGGAGTTCTTGCGCAGTCTCCGGAAGGAGATTGTGAGCTCTGCCGATCTTGTGAGCCAGTTTGAAGCGGTGCTGAGTCAAGCGCAGATGGCAACTCACTGTGCGGCGCAGCGGATCATCGACCATGTGGTGGAAGAAGGATGGAAGATGATCGGCAGAAGGTTGCGACCAGCCGATGGAAGCTCAAACAGGCTGACAGAATTCGATGTGCAGCAGTGGCTGGCCGAGGCGATGCGCATTGAGGGCCTGACATGGGAGAACGGTCCGAATGTGAGCGTGAACCAGAACAGTTCAGACTCGCATTATGACCCGACAGCCGAATGCTCCGCGGAGATCAAGGAAGGCGATTTTGTGCTGATTGATATTTGGGGTCGGCTGAATGAGCCGGATTCGGTTTTCTACGACATTACCTGGACCGGAGTGGTAGGCCGTGAGCCGAGCGGGCAGGAGCAGCGTGTGTTTGAGACGGTTCGTAACGCACGCGACGCGGCGATTGAAACGGTGAAGAAGGCATTTGCCGAAAAGCGGGCAATTTGCGGTTACGAGGCGGACGATGCGGCGCGCGGAGTGATTCAAAGAGCTGGATTCGGCCAGTACTTTACGCATCGCACGGGTCACAACATCGGGCGTGAACTGCATGGGCCTGGCGCGCATCTGGATAATCTGGAAACGCACGACGTGAGGCGTATTCTACCCTGCACCTGTTTCAGCGTGGAGCCCGGCGTCTATCTACCGGAGTTTGGCATACGCAGCGAAGTCAACATGCTGACGACGCCCACCGAGGCCTGGGTGACGGGCAAGGTGCAGCAGGAACTGGTGAGAATCTAGGAACGGTTCAGAGTTCAAAGTTCAGTGCTCGGATAGTCAGCTGGCAACAAGTCATATCGAGCCGGGTACGGTATAGTCGAAGAGGAATGGCAACAGGGGCAAACAGCGCAACCACGAAGGCAAATGAGAGCAATCAGGGCTTTGTGTATCTGCCGCTGATCGCGGGCTGGCTTGTTCCCGGAGCCGGGCACTTTCTGATTGGTAAATGGGGCCGTGGAGCCATTCTGGCCGCAAGCATTCTGAGCATGTTTGTTCTGGGACTGGCGATGCAAGGCCACTTGTACACAAGCGCACACGACATTCTGGACATGCTGGGTATGGCCGGCGACCTGGGCAACGGGTTGCTCTACTTCCTGGGCCGCACGATAGGGCTTGGAACCGGACAGGTGACTGTGACTGTGGCCGATTACGGCACCCGGTTTATTGTCGTTTCTGGTCTGTTGAACATCATTGCCGCGGTTGACGCGCATAATCTTCGGACGGGGAGGAAGTCTTAGTGTTCAGCCCCTCGCACTTTACAGCGCTCTCTTTGTTCGCGCTGTTTTCCTCCATTGTGTTCAGCATCACCCAGCGCGAAACACCCAAACAGATGGTGAGGTATTTTATTTATTGCTTTGCTTTGTTTGAGCTTTCTGCAATTGTGCTGAGCTGGTTGATGTATTTGATTGCGAAATAAAAAGCCTACGCAAACACCTTATATAGGAATGGATGGAGGAGCTAAGGACTCTTCTTTACTTATTTTGGACTTCGCTAATACTGAATAACCTTCTCCGATGTGCCTGTGAAGTTGTATGTGGACTGGCGCGCGAATGGCACGTTGAACAGGAAGGGATAGCTGACCTGCACTTTGACGTAGCAACCAGAACTGGCGACTGTGGAACAGACCGAGCAATTGGACGTACAGCTTGGCGTGGTGCCCGGCCATGTGGTGGTTACGGAAATGTTCGACGGATTGATACCCGGCATAGCTAGGCTGCGGACATAGTTCTGCACGTCGACTGAAGCGGCCTTGCAACTGTAAGGCACGGTGAAGTTGGGCGGAGCGGAAGTGGCGCAGCTTGTCTTCCAGTCAGAGCCGCGCACCATGGCGAAGCGCGCACCTTCCTGCGCGACATAGCTGACGAAGTGATACGAGTACATGGCCAGGCAGAAGGCGAAGACGCCAAACATGAGCATGATCAGGACGACGATGGAGATTGCGAACTCGACAAGCTGCGCGCCGGCATCGTCACAAAGACGGCGCACCAGACGAATAGCGAATAAACGGGTCCGCATGTTCATCAGTTCGTACTCCCGCGCATGACCGCCGTTTTGGAAATTGCAATATTTGACGGAATGCCTGGCCACGGGAAGAGTGGCTGATAGTTCGTGGAAACAGTCACACTCACGCGATAAACCACGTTGTGCGTGCATGAGGGTTTGCTTGCGCAGCTTGCCACGTACTTTGTGCCATCAGAGCATTCACATCCGTAGGTTGGCGTTCCGACAGTGAGTCCGGTTACATCTGGCGCATCTTCTTGCGCGGCATTTTGTATCCCCGTAATGTTGGTGGGATTCTGCGAGCCATATGCAGCGCCTGCCTGTGCAGCGCCCGCCACCTCCATGGCCATGTAGTATGCACGGCCGAAGTCGACCACGCCGAAGAGGAGAAGCAAAAAGAGCGGGATGGTCAGCGCAAGCTCGACAAGACTCGATGCTGCGTCCTCACGAAGGGAAAGACACGCTGCTCGAAGAATCTGAACCTGAATTCGCATGAGTTACTGAACCATGACGGGGCCGCCGCCTCCACCTACAGGTGAACCGTTGGGCAACGAAGAGAAATCGTTACCGAGAGTGAAGTTGTCGCTGCCGTTCACGATGAGCGTGTTGACGACCATGATGGTGTACGCGGCCAGATTGGCTCCGCCATTCACCGTGAGCTGCGCGGAAGGAACGTAAAACGCGCCCTGCCATACTGAGCTGGAACTACCGTTCACAATGGCTGCAGATGTGTCGCCGTGCGCCTGATAGTAGAGGATTCCCGCATAGGTACCCGTAGTAGGCGCAACAAGATCGACGGTTCCATTGCCATTGGCGGTCATGGATCCGGAAGCAAAGTAGAAAGTAACACCGTTACCGGTAAGCGTGGCATTTCCGTTAACAATCATGTTGCCATCAATGATGTATGTGCCCGGATTAAACGTGACGCTTGCTCCACCATTGATATTGATTCCGCCCTTATAGACTCCTGGATTGAAGACCGCTGATTTGTGGCCATTAACGGAAAGGTTGCCACAAGATCCGTAGTAGGGACTTGACGTGGCATTGGTACAGGCTCCTACTGCGGGCGCAGCCAGATTGGCAAATGGGTCATCGACATGGTTCGCGCCTGTGTTGGGACTGGGTGAAACACTTGGATTGCCGTTGATGAGCGTGTTGCCCACGACGTCGATGTTCGATGCGCTAAGGGTGGCATGGCCATTCACCAGCAGCGCGGTGTTCGAATCGGAATCGACAATCACGCCACCCTGTACCGTGAGGCTTGCATTGCCATTCATCAGCATGGATTGTGCAGCGCTTGGATTGATGACGTATAGGTTATAGGTGGTGGATCCGACGCTTGCCTCGGAACGCGCCACTATGCGCATGGAATGCATACCAAAGAGCCCGGCCAACAGAGTGGGTTGAGTGGTGGAGACCATTGCTTCCACTACCTTTTTGTTCCCGCTATTGGGATCGCTTGCTCCGAGCAGACATGGGCCGTTGTCCAACGTGAGCGTTAGTCCGGTGGAAGTAGTCGATCCGCATTGGGTTACCAGAGTGGGCGAGGAAAGACCACTCTCGGTGACTGCAGAGATAGCCGCATCCTGCATAGCCTGACAGTTTGCAGTTGATCCGCAGGTATTGAGTTCAAGTGCACCGGCAAGGGCAGCGGCGTCCGCCGTGGATTGCAATTGCCGCTTGACAAAGAGCATCTGGCCAACATCGATGGCCAGTGCGAGCATGCCCAGCAGCACGCCCATGGACAGGACGACGAGCACGAGCACCTGCGCACGGTCTTCACCGAGTGAAGCTCTCAAACGACGCAGGAGCGAACGTGCGCACGAATTGGTAGAAGGCGTCTTCATCTGGGGGAGGTGAAGCCTTTCTGCCTAGACAAGCGCAATCGCGCGATCAGTTTGTGTGCGGCGCGACGCGCCGGGAAAACGTGAAAGTCGAGAGTCAAACTTCTGGGGGAGGGCTTTTCGTATACAGCTTCCCTTGGACTCTCGACCTTCGAGTTGAGTGTAGTGGGAAGAATTCTGGAGTACGATTCCACTTCCGTTGGATGCAATCCACTAGTGGCATTAATAAATAGGAAGGGCAAGTGCCAGTATTCGACTTCTTGAGGCGAGTAAGGCGGATTTCTGCAGATGCTACATAAGGCAAAGTGCAGTTTGTAAATGAGGTTCCTTTTGCATGGATATGCTTTCGATTTGTCAGCTCACCGTGTTTGGCCGTTGCCAGACAGTCGCGTCAAAGGTATGCCTGCACTCGTATCCCTCTGATTCGTACAAGTCGAGAGCGTCTACGTTGGCTTCAGTAACAGTGAGTGAAATTTCGTTTGCGCCAAGCCTTACGAAATGGGAGGCGGCCAGGTTCAGCAAACCGCGGGCGATTCCAAGGCGACGGTAGTCAGGATGCACGCAGAGTTGCGTAACATGCCCGCTCTGAGCGCTGACACGGGAGCCCAGGACCAGCGCGACAACTTCGCGACGGCTTCGGTCCACAACCACGTGGGAAGCCGCCTGCGAAAAGATGCCGCATCCGGCGTAGCGCACGATGTTGTTGAGGAAGCGCTGTGAACCATGCAGGGTACGGTACTGGTCATTGATGGCGCTGTCTGTGTGTCCACGATAGGCAATGGCAATCAGACGCGCCGCCGATGAGAGGTCGTCATCGCGCCAGGGACGCAACTCCAGGTCCGACGGCATCTCCACTCGGATAGTTGCCATGGAGGGATTCAGCCTTTGCACAAGAAAGAGGCGCCGAAAGAGCGTGAAGCCTGCTTGCACAAATAGTTCGCTATAGTTTCCAGAGGGATGGAGAAGCATTTGCGACTCGACGCGATCAATATGCGGTGAGTTCAGCAACGTCTCAAGCTGGTGCTTCAGCAGGGTATGTTGAATGGATTCAGCCGTGGCGGAGAGGGCTGGCACAGCAAACAAATCCCCGATGACCGCCTTGGTCTCCTCGTACACGCAGAAGGTATAACCGGTAATCTGGTTGTTCTCGACGGCAACGTAACCGGGAAGCAAGCGGTTGTCCAGATACTGCAGCAGAAGGCGGGATGAGGCACGGTAGTCCCAATGAAGTCGCTCACTCCAAATGGCAGCTTCGGCATCCAGCAATGGCCGGAGCGCACTTGCGGAGAAGTGCCGCAAGTCGAGCACGTCGTAGGAGAGGCTACTGGTCATTGTTCCCCTGCCCTGCTGACCCGGCTCTCAAACCGGGTTGAGCGCGGTCAGCGAGTCGGACAAGGCCGCAGCTCTCAATGGCAACTTTGACACGACAGACTGGGAACTGCAAGCAGACAAAGAAATCACGAACAGGAAGCTACATGGGATGGGCACTGACCCAGTACACCTGCAGGTGCTGTTCAGGCCAGGTAAAGAGAAGTTCGTAATGACGCGCCGCCAGATACTGGGCCAGTACGGATGAGGTTTCCAGATCGACCCCTCCGCGGCCAGCCACGCGGACTACAAGCAAATGCTGCTCATCGGGTACGCCCGACTGCTCGTAATTGACCACCTCGCGATTGCGGTAGAACGAAAGACCGTACTCGATGTCACGGCGCACGCGGAAGACGGCTACGGTTTCATCCGGGGGGCCGTACTGGAGCAGCTTTGTCGCCAGCGGACGTGCGGAATAGGTGTTGTCAATAAGGTGGATGACGCGCTTGGTTGCCTGGACCTGGGGGATGCCAAAGAATGGGCCAACGCCATAAAGGTACGTGACCAGAACGACAAGCACCGCAGTTGTGGCCAGCCGTAGACGGGCCACGCCCCAGCCATGAACGATTACAACGACGAATAACCCAGCACCAGCAGCCGCCAGCAGTGCCACCAGCAATGCGCGATGAGGTGGCATGTGCGCACCATGCACAATGAACCACGGCACCAGCAGCGCAAAGGTGGTCATTATCGCGACGACAACTGCATGCCCGGAAAGCAGCCAGCGGTTAAGACCATTGCGCCTGCAGCGATAAAGATAGTCGCCCGTGAGGATGGTGATGGGAGGCAGGGCGGGCAGAATGTAGCCCGGTAATTTGGACTGCGACAGGCTGAAAAAGACGATGGGGATGAGCGCCCAGAGAACCAGAAATTCAGGGAAGGCATCACCGGGACGGCTGGGCTTGGGCTTGCCAGGGCGCGAATGACGCAGGCGCCACTCGGCAACGGATGTCTGAATGCCGTCAAGCAACGCGCGAATGGCGATGACTGTCCATGGCATGAGAGCAAGTATTACGACGGCAAGGTAATACCAGAAGGGCTGCTCGTGGTGATAGCGGTCCGTGGCAAAGCGCTCAAGATTATGCCGAAGGAAAAATTCCTTGAAAAAGGTAGGATTCTGCACCTGCACTGCGATAAACCAGGGCAGCACAATGGCGAAGTAAAGCAGCATGCCGGGCCACCAGAAGGAGCGGCCGATGATGGACCATTCGCGTCGCAAAAAGGCGAATGCGCAGACTATGACCAGCGCCAGAAATGGCGCCACAGGACCCTTGGCAAGCGTGGCCACACCGGTAAAGAAGTAAATATCGAAAAGCCAGAATTTGGAGCCGGTTTCATACCATGCATACCAGCCGAGAAGTCCGATGCAGAGTGGCGCGGCGAGCTGCATGTCTGTTGAAGCGCCGCGGGCAAATCCGATGATGCCTGCGCAGGCGACTGTGATGAGAGCCGCATCCAAGTGGCCGCCCGGACGAAAGCGGCGCATGTGCAGATAGATGAGCGCCACCATGATGAAGGCAAAGGACGCAGAAGGCAGGCGTGCGCTCCAGTCGTGCACACCAAAGTCCTTGAAAACGAACATGGCGCGCCAGTAATAGAGCGCGGGCTTCTCAAGCCAGGGGTGTCCGTAGAGATAAGGTGTAACGCAGGCCGAAAGGCGTTCGAGCAAAGTATGTGCTGAATCAAAGCGCGCGAGCATCTCGTGGGCAATTTGAGCGTAGCGTGGCTCATCGGCGCCCACCAGCCCCATGCCGTCTCCGCCGAAGATGGGCGTAACGCCATAAAGGATGAAGAAGACTGCAAAAGCAACAAAAACGGAGGCCTCGGCCACGGTGGACCAGGAGGGCAAACGGCGCTGTGCCGCCGGTGCTTGCTGCGTTTGAGTTCCCTGCGAAATTCCCACTTCGAACGATTCTCCGCGGGCCGGCGTGGTCTTCTACGCAGTTGCGGCCCTTTGCGACCGGATGCACGCAGCGTAAGGTCGCCAACGGCAGCCGGAGTTGTGTCTCGCCCATTGATATGAACGAAACGTCAGGCAACAGGGATTAGGCTAACAGATTTGGAATCAGGCGCCAGCGAAGGATGCCGCTACGGTCATGCGTGGTGCCGAAGAAGTCACACAGAATGAGAGTTTTTTGCATGCGGCCCGCAACAGGAAACGGATCTGATTCTTAGACCTATATACCCTGCCGCAGGCGCGCCAAAGCAGCACGAAGGTGCTTGAGAATCTCTTCAGTCGCACGCGGTAGCGGACCTTCCAGAGTGCAGCCCGCCGCGTTTTCATGGCCCCCTCCGCCGAGGCGAGCGGCAATGGCGGCAACGTCTATACGTCCCTTACCACGTAGGCTCAGCCGGACTCGGCCCTCCGGAAGCTCGCGCAGAAAGGTAGCCGTTTCCACCCCGGCAACGGAAAGGGCGTAATTCACAATTCCCTCGCAGTCTTCTTCCGTAGCCTCAGCCCTCTCCATGTCTTCATTCGATACCCAGAGCCAGGCAAGGCCGTTTTCAAGATACAGGTGGGTGAGAGCCAAGCCGAGCAGGCTACACGCTTGTGTGTCGCTTTGTCCTGGTTCTGGTCAGTACGTGGCTATGGGCGAGAAGGGTTGCATTTCCTGATGCAGGCGCTGGCCAATCGCTCTGCCGTGGGAGCGGCTCTTCGAGCCAGGGTGCTGTACGAGGCAGCCGAACTAGCGTTCATCTATGCACGAAACTTGCAGCTCGAACGGCTGGTTGAGGAGAGTCTCACGCTCTATCAGGAGCTGGGTGATAAAGAAGGCATAGCCAATAGTCTGTATCTCATCGGTGCTATTGCCCGCATCAGAAGTCAGTTTGGGATAGCGCATGCGCGGTTGGAGCAGGCCGCAATCCGCTTTGAGCAGCTGGATAATCGCTGGAGGCAAGGCCAGTGC
>JAGWSG010000228.1 GCA_028876335.1 Acidobacteriota bacterium
CCGGAAGAAATGGATTATTGGCGGCGCGGCACTGCTACTTACCGCCACGCCCAGCTTCGCACTCTTCGGCCTCGGCGACATCGTGTTTGACCCGACCAGCTACGGCAATCTTGTCTCGCAGCTCACCACCCTGGAAACGCAGTACCAGATGCTCAAGAACAACATCGAGCATTTCTCCTTCAAGCAACAGTGGGAGACTGCCTTCAACACGATGAAGCAGGCGAACGTCCGCGACCTCTTTGGTGAGACGAACGGCATGACGACAGCTTTGAATACGAATTCGCCAGCAGCCTCGTCCACGGCGTGGACAGCGGCCACGGTTCCGATCAACGGCACCACGACCACCTATCTTGCCGGGGAGACGCCCGGCAGCGCACAGCTTTCGGAACTCGCCATGATCGAGGCCTCCGATTCTGTCTCGCCCGACTGCCTCACCGCTATCGGCCAGTATCGGGCCGCGAGAGCGCAAAACACTGCGGCTAACAACAGCCTTACCTCAGAGCAGCTTGACGGCAGCACCGCGACGAATAGTGAAGTGGAACAGCTCAATCTCCTGAACGCTGCTCAGGCCCAGAAAATGTCCGAGATGCAGTCCCAAGGGGTCCTGCAGGCGTGCCTCGCATCGGAGATGGCCGTAGGTAACATGCGGCAGCGGAACGCCGCAGCGCTCGACCTGAACACCGCCGCTTACGTCGCCCAGCAACGAGCGGCGGACGACACTAGCGCCGCGAATGAAAGCAACACCTGGGACAGCTACCTGCCGTAATCGGGAGACGCAATGCTCAACGCACTCAACACGAAGATTCTGCTCGCTATCCTCACAGTGCTCCTGGCAATCGCCGGCGCAGTCGCATACCACCGCCACGAGGCTGTAAAGGCGGCAGAGTTACGCGAGCAGCAGCAATACCAGCAATTGCGGCAGCAAGTGGAGAAGGACAAGAAGACTCACAACTCCAGTGCGGCCGATGAGGGTAAAACCTGGCAGAAGTATCTGCCCTGATGTGAGGTTGCGACATGGTTTCCCCGACACTACTGGCACAGGCGCTACCGACCGCGAGTTCCGGCGTGGACTGGCTATACCAGTTCACCAACAATCTGACCAACCTCACCACGCAAAACGGCGGAGCGTTGACGCAGTTCGGTCTGACAGAACTGAGCGCCATCGCCCTGTTCACCCTCATCAGCATGGTCATCAACTGGAACACATCCGGGATGACCTTGCGCTTTCATACCCATCCAGTAAGGGCCGGCGATCTGACGAACTTCATGCTCCGGCTGATTCTGTGCTCACTTTTGCTGAATTACTGGGTGAATCCATTTCCAGGCGCGAGTTTCGGGCTCAACCATTTCTTCAGCTACATTGCGCAGGCGATGGTTGCCGCCTTCGACCAGAACTCGCTCAATCAACTGCTCCAACTTCTGAAGACGGCGGGGGACAACACCCTCATGCCGTCGATCATGGCGCCCATTCAGATCCTCTGCTATTTCCTCGTGCAGGCCCTACTGGGCGTCGCTTCCGCCATTCTTTTCGTGATCAATTGCAGCGCCTTCATCCTCTATGGTGTGACGGCGCTGTTTGGTCCGGTGTTCATTCCTCTGCTCATGACCAGGACCTTCCGCGCCAAGTTCTTTCACTTCCTTGATGTGCTTCTGAGCTTTGCGATGATCCGGGCTGTAGCGGGTGCTTTCATCTTTGTTTGGGCCGGATTCATGAACGGATTTCTGCAGCAAACCTTCAACGGAAATTATTCCATTGAGATGTGGCTTGCCAATCTCATTCCATGCATCATGGTCTTTGTAGCGTTCATTGTGAACATGCTCTTCATTCCGAGCATGACACAGGCGATCTTCGGCGGCGCTGCGGCACTAACATCGGCTGCTCCAAGCGCTGTTGGCGGAGGAGCGGTACTGCTCGCAAAGAGCGGAGGTGCATAGTGAGGAACTGGTTCTGGTTGGCGATTCTGACGAGAGGCGATTTGCGGTGGCCTCGTTGGTATATCCACATTCTCGCTGTCTTCCTAATTGGCATTCTCGCCGCCGGATTGATCTATTCCTGTGTCGTCTTCAAGGCGGTCTCGGAAAGGAGTCACACTTCCCATGTTCACGCGCACAGCACCCATTGAAGATCAGTCGCTGACTCCGCATCAGGCAGTGCTCGCCGACCACATTGGCAACGAGGTCTACGCCTCTCACTA
>JAGWSG010000023.1 GCA_028876335.1 Acidobacteriota bacterium
ACGAGGTATCACGCCGGCGTCTTTCTTCTTTCATAATGAAATGAGAGACAAAGGGAAACGATACGACACCAGTCATAGCGGCAACCACATGGGAAACATTCACTGCTTTTGAACCGTTGAATTACTCCCCGCCTGAGTAGCCGAAATTCTTCCTTGGCGTGGATCGTTGAAATGTTTTCTCAGCCTCACAGAAACTCACTTCAACCTGAAGCTGCAAGATTTACTGGCTGCTCGGAGCGGTTTTTCTATTCGCTCTGGTGAACTCTGTTTGTTTCAGTGTCCTCCTTGTGATTTAAGAAACGATAGGGCACTGCATGATGATTGAAGCGGGGCGCATTGTTTTCACATCATGCGCGAATAACCTCAGTGCCGAGTGCGGGAAATGGTGCAATCATGTCGTCTGTAGCGCCGGTGTCGGTGATGATCGTCTGCAGATTGCCGGTTGCGCTACCGCGCGTCGATTTGAGGTCCTCCGCCGGAGCATCCGAGCCTCGAGGATATTCGTGTGAGTTTGCTCGAGCATGTGGTGATTTCGCCGGGATGGGCGCATGCGCGGGGTGTAGAGCAGCTTCAAGCCGTAAGCGCGACCTTTGTGCACTAACAGCGAACGAATGCCAGCATGGTTGCGCATTCCATGCCGACGGATGGACCGTGGGGACGAACGGTGTAGGCACCGACCGCGGCTGGAACGATGAAGGTTTCTGCGTAATGCACGAGGAAGGGATCGAATGCTCCTGTTGGGCTTTCGACAATGGCTTCCGTGCCTTCTACCAGATTCAGCACATGCACCGTGTCCTGTGTGTTGTGCTCGACTTTGCCAGTGAACCAGTGGCGGCGCGTCTCAATAAATTCGAGTTCGTGCAGACCTGTGCGCTCTTCGCGCCATCCTTCGCCGCTTGCGACGGGCTGGAAGTGGTTGATCAGTGAGCTTTCAACGAACTTCGTCGTGCGGTCCCACTGAATGTTGGCGAGGCCGTGCTTCAGATGTACAGGGCGTGGTCGACCATCGAGACCAAGGCGCCCCCAATCCCACAGCTTAAAGGTGAAGATATAGGGCGTGGCGCTGATTTCAAGCACCATGGAGTTTCGGCCCGAGCAATGGATGGTTCCCGCCGGAATGAGAAAATGGTCGTGCTTGCGCGCGGAGAACTGATTGACGTATTTGGTTGCTGGGAATTCGATTTTGCCTTCCTGCGCAGATTCGAAGTCCCGAGCCATGGCATCGCGATCGATGCCTTCACGCAAGCCAAGATAGACGGTTGCATCCCCTTCTGCGTCAAGCATGTAGTAACTTTCATCCTGCGTGTAATTCATGCCGAAGTGCTCACGGATATAGGGCGTAAGAGGATGGACCTGTAAAGACAAATTGCCGCCGCCCATGGTGTCGAGAAAGTCGAAACGGATAGGGAATTCCGCGCCGAATCGGGTGAAGATGGACTCGCCTAGTAGCTCACGCGGATGCTGGAAAACCAGATCGATGGCGGGGATTTCCACGCGTTGTTCGCCGAAGCCGAGCAGAAGGCTGTTCTCCTCAGGCACGCAGTCAAAGCACCATGCGTGATTTGGCTTGTCTTCAGTGGGCAGGTTGCAGACGCGCTCCATCCAGTGGCCGCCCCACGGGCCGGGATCAAAGAATGGAACTACCCGAAAAGGACGGCGAGCGGCCAATGCGAGTCCACGCCGGAAGGCGTCACCTGTGATGAGTTTTGGGGTATCTACCGCATTTGTGTCGAGGAGGAAATCTATTTCGTCCAGCAGGTCTTGCTTGAGGCGATCGGCCGCGCGCCAATCAACGAAGAAGGCTCGCTTGTATTTGAGAGAAGCCCGTTCGTTGAGATTGTCCGCACCCAGGTTGCCGATCAGGTTGCGGCGCTGGCGCATCTGCAGTTCCCACCGCGCCATGTCGGCATAGACGATCAGGCGCTTCGTCGGAGTAATGAGAGATGCGCCGGGGCCGACGATGAGCGCGAGACAGTCCGTGGAGAAGAGTTCACGCTGAGTGCTGGCGAACTTTTCGGGGTCAATAAAGTCACGCATGATTACGTTGTTCATTTGGCCGAAGACAGGATCGTCAGTGAGGCACTGCTTCAGCATTTCATTAATGTCGGAAGGCGACTTAAGCAAATCGAGGGTATGGAAAACCCTACCGTAAACATGCGATTGGGACAGATGATCAAGAATGGATGCGGAATCTGCACCGGGGTAGGTTTCAATACAGACGAATTGTGCATTGATTCTTTGTGCATCGGCTGCGATTCGTGCTGCGATGGTTGTCCATCCGAGCATGCATTCATCCTCGGCGCCGACAGCAATAAACGGGAACTTATCGTACATCAGTTACTCCCACAGAAAATGCCAGCATTACGGAGCAAAGGAACGCCACCGAGCAGTGCTGCGTTTTCGCCTAGTGCGGCTGCGCGCACCTTCACAGTACCCCAGGGGGTCCATGTTTCATTTGCCACAACCTGCTGAATGTAAGGAAGAATGATTTCCGCGCTGCGCATGACGCCACCGCCGTAAAGTATGAGGGTCGGATCAAACGCATGGACCGCCGCAACCGCGGCGAGAGCCCAAACGCGCAGGCAATGGTCGCGTACCTGAATTGCGACCGAATCGCCAGCGGCTGCATGTTCGAAGATGTTTTTGAAGTTGAGATCGGCAACCGCAAGCGTGCTCTGTGCAAAGCCGGGCCAGTCGCGGCAGACGCCTGGCAATGCCCATCCGCCGGCTTCCGATTCAGCACAACCCCGGCCTCCGCAGGTGCAGGGGCGTCCGTGTATGCGCACCGGGAAGTGGCCCCCGAGCAGTCCAGCTTGGCCGTGGCGCCCGGAGAGTGGTTTGCCGTCGATCATGGCGACGCCGCCAATGCCCGTTCCAAGGGTAAAAAGCACCACGTCTTTCTCGTTGCGCGCCGCTCCTACGAAGGTCTCGCCCAGAAGCGCCAGCCTGGCATCATTTTCCATCTGCAAGGGAACACCGAACTCCGCAAGTGCCCAGCCGATCAGATCGATGCCTGGTGCGTCTTCGTATTTTCCATTGGTGGAAGCGATGCGGTTCGCACGGCTATCGACGATTCCGCAAAAACCTAGAGCAATGCCGGCAAGTTCTCCAGCAGGTACACGATGGCGCTCAAGCAGTATATGCAAATTTGCAGTGATCGCTGGAAGCAACGGTTGAAGCAGGGTAGTCGAAGGGCATTCGAGGGCAATATTGTCTACGAGCTGCTCTCCATGGGCCAGACCACAATTAATGTGCGTGCCACCGAAGTCGATTGTAAGTACCCTTCGGGGCCCAGCGCTGAACATGGAGCGGGTCATAATCGAAAGTCTGCAAAGTGAACCGTTGCCATTCTATCTGATGCTATCGAAGAAGAAGATTTTGAATGCATCTTAGGCTTAAAAAGATAAATTGATTGTTTGCTTCTTGGATTTATACGCATGATTTGAAGTGCCCGGAGTTCTTGCTGGTGGGTGTGACGATGATGAGATCCTGCTGGGCTGCAAAGTGGACAAGATTTGTCATGGGGACCCAGTTGGTGTGATTGCCGGACCACATACCGTAGCGTCGTTGCGATTCTGCATAGCGGGCTTTACAACGAAGGCCGAAAGCGAACGTCCGAGTGCAGCGCTGACGACGGTTTGTGCAACAACGGCGGTTTTGAGAGAGGCGTGAGCGGTGTTTGACATGATGCTGCTCTAGCCGGCACGGGAAAGGATGATGACAGCGATGACTAGCACGACAACGGCCGCGATTTGCACCTGTAGTGCTCTGCGGCTAGCTCCGCGCCACTCGCCTGTTAGGACGCCGACAGCGCTGGCGGTGATGACGATGAGTGACATGAATACCGGCCAGCCAATGACAGCGCCGAGTTCACCGAGCAGACCACTTGAAATGCCGTAAAGAAGACTGCTGCCAAACCATAGAACGGCCATGCAGAGCGTGAGCCCCCAATGCGATCCTGAGCTTGCGACGCTGAAATTGGCGGTCGTTCCCCGCTTGCGGAGCAAGTAGAAGCAGTAAAGAAGATTGGGTAGGGAGCCGCCAACCAATAGAGGCAACCAGATGGCTGTGACAACCCAGTTGGATCCTGCACCATGCAGTGCGGCGGCCTGCGCCAGTGGCGCTCCATTGGCGATGCCGAGGTTCATCATGGATGCACACACTCCGCTTACTATGGCGAGAATGAGGCCGGTAGTAAAAGGAATGTTGCTGGTAGTCTCAGTGTTGCTGCTGCGGTCACGCATGCGACCGGCAATTGCGGTAATGGTGACGCCGACAATTACAAGGGCGAGGCCGACGAGTGCCATGAGGCCTTGCGGCTCAAAAAGTCGGTCGCGATGAAACTGGATGAACGGTAGCAAACTGCCGATGGCCGCGGAAAGGCCGAGCACGATGGAGAACGCAAGCGCGATGCCGATGGAACTGAGCGCCAGCCCAAAGAGAACCTGAGCGATACCCCAGCCCACGCCGAAGAGGAAGACTGACAAAAGCATTGCGGAATCGGCGTTGTGATAGAGCTGGCTGAGGGAGGGAACTGAGAGCCAAGCCGCGAGTGCTGGAAGAATAAGCAGTGCGAGTAAGCTCCAGATGAGCCAGGTGTTTTCCCATGCCCATTTTCGTGTGTACTTCATGGGCAACGAAAAGGTGGAGTTGGCGATGCTCGCGAGGACCAACAGAAGGAGACCTGCGGAAATGTTGGACATAGTCTCCTTTATCTGGTTGAGATCGGGATGAGCTTTGTTGCTCCAGAAGTAAATCGAATGTCGAGTGAATCGGTGCTGCGCAATTCCTTGCCTGAAATGTCAAGTTCGATAGGCACGCCGCGTTTGGGATTGCAAGCGAAGACCGTCCTGCGTGTGGTCAACGTGATGTCGGAATTGAGTCCGCCGAGTTGGGCAGTTTGACGGGGTTCGCCCATAAGGGAAATGCAATAGACCTGGCCCAGTTCTCCGCCGCACCAGACGTTTTCATTACGGTCTATGGCGACGCCTTCAGGGGGTTCGAGGTAATTGGAAAGGATTAAGAATCGCTCAAGGGTCATGGTTGACGTCACGCTATACATATTCTTTTAGCGATAAAAGGAAAATCAATAGAAATTGTTTTATGAGAATTTGAACGTGTACAGATATAAACGACCGAAATTAAAGCAAGTTAGTGTACGACTTCGAGTGAGCACCAGGCTGCCGTTGCCTCCAGTCGGTGAATCCTCAATGTATGGGGGCTCGATGCCGACTTTTCGAGCAGCACATGGTCTTAAAGAGGAAGAGATGGAAATGCGTTTGATCTCAAAAATTGTGTACTTGTAATCCTTATATGGCTGC
>JAGWSG010000229.1 GCA_028876335.1 Acidobacteriota bacterium
ACCTGGTATTGCTTGAGGAATTCAATCAGCTCTTTCAGGTCCTGAATATCCTGTGGTTTCATGCAATCCTTTTTTCTTCTCCTGCCTCATCATCGGGCGGGATGCTGGTTTTAAAGCTCTATCAACGCAGTGGGTGCAGGTGTCAGCACCTCGGCTGCAGTTTGTGTCACGGCAACCATATCTTCAATACGGACGCCGAATCGGCCAACGAGATAAACACCCGGCTCGATGGTGACCACCATGCCCTCACGCAGCCGGAACGTCTGCCCGGCTCCAACTCGTGGCGGCTCATGGATCTCCAACCCGACCCCATGGCCGGTGGAGTGAGTAAAGGCCTCAGACAGACCCGCTTTGCGGAGCACGCTGCGGGCGGCTTCATCCACCTCTCCGCAACTGGCTCCAGGCCCTACGGCGGCAACTCCCGCCTGCTGCGCTTCAAGCACCGCCTGATACACACGGCGCTCTTCGCTGCCGGGCTTGCCAAGAAATACGGTCCGGGTCATGTCTGAGCAGTAACCCTCACGGATTATACCGAAGTCGAGCGTCACGAACCCCTTGCGCGGCAGCCGCGCAGCACTGGCCTTTCCGTGGGGCATTGACGAGCGCACTCCTGAGGCCACAATCGTCTCAAACGACATGCCTTCCGCGCCAAGCAGCCGGGCCTCATGCTCCAGCTCCGCTGCCACTTCAAACTCTGCCAATCCCGGCCGAATCACCGTCAGAATGTGTTCAAAAAGCTGGCACCCCAGCAGCGCAGCTTCCCGCATCAGCGCCAGCTCGTCCTCATCCTTGGTCATGCGCAGAGTTTCCACGAGCGGTGCAGCAAGAGCCGTAAAGAATCGTTTGCGCATGCTCGCAGGCAAAGCGGCTTTCAACCGCTCAAACTCGGCAACCGTCGTATGGGCGGAGTCATATGCGGCCCCCTCAACGCCGACCTGCGCCGCAAGCCACTGCGTCGCGGCAGTTGCTGCACCGCCAGATGCGATCTCGACCTTCGCACCCTTCACTTCCTGTGCGGATTGCGCAATGTAACGGCCATCGGTAAAGAAGCGCACCGCACGCCGCGTCACCGCAAGCGCTGCATTGGACCCAGTGAATCCACACAAATAGCGAACGTCAGGAAGGTGTGTAACGAGCAACGCAGATAAACCTGCTCGTGTCATCCGGCGGCGCAACTGGCCAATGCGGCGGAGGTGTTCCATCTGCATTGGTATATCACGCCCAGACCAAAATGCGTGACAGGCTATCTCGGCCATGTACCTGCAAACAAAAACGCAGCCACCAGGGCCGCGTTTCCGCTTTCAATACGATATCTGATTCTTACATCGCCGGACGAACAGGCTTCTTCTGATCCGTATCGATCTCCGGTTCTTCCATTGCCGTTGTGCGATCCGACTGGCGGTCCATCCACTCATCCAGACGTGAGCGCTTGAAGCGCCACCGATTGCCAAGCTTGAACGCGGGCACGAAACCTTCTGACGCATATTTGTAGAGAGTGTCCGGTGAAATGCCGAGATAATCCGAGGCCTGGCGAATGTCCATGACCTCCCGAATCTCGGGAACGAGCAGATTGCTGCGGGCCGTGGATGTACGCATAGTTCCCCCTGTGCCTCGCTGAGCTGGCGCTCTCAAGGCAGTTGCCAGCTCGGAGCCGGTACTTCTGTATATAGCGCGGTTTCACCTGTCGCTTCAAGGTTTTTCAGGAAATTGCAGGATTTTAACGGGATTTAAGTAACTACTTTTCTGTCTCCAAAGGTACTGAATCCCACCAGATGGGGGCCAAAATTCGCGAACCCCAACAAATTGCGCTATTAGCGCTGTTGGTACCCTCTGAACTCTCCCCCGGCGCACTCGATCAATAGTGCCACCAGAGTCCCCGCCTTCAAGCCCGAATTCCATTCAAAGCCACTCATTACGAAATCTTTAGCTCTGCCTTGCGAAATACAAACGGACCTCCCTCCAAGCTCGAGGGATGCTGTATATTGAGAAATTCTTTATTGATCTGCTGGAGGCTGCGTTCTTCCTGGGGCTCGCCGGTTCACTTGTCGTGGTCACCCTCACCATTCTGGATGACGTTCGACATATCTTCCACGACGACTAGCAGTTCCACTCCTCAGATAAACCGTACCTTGGAACGATGCAGCCAGCCCCTGCAAACTCCACCCGCAAAGACCTAGTTCTGGTCTTCCCTGCGATGAAGCGTTGGTCTGTCATCGCCGTTCTGCCCTGAGTCCGTGCTCGCACGCCGCAATGAAGGCTTCTTGGCCTTGTTGTCATTCAACCGGCGCTTGTTTTCAATCCTCGCCAGCCGAGCCTTAATGTCGTTGAACTCCGATGTCGTCACCATGTACTCATCTTTCGCCGGCAGAATGTGCGCAATCTCTTCCTGCGTGTGCTCAATGCGGTCAGGTGTTTGTGGATGATCGCTGAATGCGCGCGCCACCATGCCAGGCTTGCGCTTCTCCAGAGCCTGAATCTTCTCAAAGAAACTGATGAATGCCTGCGGATCGTAGCCAGCCCGGTACATATACTGCACGCCCAGGTAGTCTGCCTGCGCCTCAAATTCCCTTGAGAAATGCAGGAACGTGATTGGAATGCCAATCGAGGCTGCTTCGTAAATGCCGTAACCCGTCCAGCCGCCAATAAAGATCAGCGGAATTGTGCCAAGCTGTGCATAGTTCGCCCGCGTCATCTGCCGCGCCGCATGGTGTGCGCATACATGCGCCACTTCGTGCGCCATCACACCTGCCAGTTCCGCCTCTTCGTCCGCATTCAGAATCAATCCGGAGTTGACGTAGAAAAATCCACCCGGCAAGGCCATCGCATTAATCTCATCCGAGTCGATCACCTTGATCGTGAACGGGACCTTGCAATCAGAGTTCTTCACGATATTCTGTCCAACGCGGTTCACGTACTCGTCAATCACCGGGTCGGTGATGAAGCGTGTGCTCTTCTCAATCTCCGAGGCGTACATCTTGCCCATCTTGATTTCAGATTCGGTCGAGTACCAGTTGCCCAGGCCACGTCCGCCAATGTCACGGTTACCTACCGCATTCACATCCTCAATGGAGCCGGACTTGATCTTCTCCATCTCACTTCCGACAGCAACCACCTTTTCAGGATCGACGGCTGTGTCCGAATCGCTCTTCTTCGCATCTTTCTTGGCATCCGCCTTGGTCGCGGAAGGTGGAATGTCACCCGTGACGGGCGTGGTACCGGGAGCTGGCTCACTCGCCGTCGGCTCCGTTCCTGCCGGAGGCGTCGTGGCAGGAGCGCCCGCCTGGCCATAAAGAACTGCCGTGGCTCCGAGCACGAAAAGTGCCGCAAAACTCTTGGCGTAAGACGCTGCCTTCATCTTCGACCTCCCTTGTATTCCGACCTGCAACAAGCCACAATTTCCCCGTCTATATAGACGCTAGTATCTGCCTGTTGGGCAGCGCATGCAAATCGACCGAATCAACAAAAGCAGCTCCCGGTGGAGGTACCGGTAAGTGCCGATGACGCACCTGCTGAATTACTTGGTGCAGCGGGCGGTATGTATTTAAAGTGGTGAACACCATCAGTTTGGGAGGCACAGTGCAAGGCCGGTATCAGCTCAAAGTCGCAGTGGCGGTCCTGGCGCTTCTCGTGGCCGGCTCCGGCTTACTGAAAGCGCAGCACCCGGCCCGCCGCGGCGCACTCGGTAAGCTTCTGGCCAGCCCTCCCGCAACCCCTGCAGCGCCAAGAGTCTCCGCTTCCGCGCCCAAAGTCATCTTCGACGCAACCCGTATGGGCGCCCCCGTCGTGCTTGACAGAGACTGGCGCATGGGTGTCACAGCAGACACCAACGCCGAACTACCCGGTTTTGATGACACCAAATGGAAGGTACACGGCACACACGACTCGCTCGACGACATTTATGACTTCGCCGGCAATAGTCCCGGCGGCGACGGCTCAGGCCTTCCGGACCGCCGTCTTAATGTCTACTTCCGTCTTCATATCAAACTCGCGCCTAATCATGGCCCCGTCGCGCTGCTCGTTGACTTGCCTGTCTCGCAGTACACCACCATTTCCATGAGCACCAGCGGCCCCGGCCTCTCTGTCTTCGCAAACGGAAAAGAGATTGCGCCATCCGGCCCTAACGGCAACAGCGCCGAACGCTACCAGGAAATTTCCCGTATCTACGACCTCGATGTTCCTTCGGATCAGACTGACCTCACGCTCGTCATCCGCACCATTTACATCCCATTCGGATTGGCCGCTTACACCAACTTCTTTGCAACCCGGACTCTGAAGCTCGGCAACCCTCACGAATTGCAGGATGAGCTAGACCTTTGGTCCGCACGCAGCCTCTTTGAGCGCCTGCCGCGCCTCGTCACCGCTCTCCTGCTCACAGTCCTCAGCCTGTTCCTTATCTGGCTCTATTTCACGCAACGCGGGCACCGTGAATATCTCTGGCTCGCTCTGCATGAATTCATTCAGGCACCCATCGGGCTTGTCGATCTGGCAGGAAGCACCGCCCATCTTGACCAGCTCTGGTACGCGGCGGTTGTTGTTCAACTGGTCGTTATATCCGCTTACCTGTACTTCGAGTTCCTCGTTGCCTTCCTTTACTTGAAGCGGCGCTGGTACATCAGCCTCATGCGCTATTCGGCCGTGGTGTTGGCATTGGTCGGCCCTGCACTCGGCATCGTTGGCAGCCACAGCCCGGGCGCACTCATCTTCCTTCTCTTCGTCGCCATCTGCACGCTCCTTTGGATGGCCGGATGGACGCTCTTTACCTTTATCACCCTCATCCGCGCCACCATCCGGCGCAACTTTGAAGCCGGACTGCTGCTCATCCCGCTACTGCTCACAATCGTCGGACTCGCTGAGCCCATCTTCGCCGCAGGCACTACAGACTGGGGAGGAAGCACCTATCATTCCCCGTTGGCCATTCAACTCGGGCTGGTCCCCATTCACTTTGCTTCGGTCGCAGATTTCGCGGGACTGTTGTCCATCGTCGTCATCATCTTTCGGCGATTCCTTCGCATCCAGCATGACCGTGAGCGCGCCAACAGCGAACTCGCCGCCGCACGCAGCGTTCAGGAACTCATGATTCCCCGGGAAGGCCTGGAGACTCCGGGCTTCGATGTTGATTCCGTCTACACGCCCGCAAGCGAGGTTGGCGGCGACTTCTTTTATCTCCAACCCATGCCCAATGGAGACCTGCTTGTCGTCGTCGGAGATGTTGCTGGCCACGGCTTGCAGGCCGCCATGAACGTTTCCATGCTGATGGGCGCGCTCCGACGCATTCCGGAAAAAAGCCCCGCTCTAATTTTGCAGGCTCTTAACCGCGTGGTTATGGGCAATGAAAGTTACACCACCTGTCAGGCCGCCTACTTCCACGCTGACGGCGAAGTAGTCATGTCCAACGCCGGCCATCTTGCACCGTACCTCAACAGCCAGGAGATCGCTCTGCCCGGAGGTTTGCCCCTTGGCGCCGTACCGGAAGTTACGTACGAGGAAATACGACTCTATCTCCACCCCGGCGACAGAATTCTTCTACTCTCCGATGGAGTGGTCGAAGCACGCGCAGCAGACGGCGAACTATTCGGCTTCGATCGCGTGCACAACTTGAGCAATCAATCTGCGTTCTACATCGCAGATGCCGCAAAGGCATTTGGGCAAGAAGATGACATTACCGTGCTGACGGTCAGACGTCTTGCACAAGCTGCCGCCGCATAAAGAGCTTAGAAAATACTCTCGTGAGGCGCTCCCCACATGCAAAAGTGGAGAGCATTCGACGCAGGCGTCTTATCTCTTTCGTTAAAACTAACCAATATGCTGCGCCAGAATCGTGGAGACCTGTGAAAACACATGGTTCACGCCCGCAGCAAGAGTGGTCATGGCTGCCACAGATCCAAAGGCAATCACGGCAGACGCCATCGCGTATTCGACAATGTCTTGACCTTGGCAATTCTCCAGCAGTGTGCGTGCTTTGATATAGAGGTGAATTAGAAACTGGTTCATCGCATCGTCTCCCAATCCAAAAGGAATATGTGCAGGCGTCACGCCTCCCTCATTGCACATCGGTAAGTATGAGCTAGTTCTTAGTCCAACTTGCCCCATTTGCGGCCAAAGTTGCAGGTTAGACACTTAAGAGTGCCATCTACTGCCGCTCTGCCTCACCCTCCCATATAGCCAACAGAATAAGAAGAAAACGCTTCTGAAAAAGTGCTGCATTCAGGAACTATTTCTTGTAACACCGGCCAGTCGAGCTAGTATTCTTTTTTTTGCATTCTCATGAGGCCGAGCAGCCATGCTTGTTTCTATTCCCCCATCCACGTGACGAGAATTGGACGTTCCACAGTGGCTCCCCTTCTCTCTCCTTAACCACTGGCACTTACATGAGGTCCCACATGAATGAAATTGCGCAGATGCTGCAGCAGAAGTTTGGCCTGAGCACCGAACAGGCTCAGGAAGCAGAGAACGCCGTGCTCGGAATCATCCGCTCCAAAGTCCCCGCTGAATTCCAGGGCATCTTCGACTCGATAGTCAGCGGACAAAACAACGCCGGCAACAACCAGGCCTCTGGCGGTTTGGGTGGCCTTCTCGGTGCCGCCGAAGGTTTGTTCGGGGCTAAATAGTACAAGCCGATTCGACTCGTAGACCATCACTTTTCATATCGGATTGCGCCGGTACTGCGGACGGCCAATTGAGTTGTTTGTTCACTCCGCAGCGTGACAGAATCATGAGGAGAAATATGAAGATGAGAAAACTCAGCTCCGCGGTCCTCTGCCTCGTTGCAGGCATGCTGTTCACCGCACTACCAGCCGCAACACTTCAAGCTCAGCCTCTCCACAGCACCTTCGCAGTACACGCTGCGCCCAAAGCTGCAGCCAAGGCTGCACCCAAGGCCGCTGCCACCTCTCTGGTCGACATCAACTCCGCCAGCCTCGACCAGCTGAAGGCGCTGCCCGGGGTGGGTGACGTCTACGCGGGCAAGATCATCGCTGGTCGCCCCTATGCCAACAAGACGCAGTTGAAGTCCAAGGGCATTGTGCCCGCGGCCACCTACGCCAAAATCGCCAACCTCATCATCGCCAAGCAGCCCGCGAAGAAAAAGTGATCTTCGCCGTCACGCACCCAACGGAAAGCCCCACCGCAAGGTGGGGCTTCCTGTAGCCGCAAACAAACATCGCCTCGACGAAAAATCCTCAGTCGTAGTATTCCAGACCAAGATGTGTGATGAGATCCGCGCCCATAATGTGACGCAGTGTGTTCTTCAGCTTCATCAGTTGAATGAACAAATCGTGCTCAGGGTAGAGCCCCTCCGCCACCTGGGGCGACTTCAGGTAAAAGCTCAACCACTCCTGAATGCCGAGCCCGCGAAGCGTTGGCGCACGTTTGGCCAAATCGAGGAACAGCACCAGATCCAACGCAATCGGCGCGGCAAGAATCGAGTCTCGGCACAGGAAATCGACCTTGATCTGCATCGGATAGCCGAGCCAGCCAAAGATGTCGATGTTGTCCCAGCCTTCCTTGTTGTCTCCGCGCGGCGGGTAGTAGTTGATACGCACCTTGTGGAAGATATCCTTGTACAGCGCCGGATACAACTCCGGCTGGAAGATGTACTCAAGCGAACCAAGCTTCGATTCTTCCTTCGTCTTGAACGACTCCGGATCGTCCAGTACCTCGCCATCGCGATTGCCCAGAATGTTTGTCGAGTACCAGCCCGATACGCCCAGCAGGCGCGCCTTGAAGGCGGGAGCAAGAACCGTCTTCATAAACGTCTGTCCGGTCTTGAAGTCCTTGCCGCAAATGGGCGCATTGTTCTTCTTTGACAGTTCAATCATCGCCGGCACGTCCACGGTCAGGTTCGGCGCGCCATTCGCAAACGGCACACCTTCGCTCAACGCCGCGTATGCATAAATCTGCGACGGCGCAATGCCGGGATCATTCGCCTCAAGTCCCTTTTCAAATGCCTTGATGGACTTGTGCACTGCCGTAGGCTCAAGGAAAATTTCCGTCGAACCGCACCAGATCATCACCACGCGGTCCACCGTCTTCTTGAACGCCTTGATGTCGGCACGCACCTGCTCGGCCAGTTCCTTCTTGTTCTTGCCCTTCTTCACATGCGTGCCATTCAGGCGCTTCACGTAATGCTGGTCAAACACCGCCGGCATCGGCTTGATTTTCTCCAGATAAGGCTTCAACTTTTGCAGCAGCTCTTTGTCCAGTACGTTGGCGTGCGCCGCTGACTCATACACGTTGTCCTTGAAGATGTCCCAGCCAGTGAACACAATGTCGTTCAAATCGGCCAGAGGCACAAAGTCCTGAATCTTAGGTGAACGATTGTCCGTGCGCTTCCCGATGCGAATCGTACCCATCTGGGTCAGCGATCCAATTGGTTTGGCCAATCCGCGGAGCACCGCTTCAACGCCTGCAATCATTGTGGTGGCCACCGCGCCCAGACCAACAACCATCACGCCGAGTTTGCCCTTGGCCGGCGCAACTTTGGCCGCGCGCTTGCTTCTACTCACTGCCTTCTTTCGAGTTGCCATTGGATTCTCTACTCCTTATATGAATCGCCTGTTTGAACGAACGGCGACAATTCTTCTGATAGAACGCATGCACTCAAGCTGCTTTGTCCTCATGGTTTCTGCGCGCGTGGCTCCACACAAACCAGATCACACCGGCAATCAGCACGATCTCAACCCCCAGATGAAACCGGTGAAACGCCTGCTCAAAGCGCGGATCCGTATGCCACTTTTCGCCAAGCTTCATGCCGACGTATGCCAGCGCGTAGCACCACGGCCAAGACCCTACAAAGGTATAAATGTGAAATTTCACTTGCGGCATCTTTGCAATGCCCGCGGGAAACGCGATGAATGTACGAACTATGGGAAGCAGTCGGCCCAGAAGAACCGTGATCGCTCCATACTTCTCAAAGAAACGCGTCATCCGGTCAAGATCATGCCGGCTCATCATTACCCAGCGGCCATAGCGTTCCACCATCGGCCTTCCACCCTTGGCGCCAATCCAGTACGCAACAATCGATCCCAGGTTGCAGCCGATGGCACCTGCCGTAGCAACAATCCAAAGATTCATGTGGCCCAGATACACGGCATAACCGGCGAACGGCATGATGATCTCAGAAGGCAGTGGAATGCACGCCGACTCGATCGCCATCAGGACCGCGACACCGGCGTAGCCTCCGGCGGTAATCACATGCGTAATAAAGGCAACCAGAAGAGCAATGATCTTTTCACTCATGCTGAAGCGAGTATATCGGCCGGTGGTTGCGATTCAGCCTCGCCAATCAGCACACAGAATCAAAACTCACAATCTCTGCGTATTTTCTGTACAAATTTATAGTCTTCTTTTCAAAGTCACTATGTTTTATATTAGTGACTGTATTCCCCCAATCATCGGAGGCGCTTCCTTGGCAAGAAAATACTCCATGCGCTGCTCCATCGCGCGCACCCTTGACATCATCGGCGACCGCTGGACGATTCTTATCCTGCGCGACCTGTTTCTCCACCCCACACGACGCTTCCAGGACTTTGAAGCCAGCCTGCCGGGCCTCACGCCCGCCGTACTCTCCGCACGCATCAAGGAACTCACAGCCCACGGAATCCTCACCAGCCGTCTCTACTCCAATCACCCACCGCGACCGGAGTATCTGCTGACAGCCAAAGGCCGCGCGCTCAATCCAATTCTGATGGCCATGAAGGCATGGGGCCAACAATACGCAGCGACTCCCGCCGCGGCCGCCAGCCTTCAGAGCGATCTGCGCATGTGAAATGAAACCCACGCTTACGCGCTTGGTACCATTAGGTATTCACGTGTGAGGTGATTCGTGGTAGAGATTCCCGCAGTTCCGCTTACGCTCGAAGGTTCCGCTACACTGCATCAATTTTTCCGTTTTGAGTGGTCTAAATGGCGCGCCTCCACTCAGGGAGAACGTACTGAGATCCTCGCAGAATTCTCTGCTCTGCTCACAAAACTGGAGACCGACGCAACGGGCAGGATCCAGACCGCCCTCTTCTCGCAACTCGGCCATAAAGGCGACCTCATTTTCGTTCATTTCCGCGACACCTTCGAAGCTCTCAATCAGGTTGAACTCGAACTCGCGCAGACCAAGCTCTACGACTTTCTCGATCTCCGCCACTCCTACGTCTCCGTTGTTGAACTGGGACTCTATGAATCAAGCCGAAAGACGTGGGATGCTGCCGCGGCCAAGGGACTTGAACCGCACACACCCGAGTGGAACGCCGACGTCGAAGCATCCATGCAGCGCGGCGCGGAGGCCATGAAGCCCCGCCTCTTCCCTTCCATGCCTGAAGCAAAGTACCTCTGCTTCTATCCCATGGACCGCAAGCGCGGTGAGAACAAGAACTGGTACACCGTTCCTTTTGCTGAGCGCCAGCGCATGATGCATCTGCACGGCATGATCGGCCGACGCTATGGTGATGTGGTCAAGCAAATCATCACCGGCTCTATCGGCATGGACGACTGGGAATGGGGCGTCGATCTCTTCGCCAACGATCCCGTAGTATTTAAGAAACTCATCTACGAGATGCGCTTCGATGAAGTCAGCGCGGAGTACGCACTCTTCGGCCAGTTCTTCCTCGGCGTACGTCTGCCCCTCGACAAACTAACCGATTGGACAAGCGGAAAAATTTAATTCTCTGAAATATCCGTGAGACCGGCAATCAATGACCGTCACGAAATCAGCAACAAATAAGGCGCCTCGCAAAGACCTCGCCCCCGACCGCGTAGCCGCCATCCTCAGGGGACTCGACGAAGCCTACCCCGACGTCGAGTGCGCACTGAATCATCGCTCGCCCTGGGAGTTGCTCGTCGCGACCATCCTCTCCGCGCAATGTACAGACGTGCGCGTCAACATGGTCACGCCCGCGCTCTTCAAGCGCTTCCCCACCCCGCAGGCCATGGCCAAAGCTTCACTGCCTGAACTTGAAGAGCTCATCAAGACCACCGGCTTCTTCCGCAACAAGGCAAAGTCCATTCAGGGCGCGGGCAAAAAAATTAGTGAAGACTTCTGCGGCAAGGTTCCGCAGACGCTCGCCGAACTCATCACCGTCCCCGGTGCCGCGCGCAAAACGGCCAACGTTGTTCTCGGCGTCTGCTTCGGTAAGGCAGAAGGCGTCGTCGTGGACACGCACGTCTTCCGCATCGCCCGCCGTCTCGGCCTAGCCAAAGGCGACACACCCCAGAAAGTCGAGCAGGAACTGATGAAGACCCTCCCACAGGATCGCTGGATCAGCTTCTCCCACCAGCTCATCCATCACGGCCGCAAAGTGTGTGACGCACGTAAGCCCAAGTGTGACCAGTGCAACCTCGAGCAACTCTGCCACTCCAAAGACAAAACCTGGCAAAGCTGATGGCAGTCCAAACAGCAAAAAGCCCGGCATTTCGCCGGGCTTTTCCTGTGCTGAAATCTCAACCTCTACTTAAAGTTTCTCGAAGAAATCGCAGGCAGAGCAGGAGATATATACGCCTCCTGGCACTCCGCGCTCGCGATCCTTTACGCGCTTCACAATGCGCGTGGGCTTGCTGCACTTGGGGCAGTCGGTCGACTTCGTGGTATCCATGACCTTTTTACGGTCACCGGTCTTGGCAATTTTGGCCATAATTCTCTTTGTTTCTCCTTGGTGGGTTGACTCTGCTCACACGCGCAATTCAGGATGCGCGCGGCTTCGACGGGCGCGGTCATCGACAGACCCCTCTGGTGCAAAGGGAGGATGCGGGACTCGCTCTTTAAGTTTACATGAAGCCCTGTTGCGCCGGGCTATTCAGTCGGTGTCGCAGGCGTAAGATTCTCCGGTGCAGGTTGGCTCGCTGGCGCCGGAGTCGTCTGCGGCTGCGCTGTCCTTGGACTCGCCTGCGTCGGACTCGGAGAAGCTTGACCCGCAGCCGGCTGTGTCGTCGCCCGCTGAGCTGTAGGCTTTTGTTCAGACTGATCCGTAGGCGTCTCGTACCCCGGCTGATCATTTGGCCGCTGCGCCGGGAAGCGAACCGGTTTCATGGCATACGGATCCTTGTCATGAGCTGCATCATGCGGCAAAGTCTCACCCGCTTCCCGCAATGACGGTGGCGCCTCCGGCGACTGCGTATTAGGATCACGATGCACATCGCCCAGCTGCACGGTACGCACACCTTGCGGATCACCAGGTTGCAGCGGCGACCCATCCGTCCGCATCATGCCGTATACAACATCCTTTTCGAAAACTTCCACCGGCTTCCCAATCGCCGCAATCTCAACGCGAATCACACGATTCCCATTGATGCGCACAAACTCAACATCCTGGGGTGGCTTGCCATAGATCCATTCCTCAAACGGCATCTGCCCTTCCATTTCGCGCATCTTATGGTTTGGTTCGCCTTTGGCAAACAGCACCATGTCGGTGGTCATGCCCACCAGCACGTGGTGGCTCAGAATCGCATTCTTCAGCAGCGGTGGCAGCGTATCCGTAAATGCCTGGATCGGCGTCTTCACGTCGAACGAAATCAACGGCGCAAGCAGATCCTTCACTTCCTTGCCCGTCATTTCCGGTACTCCGCCCTTGAACTCCAGTGTCAGCCGCGAACCCATTGGCTGGTCCGCATAGGCATCCTGCACCACGGGTGAAGTCATCGTTCCTGTGCCAAGTTGAATATGCCGCAGAAAGCGATGCTTGAAATCCGGCCCGCCATTCAGTAAGAACACAATCTTGTTGCGCTCAATCTTTAAGTCGGTAATAACCACGCGGTCGCCAGGTTTCGCGCTCAGCCCTTCCTGGGTCACCATGGAAACGTAGTCTTCGCCCGCCGGCTTCAGCAGTCCGTTTGCCTCCAGCGTCAGCCCCTTGTGGCCTCGCGGAAACGGCCGCATCGCAAAGCCCTGGTCCGCCTGCAGCACGCGGATGAGTTCCAGCTTCGTCTTGGTATTTAGGCTGACTTTGGAAAGCTTCACATCAGTCGGCGTAATCTGTGCAAAACGTCGATCCACCGGCGCTCCGTCCGTGTGAACCTGCGTGCCTGTGCGCGTGTCAATCGTAATCGCCTGAGAACGGAGCTGCGCCGGAACCGCAAATAGGCTTGCAGTCATGACCAACGCTCCCGCGCATGACACAAGTCCTCTCGCAGAAAATTCCCGCCGTCTGCGGCGCTGTCGAATCGCTTTTGCGCCGGGCATGCAGCCTCCCGTGAGTGCTACAAGCATGGCTCAAAACCACAGAAACTTTCAAGCGTTAGCTGAAAAATGTCTTTGAGGAGACTTCAATTCGTCGCCGGTCCGTCGCGCCACAAGCAACTCACAAAATGATGCTGCAAGCCCTGCGCTTAGCTCGCAGAAGGGTCCGCTTCATGTGCGGAAGAATTAGATGCAGGCTCACCATGCGGGGCTTCTGGCAGGCGCTGTGTAGCGGCGGGGTTCGCAACCCCCGCAATCTGCACAATCTGTGGCTCCGCGGGTGGTTGCGCGCCCATCGCAGCATCGTGCTGCCGTCGCGCAGCCGCGTCTATATCCACCGGAATCCCACCCGGCACAATCACCGGAGCGTTATATTCATAGTCCAAATCCCGCGTGAGGCTGTA
>JAGWSG010000230.1 GCA_028876335.1 Acidobacteriota bacterium
AGAGGGTGTCTTTCGGCTAATCAGGCCGGAAGATTACGATCCGGAGGATGAGGTGTGGCAATTTCCGCCTGACAGCCTCGTAAAGGCAGAATCTCGTCAGGGGACATCTGGTACGTATCTTGCCGCCACGTCGTTAGCCAAATGAGTATGGCAAGCCGTCCTTCGGGGCGGCTTGCTGCTTCAGTGGCTCCGTCGGCAGCATGGGCGCGGCGAGCAAAGTACGCGGTGCTTTGCACCGGGAGTAGGGTGACACGTCTCCCCGAGATCGGAGCTGCAGGGTAACTTGGGTTGGCGGGTGGCCCACCCTTCTGATTCATTTGCCTGATCCACCACCGATGTGGGTGCCCCATCCTTGCGTAGCAAGGGTGGGAAGTACGATCTCTCGTGGCGCGGAGCTTTGTTTCTGTTCTCTTTCCTAGGGCTGGTGGCCCGGTCATCTTCTAAAGCTTTACTCCGCAGGCTGTGCCCCGTTCATCGCGTAGTCTGCGATGAACGGGCGTGGCTCCAGCCGCGTAGCGCAAATGGCCAGCGCAGTGACGACGAAGTCGTCTTGCATCGAGATTTGTGGTTCCCACCCTTGCTGCGCAAGGATGGGGCACCCAGTTTTGTAGTTAGGGTAGAGTTATTAAGGCAAGGGGTGCGCCACCCGCCAATTGGGAAATGATCGGGCCAGGACCAAGTGAAGATTTGTGGTTCCCACACTTGCCATGCAAGGATGGGGCATTCACTTTTGTAGTTAGGGAAGAGTTATAACGGCAGACGGGTGCGCCACCCGCCCCGACCTGCTGAACTGTTCGGAATGAGGAGTAACTAATGAGTGCAAATGAATATTACTGGATCGATCCAGTGTATTCAGACCGGTTCTACGGCGACGGCAACGAGAGCTACTCGCATAGAGAGCATAGTCGTTGTCCGATTACTCGTGAGCATTTAGAAGGCAGCCGAAGAGTCGGACGGTTGAACCTTCATATGCAACACAATGATCGAAGCCAATGGATTATTTGGTCGGTTGCTGGAATGGTGATTCACCAAGACATTCTTGAGGAATTTGAAAAAGAGAGATTCACCGGTTACCGGACAGAGCCCGCGACAGTCCAGTTCAAAGACGGTGTAATCTCTCAGGAGTATCAGGAATTCATTGTCACTGGATGGGCTGGTATTGCCAGACCTGAGTCTGGAGTAAAAGTGCGTCAGGATTGTCCGGCCTGCCATTGGAAGAGCTATACGGGTATTAAAAATACTGAGCAGTTGGTGGCTTGGAGTCAATGGACGGGTGAGGATTTTTTTATGGTGTGGCCTTTACCACTCTACATTTTTGTTACCGAACGAGTGGCGGATTGGTTCAAGGCAAAGAAATCACGTCGATATATAGTTCGTGGACCAGAAGATCGCGGGCATCTGGCTAAGACGACTGGCTTCACGGTTGGGCTGCTTTCAAACTTCATGCCGGTTGACTTGGCGGTCAAATATGGCAGGCCACTAGGTCTTGAATGATGAGCGCTGGGCTCGACAGGCAAGCAAACGGCAGTTGGTCCGGATTCTCGAAATGAGTCGATTTGAACCCGACGGGGTATGCTCGGGTTGTGGAAGAGGCGGGTGGCACACCCTTAGTCGTTAAAACTCTTACCCAACCCCAAAAGTGGGTGCCCCATCCTTCGCGAAGCGAAGGGTGGGAACCACAGCACTCCTGCGGGCGAAAAGCGAGCGTCCGCTGCATGCAATGCCGAATTCTGGCTGAATGCACAGCGTGAATGGCCCCGTAAAACGCAACTTCCCACGTTCCACTCGCCAAACCCGCACCCGAGCGTCTTGTGCCTGGCAGTTTTCGGCAACCGTTTCAGGCTGGTCGCTTCCAGGAAGAAGTATTCGACCGTCACTTCGGCTTCGTTCTACCTGGCCGAAGATTGGGCGAGCAGCTTCAGGCCAGGGGACATTCTCCACATGGCGTGGACAGTCAGTGGTGGCCTGGGACTTTCTTCGCTGCGTGAGGGCCGGCGGATTTTCGTCCTGAGTGCAGTTTCCAGTGTGCCTCTCGTCTCTTTTGCCGGATTAGCATGCCGCCGTATCTGGCACAGAAGTCTTCTTCTCCGCCTTGAGTTTTTTTAGCGTGCTCACGGCACCATTTGCGGGATGGCGTAAGCCTGCGTGATCGCAATAAGCCCCAAAAGCCCGGCAAACAGAACGCTGTGCCAGAAAGTGCTCTGCAGCACTTTTCCTTCCTGCCCGATGAGGCCAACCGTCGTGACGCCCACCGCAATATTTTGTGGCGAAATCATCTTGCCCGCCACCGCTCCGGATGAATTGGTGGCTGCCAGAAGCAACGGGTTCAGGTGCAACTGGTGTGCCGCAGCAACCTGTAAGTTTCCGAACAGCAGATTGGCCGCCGTGTCGCTGCCGCTCAGGAAGCACGCCACCCAGCCAAGATAACTGCTGACCAGCGGAAAGATCCCGCCCAGGCGCGCAACAGCGGCTCCCAGCGTATACGCCATGCCGGAGTAGTTGTAGAGATAGGCCAATCCCACAATGAACAGGACAGTTAGGCCCGGCACCCGCAACTGCCGGAGCGTCCGGCCACCCGCTTCCACGAATGATCTCGGACGAACCCGGAACCAGAGCGCCACAATAATCGTTGCCGCCAGGACGCCGGTTCCAGTGGCCAAGGGCTGAAATGTGAAGATGGCCGAGTAAGGTTTCTGATAAAGGGAAATATAGACCCCATCGTGCAGCACAGGGATTCGCATCGGTATCTGGCCCAACGCAGACACTTTGAATAGCGACCAGAACACCATAACAACTGCGAGAATTACCCAGGGAGCCCATGCCGACAGCGCCGAACCGCTGAAGAGCCGGTCTTCAGCAACTGCGGAAGTGGAATGGGATTCCGAAAACCTTCCGTTCTTCCCCGGCTTCCATACCTGAAGAAATGCAACCAGAACAACAATTGAGACCAGGGAGCTGAGAATATCGGTGGCATATGGTCCCCAGAGATTCGAAACGAGGAACTGCACGCCTGCGAAGCTCACTCCGGTTACAAGCGCCGGGGGCCAACTGCGGCGGAGTCCCCTTGGTCCCGCTACCACCAATGCGAGATACATGGGCAGAATCAGGCTGAGCAAGGGAAGCTGTCTGCCAACCATAGCTGACAGCTTCATCACATCCATGCCGGTCACGCCCGCCAGGGCAACAATTGGAATTCCGACGGCGCCGAAGGCCACTGGTGCAGTGTTGGCGAGCAGTGCAATCACGACTGCCTTGCGTGCTTCAAGCCCCAGCCCGACCAGCAGAAATGCCGTTACTGCGATTGGCGACCCAAAACCCGCGCTCCCCTCGAGCAGCGCCCCAAAGCAGAACGCCACAAGGATCGCCTGGACGCAGGCGTCCGTCGAGGCATGCTGCTGAACCCACTGGCGCAGCTTGTCAAAAGATCCCGTCGATACCGCGAGGTTGTAGAGCCACAACGCACATAGAACTAGCCACAGAATTGACCAGGTGGCATAAGCGAATCCGTACAACACGCTCCAGGACGCGAGTGCGATCGGCATGCGCCAGACTGCGGCAGCCAGAACGGCTGCGCTTCCCAAACCACAGACCGAGGCCACCAGACCGCTCTTGCGCAACCCTCCCATCAACACCAGCACCACAATCAGCGGAATTGTCGCGACGATCGCGGAGAGCCCGATCGAGTGAAGTGGATCCAGCGGCTGGGGCCACGGAGCAACAGAGAGGGTGAAAGCGATCGTCATCGGCTCCTTGTACTGCCTCTTTCATAACTTCTGCTGGATTGACATGGTGACACATGGGGGGCAATATGCGCGACACTCACGTTTAGCGTTTTAGCAAATCTCCCATAGAAAGAGATGATTGGGATCCCCGAGATCATCCATCGCGTCTTCGTATTGATTCCTGCATTTCGGTAGTCCAGGCAAGCCTTCTCCATCGGCTCTCAGCTTTTGAGGTGGTCAAGGAGCGGACGACCCTGAGAAGCGTGAGCGTCACGTTCCCACTCCCAAGGCAGTTCGACATGCGAGCGATTCAGTTCCGCCAGTGACCCAACACCCAGCAGCTTAAGTGTGCGAATCACGTCTCCACGCAGGATTTCAATCGCACGGACAACGCCTGCCTCACCAGCGGCTGCCAATCCATAGGCATAAGCCCGGCCTAATAGCACCGCCTTCGCTCCAAGGCACAACGCTTTCACCACGTCGCTGCCGCGGCGAATGCCCCCATCAAGCAAGACCTCAATCTGCCCGTTCGCAGCCCGGGCAATCTCCGGCAGCACGCGCAGCGTAGGCAAAACGCAGTCAAGCTGTCGCGCACCGTGATTGGAGACCACAATCCCCTCAGCGCCCGCGTCAATTGCGCGCAGTGCATCGTCACTCGTCATGACGCCTTTAATCACGATTGGTCCGCCCCAAAGCTCGCGAATCCAGCTCAGGTCCTTCCATGTGACCACCGTTTGCTCAAGCGCCACGCTGACATCTGCATATTCCATCGGCCCGCTGGGCAGCACCACATTTGGAAACTGCATCAACCCGCCATCGGCGAAGTAGGAAAGCAGCCAGCGTGGATGTGTCACGAATTGCGACAAGAATGGCACTATCGATGACACGTTGCGCGCCAGCAGCTGTTTGATCTTGTTGCGGAAATCGCGCTCTCGCAATCCGGAAACCGGCGTATCAATGGTGACAAACAACGCATGAATACCCGCATTGCGGCAGCGCTCAATTGATTTTTCCGCGGCCGCTCGCCCGCCGAGAAGATAAAGCTGGTAGCACATCGGTCCACGCGTTGCCGCCTTGGAGTCTTCCAGCCGGTGACCTGAGAGCGTGGACTGTATATAGGTGGTGCCCGCCTCTCCGGCAGCGTGTGCAGCGGCCACTTCGCCTCCGGGATGAAACAACCGGCTGCTGCCTACTGGCCCGAGCAGGAAGGGCAACTCAAGATCCATGCCCAGCACGCGCACGCGCAAGTCGCAATCCGGGAAGGCCACCGCGCCCCGGGGGCGAAACAAGACCGTGTCGTAAACCCGGCATGCGCTCTCCAGGGTGACCTCGGCATCGGCACCGCCGTCGAGATAATCAAATACCACTCGCGGGATACGGCGCTCGGCGATTTGCCGCAGGTCCGAGACGTTGAGCACCTTTGGAAACGCGACTCTTCTCCGCTCAGATCTGGTGATCGGTTTTAGCATGCATCAACTCCCAAAATATCTGTAGTGTGTCTGAAGCTGTCAGGGGAAGAGCAAAGTGTTCAGTCAGAAGAACTATTCTGATGCACCAAACTACTTTTTCGACAACGAGTGAGTCAAACACAAACAGTCGCCGTGTCCAACTCAACTCAACTCGTGAGGTTGATCCGTAGGGGCATTGAACACAATCGTCGCTGACCACCCTCGCCAGCGATTGACTCCGAGGACCGGAAGACGGGAGTGACGGAAATGCTGGCGGTGCAACGACTGCGACGGTCGCATCTAACCGGCTTCATGGGTTCAGGTTCCGCATCGCTGTTGACGAAAGACTAACTTCCGGTTTGCCGGTTATTCGCCCGGAACTGCTCAGGCCGTTCCAGTGTCTACGCCGCGGGTGATCAAATCATCACCACGGGAATCATGGACTCGTGGGCGGATTGAAAGCACACCTGCCGCAATCGAGGAAATCGCGAAAGAGAACACTAATGTGGCAATCGGTCGGTTCGTGTAGGAACCACCCCTAAAGTACATCTGGATTAAATAGACCAGTACGAGCATGCCGCACAACCCAAACATGACGGAAACGACAGAGTACAAGAAGGCGACGCGGCGAAATGTGTGAGGTAGGATTGCGAAAATGCAGGCCAGAATCGGCACTGCAGCCTTATTCATTTCTTGAAAGCTCGTGTTTCGGTCAAAGTAGTAAACGAGCACCAGCACAAGAGCAGAACCGACCCAGAATAGCCACTGACGTTTAGCAATCTGTGCCAGGTCATGGAGGCCGGAACAGAAGAGAAGAATCCATGGAACCATGCAAACTACGGAAACGAGCAATTCTCGAAAGCTCGTGGTCGGTAGACGGGTGGTCATCCCTTCCATCGCATAAATGACTGCGAATATGAGGAGCAGCCCACTCGAAGCTGCTACGATCCGCAAAATGCCGCGAACTAGAGTTGGAACCATGCACCTCTATCGTAACTGCACGCAAGGGAATGAGGTTCCTTCAGGTTCTTAGTGGTTTGTCGCCAAACCGGAAATAACCTCCGGAACGCTAAAATCCGTCCGAACTCCGGTTACCCCAAGCAGGTTCATGGCCGCCCTCTGCACGGCCGCAAGGATTTCCCCAGTCTGTCGCTCATTCTCGGTGGCGTTATCGAAACAAACAATATGACCTCCGATATGACTCCCTCGGAGGCCTAAATGAGACCTGAACTGAGCTAAAGCCTTCAACGAGGTAGATCGTGCTTCCGAATGCTCTGAGCACGTTCTCGCACGAACGCGTCAGGGTCCATCTCAGCAATTTCTAGAAGATTGTTTGCAGCTTCCATTTCCTGGTCATTCAGCGGTCCGTAAAGGATGTACTGCAGTACGCGAAGTCCATTCAAGCGGACAGCCTTGTCCGCGTCTTTCAAGAATTCGTGCACCCAAGGAAGTGCTTTGTCGTCGGCCATGGAGCCTAAAAGAAAGACTGCGCTGCACGCGCGATCCGTGCCGGGCTCTGTCTTGTAAATCTCGAAACATCTCTTCATCGCGATTTCAGACTGAACGATCTTCAATACCATTTCTGCGGTGAACGCACCGGGACAGAGAGAAATGAAGTGGTCAACTGCAGCACAGAGGTTCTCTTCTCCTAAGAGGATCTCTAGCGCACGCCTTCCACCTTGCGTTCCAACGGTTCTGTCAGTGCCGTCGGGTTGCAAACCACCAATCTGTTTCGCGAGTGCTTCCCAGTCAATAGTCATCGTCCTCTGCCGCATTGATCATCGCATTTTTGGTCTGCGGGAGTATGGTCGGCAAATGAGACCCTTGGTTTGGATGGGATCGCATCGAATCTGACCACTGTCTGCCTCAGGCCAAGCGAGTAATTCCAGGGAATCCCTCGAATCCTCGATCGAAGCTCAGGATTTTATGAATACCGTGCACTTGCATGACCGCCAAGTGTACAGCGTCTCGCGCCGACAACCCTTTCCCGCCCAGCACGATCTCCCTGGCTCGTTCGACTGCCGCTCGGTCTACCGGGAAGACTTCATCGACGACTCCGAGCAAAGCATCGAACGCCGGCTGAATCGCATCCGGCCGCACAATGGAGACATAACGGTGAAGGATTTCTTGCAGTACTTCGGCATCGGTCACCAGCCGCTCTCGGCCGGCCACTAATTCCTCCAGCCATCGTCGGGCATCGGTCTTATGAGGATGAGCAGCGCCCACCAGATACATGGGGATGTTCGAGTCGATAAAGATCACGGATGCACGCCCGATCCGTACCCCTGCTCGATCTCTTCAAGCATGCGGTCGATGTCTGCGGTGGGAAAGTCCATGCGTGCCGCCGCTCGAATTACCTCGAGCTTGGACGCAACCTCGCGGCTGGGTTCGCTTTTGCGGGCCTGTACCAGAGCCTGCCGTACCCATTCGGCGATGGACATGCGGCGCAAGCGGGCGGCGCGCTGGATATCGCGATATTCGGGGTCCTGAACAATAACCTGCAGCCTTTTAGACATATAATGAGTCTATTCGACTCATTGAGATGAGTCAAATACCACCTCACGCGGGAGGTGGGTCGCCAAACCGGAAATAACCTCCGGACGGCGAAAATCTGTCAAAGGTCCGGTTAGGCGTTCGCTCGCTCGGAATGTATTGCGCACCAGGACCTCAAGACTATGACCTTGGCGGATTCTCGCCCGCAAAATTGGTTCTGAAGTCACAGCAGGAAAACCGATTTTGGAGCACAATATCGAGTGAGCTGACGGAACTCGCAGGCCGGTAAAATTGGCCTTACCGAAACATGCAGCTGGCGTTCCTTCGCTAAATAGGCGCGACGTAAGAAGGGTGCCCAAATGCGCAAGCAGGAGTTTCAAACCGATTCTTCCAGCGGGCAGGATCCGGCAGCAAAATCAGCTCAGCCTCACTCGAACATCACTGAAGTGCATTCTTCTCAAGCCACATCAGGTCAGGGATTAAGCACTCTGGAAGCAGAGCAGAGACAGAAAATATTCGGCCCAAATGCTCTCCCCCCACCTCGCCGGAAACCGCTCTGGCAACGGTTGCTCTCTCAGTTCGTACACTTCTTCGCAATCATGCTGTGGGTCGGTGGATTGCTCGCCATCGTAGCCGGCATGCCGCACCTGGGATTCGCGATCTTCATCGTCATTCTTCTCAACGGACTATTTGCTTTCATCCAGGAGTATCGAGCAGATAAAAGCAGCGAAAAGTTGCGTGAGCTCTTGCCTAGACACGCGACAGTGGTGCGCGACGGTATACGCAGAGGTATCGATGCATTCGAGCTGGTGCCCGGCGATTTGGTCATCCTCAACGCAGGCGACCGGATCTCTGCTGATATTCGCCTCGCCAGAGTCGACAACCTTTTGGTCGACACGTCAACACTGACTGGTGAGAGTGTTCCGGCGCGTCCAGGCACGGACGAGACTGTGTTTTGCGGTACATTCTGCGTGGAAGGCGAAGCGGCCGGCATCGTAACAGCTATTGGACAAAGCACGAAACTGGCGCAGATACAGAAAGCCACGTATACCGAAGAGCGCCCCCGCACCCCGCTCGCTCGAGAGCTCGATCGTGTTGTTCGCACCATCGCAATCATTTCGCTTTCGGTTGGAGTGTGTTTCCTGCTGATCTCGCTTCTGGTGGGTATCAGCGCAAGCGATGGTCTCCTCTTCGCAATTGGCGTCACCGTTGCATTGGTGCCGGAGGCACTGCTCCCCACGGTTACGCTGTCGCTTGCCATGGCGGCACGCAAGATGGCAGCCAGCGGCGCACTCGTTCGGCATCTTGAATCAGTCGAAACACTTGGCTCCACCACCTTTATCTGTACGGACAAGACCGGCACATTGACCCAGAACGAAATGACGGTGACCGAAGTCTGGACGCCGCATGGATCAGCAACATTTGGGGGCGCGGGGTATGACCCGACACAGAGCCTGAAGATTGAAGAGCACATCCGGCCACACTTGAAAGAGCTCGCACTCAACGCAGCATTTTCAGCGAGTGGGAAACCTGTTTGGCGTGGAAGCCGATGGCGCGCCGAGGGCAATCCGCTCGAAGTTGCAATTGTTGTGTTCGCGAGCAGACTTGGCCTGGATATGGCAGCAGAAGAGGCAGCACAGCCTGTCTTGCGGCGTTTCCCATTCGATCCCAATCGCAGACGAATTTCTATCGTGATCGAGGACAGAACGATCGTTCGCGGTGCGCCCGAGGCAGTTCTTGAACGGTGCATCGACGTTGCCGATGCTGCGGAAGCTGTCTATTCCATGGCGGCCAAGGGGCTGCGGGTGCTTGCGATCGCAGGACGCGAACTGAACGAGCCCGATTTGCCTGCAACCGCCGACGCGAACGAGCGTAATCTCACGCTCCTCGGATTGATCGGCGTAGAAGATCCACCGCGGACGGGTGTGGAGAAGTGCATCGCAGACTGCCGGCGTGCTGGGATTCGCGTCGCCATGGTGACGGGAGACCATCCCGAAACTGCGCGTTCCATCGCGCGCAAAGTAGGCTTGTGGACGTCGGATGAGTTCCTGGCAGAGGGGAAAGACCTGCCTGAGGATGAAGCAATCCTCGGAGCGCTGGTTGATCGTGACGGTTTTATTGTCAGTCGCGTGTCGCCGGAAGACAAGCTTCGCATCGCGCAGGCTCTGCGCAAGCGTGGCCATGTGGTGGCCATGACCGGTGACGGCGTGAACGATGCGCCTGCGTTGCACGCGGCAGACATCGGTATTGCCATGGGCCTGTCCGGCACAGACGTTGCACGCGAAGCCTCAGACCTGGTTCTGCTCGATGACAATTTCGCAACGATTGTTGCCGCAGTGGAACTGGGCAGGACAACATTTACAAATGTGCGACGCTTTCTCACCTACCACCTGACGGACAATGTGGCAGAACTCACACCCTTCGCGCTTTGGGCGCTGTCTGGCGGTCGCTTTCCGCTTGCTCTCGGAGTTTTGCAGATCCTGTGTCTCGATATTGGAACAGATATCCTGCCCGCGATTGCACTGGGAGCGGAACCTTCGAGTCCCCGCGCGCTTGCACAGCCTCCGCTCGGCAGGCACCTGGTAAATCGAACCCTGCTTCTGCGCTCATTAATCGTGCTCGGTCTCACTGAGTCCCTTGTAGAGATCGGTGCATTTCTCGTCTCATTACTCAGCAGCGGATGGCGCCCTGGACTTGCCTTCCCGACGGGCGCAGCCTTCGCCTCGGCTTCGGGGGCGGCATTTACTGCAGTTGTTGCAGGTCAGATGGCCAATGCATTTGCCTGTCGAAGCCAGCGATTGTGGCCAGGCAAACTCGGTTGGTTCTCGAACCGTTACCTGGTACTTGCGATCCCTTTTGAAGTTGTCATGCTCGCCATCTTCCTGTACATCCCTCCATTGGCGCGACTGCTCCGGCAGGCACCGCCGAATCTTGCCGGATATCTCACAGCTTTACTCGCAATTCCAGCCGTATTCCTGGCTGATGCACTGCAAAAACACTATGTAAAACGTGCCGAATTGCGCCTGCGGCCCCAGGTTTTTTCGTGAGACATTGCGCCGAAGCGGCATTGAGGCGCTTGGGGATTGTCGAGCGCCGTTGGGCGCTCTGCCCATCAAATCATCTCAACCATGCGTAGTGCAGATAGCCATCGCTTCGGTTGGCTTGCCGCCAGTTTGGCTTCTGCGCCGTCCAGGGCGGATATCCATCAATTGCCCGTGTGGGTAGTAACTCGAAGAAGAGCGGGTCGTCGTGTTTCTGCGCTGAGATTGACAGACGTTGCTTCTGACCGTATTCCCTGGCTGCTTGGATGCGTTGTGCAAACGATATAGGGTTATCCAGCCGATTCAGCCAAACAGGCAAATCTGGAATGAATTCTCCCATTCTCGGCAACGAAAAACGCAACTCTCCACGTTTCACTCGCCAAACCGTACACTTCCGGCTACAAATTCCTCGACAAATCAGCAGTCGCCACTTGCGCACCCAAAACTGCGAGTATTTCCTCGCATTTCGGGCCCGCTCTGACCACATCTTCCGCAACTTTCGCTCACGCAGCTAATTCCTCGTTCCCTCACCCCTGATTACTGATCCCACCAGTCCAGAAGCTGCAGGCGCGGATAATACAGGGCAGCGCGTATGGGAGTCTCAGCCCCTTTCATGAGTCGCAGAACACGCGCGTAAAGTGCCAGTTGCGGCGCGAACTGGGAGCGCAGTTTGGGCAGCAGATCCTCTGGGCGGTCGGCGTCCTCGTGCGCGGATTTGTAGTCCACAATCCACCAGGCGTTGTCACCGGGCTCCAATGGCGACAAGCCGCCCCGGAAGGCACGGTCCACGCGCACTGTTCGTATCTTTCCCTCAATCTGGCCAGCCCAGGCAGCCTCACTCGATGCATCAGGATGCGGGGAGAGAATCCACCTCCCATGGGGTTCATCCGCAGCCGCCAGGGCAGTCTGCATGGCCTTTTCCGCCAGAGACTTGGCTGCCGGAAACTCAAAACCCGCGCTGCGGATTTGAGCCACGATCCGCGGACGAATGCGTTCCAGCCCCTTGAGCGCATCGGCCCAGTCCATGCCGGACCGCAATTGAGCCAATTCCTGCAGAAGCCTATGGATAGCCGTCCCAAGCGCGCGAGAGAGCAGGCCGCCTTCATGCCGTTCAAAGAGTCCGGTTGGCGTGGCCTGCCCCACAAGCCGGGTCGCGCGGCTTCTCTGCCGTTGTGCGGTCTCTTCAAAGTCAAAATCGTCCGGGAGCCGCCGCAGCCGCGTTGGTGGATCAATGGCAGGCATTTGCAGAATGTTGGACTGCGCTTCCTTCGCTGCGACCGTTTCCAGCACACCTTCCTGCGCTCCGGCTCTCCAATCCTCAAAACGCTCATGGATTTCTTCTTTGAGCGCCGGCCAGGCCGTCGCCAGCAGGCTATTCCTTGGCTCAACCAGCGTTAATCCTTCGTCCGTTTCCTTGTACGTCGGCCGCGCAAAGAAATGCAGCTCTTCCCGCGCCCGCGTGGCCGCCACGTAAAGTATCCGCTTGGACTCTTCAACCTCGCGCTCTCGCCGTACCCGGTCCACCCAGGCCTTCGCGCCGCCTCTCTTGGCGCCTTTGGAAGGCAGCGGAGCCACCAGAAACTCCGTAGCCTCACCCGACTCGTCCTCCCCCGCCAGACCCCTCTCCAGCCACGAAAGCATCTCGTGATTGCTGAAGTTATCGCGCGCCTGAAGTTCCGGCACCAAAACCACCTCAAATTCCAGGCCTTTTGCCTTATGAATGGTCATCAATTGCACACCAACCTCCCCGCTCGCCTCAGGATCAGGCAGCGCCATCAACCTCTCCTCCCCCCCCCACCTGTTGATGTCGGAGATGCTGTTAGGGAGTGCATCGAGGCTTTTCCAAAGGAGGTTGAGGTTGGTGCGGGCAGCGGCGTCTACAGTTGCGTCTCCGCCGAGTTCAAGCCAGATTTGTTCGAGCCAGGTTCCCGCGGTAGTGGTGGCGGGAGTTGTGCGCTGTTGATAGCAGCGGAGCACATGTTTGGCTCGGCGCTGTCCATCGGCGCTCAGAAGAGGCATGCGCTCTTCGAGGAGTGATGGAATGGAGCGAGCGAAAAGCTGTTCATCGTCGTTGCTTGTGAGTGTATGCAGGTCTTTCAGAGACAGGCCGCACCAGGGGGCCCGCAACACTCCAAGCCAGGCAACTCGGTCAAAGGGCTGTGCCCACGCCTTTGCCAGGGCCAGTGCATCGAGGACCTCCTGCCGGTCACGCAGGTTCTCCGTATCGAGCGCACGGAAGGGGATGCCAGCTTTCCGCAGCGCATCCGCAATTGGCGTGAGAGATTTTCTGGTGCGGGCAAGCACGGCGATTCGGAACTTTGTGTCGCTTCCTTCGGCCCTCTGGCGCTTTGCACGCTCAAGTGCAGGTTGTTTTTCGTGGACAATGTTTACGATCTGTTCTATCTGGGATTTGAATTCGTCTTCGCGGATTGCGATCGAAGGTTCATCGTTGTTCAATCCATGCCCCGACGCTGGGATGAAGTTAACGTGAAGCGAGAAATTTGCATCCTTTCGCGCCTGGCCTTCTCTGACGGCAATCGCCTCACCGAATGCGACGCCATTGCCGGCAACAGCGCCGAACACGTTTTCAAATGCTTGATTTGTCCACTCCACGAGCTGAGGATGTGTACGGAAATTCGCCCGCAGGGGCACAAAATCGAGCGGATAACTCGCTCCGCTCTCCATTTCCAAACCGAGGGCTTTTACACGCGCGAAAAGTTCCGCATCCGCATCGCGAAAGAAGTAGATGGATTGCATGGGGTCGCCGACGAGAAAACACGATTTGCCTTCCACGTCAGACCATGCACCAATCAGGCTTCGCAGAAGGGCGTGCTGGCGGCGGCTTGTGTCCTGAAATTCATCTACTAACAAATGTTGAATGCCATCGGCAACTGCCCATGCAGCTTCCGACTGAATGCCTTCCGGGTTTGTGAGTACGAGCGCTGCCGCATGTGCGACCTCCGTGAAATCAGTAACGCCGCGCTCCGCGAAAAGAACCTTGAGTTCCGCGGCTGCATGGCGCAGCAGGATAAAGCAGGAGCGCAGAATGGACCACTCCTCGTCGGTGTAGCGTGAGGGGGGTAAATACTGGACCCCGGCCAAAGCTTCCCGTAGTCCAGGCAACACTGCAAGTGCGGCCACGGTCTGTTCAAAGCGAGCCTTTGCAGCTTTCCCTTCATTGCTAGCGGGGAAGCCCTGATTAGATTTGAGGCCTTTTGCCGATCTCCATATGCCATCTTTGGTCAGCAGGAAATTGGAAAGGCAAATGTACTTTTCAAGTACGGCTTCCAAATTGGAATCTGGTCTGGGCGCTGGAAGTTCAAAGCACCCCGACAGTGCAAGTGGAGAATCATTGCCCGGTGTTTCGCACGCGAAGCGAGCCAGGGCTAGAACTTCATCCAACAGCCCGGAGATAGATGTGAACTGTGCGTGAACGGCGCTCAGCGCCACTACAATTGCGCGCGCGAAGGGCCGCTCCAGTTGCGCACGCAGTCCATTCCAGTCAGGATCGCTGGCGAGCACAAAGTCCAGCATCCAGCGGTCGCGCTGCATGAGCATTTCAGCGAGCAGAGTTTCCCATTCCTGCCAGTTGTTGTCGCGCCATGACAGCAGTTGTTCTACTGCAGCGGCGACTGGACCTGTTTCGCTTGAGATTTGCTCCAGTGTGCGCCGAGCGGCGGTGCGGTAGAGGCTGGCCGGATTGGGGTCGATGTTGAGTTGACCGCTCAACTGCGTGAGCAATGGCTGTTGAAGTGCCAACTCGCGACAGAAGGAATCGATGGTACGAATGCGTAACTGCTCCGGTAAGTCGAGAATGCGCCAGCCTAACGAGTCCGCATGGCGCAAGGCCCTCTCGGCCAAATCATTTCCTTCAGGCTCGCGGAGCGCATCCAGAATGCGATTGCGCATTTCACTGGCGGCTGCATTGGTGAAGGTGATGGCGACGATCTGTTTCGGATCATCAACTTCGCCCAGTAGTTTGAGAAATCGCTGGGTAAGCAGCGACGTTTTTCCAGAGCCGGCCGGAGCCTGCACAATGATCGAGCGGCTTGTATCGATTGCGCGTGATCGCTCGTTGTGATCGGGTGGCAAACGCTTGCCGATGGGGCTAGTCATCGTCACTGCCTCCATCTGCTACAGGTTCAACGAGGGGCGGAAACTCCTGAATGCGGCATAGGGTTTGCAATCCGCACTGTTCGCACGTTTTGAGATACTGACGCGGGTCAGGCAGAGCGCGGCCACGCAGGAACGCGTCGGCGAGCTTTTCAATTTCCACCTGCCAGTCTTGCAGCGTTGCGTCCGTCAGTGGCGTCTGCACCAGACGGCTTCTGCCATTCAATTCAGGAAGCAAGGTGGCACGCGCGTCTTTCACGCGGCCCGCAAACTCGCAATTACCGCTGCGCACTTTGGCGAAGACCAATCCACCAATATTTGAATCGGGTTCAAGTCCGTAATTGGCGTATAGCGGCAACTGCACATCTTCGGGACGGGGAAGATCCCACGCCTTCTCTGACTTGGCGCCACTCTTGTAGTCGACGATCAGCGCCGAGTCATCCTGCAGGATGTCGACTCGATCAAGACGGAGTCGCAGGGCTAATCCACCGATGCACGCAGATTTCTTTGCTTCTGTTTCTTTGACCGTGAAGGGCGCGCGTACAACCTCCAGCGATAGCCATTCATCGAGCAACCGCACAAGTCTTGCGCTTTCGAGCGCCAGATAACGTTTCGGCATACGTTCACGGAGCTCGGCTTCCACCTTCGCATCCATTACGTGGTGCACATGCCCCTCGATAAACGTGCGTCTGTCTCGCAGTCCTTTTAAGTCGTTGAGCGTGCGAATACCGTGTGGCGGTCCGGACCAGATGGCTTTCAATGTGTCGTGCAGCAGTTGCCCACGTTTTGCTGGAGTCAGTCCGGCGAGAGCGGGTTGCCAATCTTTTGCATCGAGCCGGTAGGTTGCGAATGCGCGGAATGGGCATTGCGATTGCGCTGAAAGTACACTTGCGCCGCCGCGGTGTTCGACGAGGGGGAAGGGGATCCGGCTTTCGTCGTCGAATTCGTTGGTAATGCATGTGGGACGCGATGAGGTGCGAAGTGTGTTCGGAAGCGGTTGGGCAGTGCACACCAACTGCGTCACCAGACCAGATGGACGCATCTCCATTCCCTCACGTTGCCGAGCATAGCTGAAGCTGATCCGTTTTGCCGAACTCAAAAGTCGTTTGGTGATGCGCGCTGCAAGGTCCCAATCCAATTGCGCCGTTGCATGCGGCATGCCAGCCTGTTTTTGTATCGCCAGTGGCAGAAACGGATGTGAGGAGCCGCTTGCGGGCCAGTTCCTTTCATCCGCGCCGAGGAACCACACGGCGTCTGCAGTCAGACCGGCGGATTCTGCCGGTCCGACAATCAGGATGGGTGCATCAAGCGACTCCGGCGTGAATAAAGTGTCTGCAAGAGAGCGATCAAGGATGCGCAGGAATTCTTTCCAGGTAATCTCTTTTCCATCGAAGCTGCTGCTGGCGCAGTTTTCGAGCGCATCTTCCCACGCACGCCGTGCTTGCTCCTCTTCGCTGTTGAGTGTGCGATATCCAGGCCAAGCCATTGATTGCAGCAATGCTGGAATAGCCTCGGCCCATTCACGAGGCAGTCGCGGTCTGGCCTGCAAAGAATGCAGACGAGTTTGCGCGGCCTGCATGCGCTGCGCGAATGATTCGGCTACGGAGATCAATGGGCTGCGTTTGCGCAGGAAGGCGTGGAGTGGCCAGGTGGTTCGTTCAAGTTGGTGAGAGCGCAATCTGCGCATGTAGAGAAGCAGGCTGTCCACTTCTTCGTCATTCGTACAGATACGTCCGCCAGCGAGGAGAGTGTCCACTTCACTCTCGTCCAACTCGTTATCGAGCCATCGCAAAGCAAGCATGGTGCTCTGCAGCAAAGGAGCGTTGCTGAGCGGAACTCCCAACGAAAATTCAAAAGCCGCATCTGTTCCGCGCAAGAGGGCGCGTTCCAGTTGGCCACGCAGGCGGGCCGTGTCCTGCGTCACGATCATCAAGCGCGCTGCCGGATTGGCTTCCAGTTCGGTTTGGCACCATTGCGCGCATACATCCAACTCGGCAGCCTCGTCCGGCGCGACAAAAAAATCCATATAGCTGGTTTGAGTAGACGAGGCTTCCTGCTCCCAGATTCCCCATGCATCCAGCACAAGGCGCTGCGTGGGCAGGATGCGGTCAAAGCCAACGAGAAACAGGGGGGCGCGCTTGCTCTTGTCTTTTTGGAGCCAATCTGCCACTCGAAGCGGTAGCGCATGGGCGCAAACGAGGTGATCTCTTCTCGAGCGCTTTTCCATTGCGGTCAACCATCGGCTGAAAGCGGCAGCATCCTGATCCCAGCCATTTCGCGCAGAGGTGGACAAAAGGTTAGGGCTATAGTTGCAGATGAGCGCGTAAGCACCGGCGGCAAGCGAGGCTAGCCGGTACAGATTGCTTTCCAACTGCACGGCAATCTGATCTTCCTGTCCTGCGATTTCCGCCCAGATCATCTGCTCCTGGGCGGCTGTGAGAACGATTGCGTCGTCCTCGGCCAGCTCCTCCCACGTACGGCGGATAAATGCTCCCCAGTCCAAGATTTCGGGAGCACTCCAGGCGGAGAGTCCTTCGTTTAATCGATGACGATGGAATGAGGCGCGCAGAGAACGTGCCGTTCGGTCGCTTGCGGCAATCAGGAGACTGCCATCTGCCAGTTTGCGCTCCAGTTCCGGTGTCATAGACCCCATGCAAGGGTTATATCCTGCCCTCCAACAAGAGCGCTACGCGATACGGAGTGTTCGTGCCCAGTTGTACACTGATGTGTCATGCGTAGACTTTTTGTTTCCGTCCTGTTACTGGCCGGAGTGGTTGTTGGGTGTCACTCCAATTCTTCCAATCCCACTCAAACCGCCTCCGATTCAAAAGAGACGGTCTATCATTTGCGCGGCAAGATTATAGGCACCCAACCTGGTACGGGAGAGGTCTATATCGACAACGATGATATTCCCGGCTTTATGGAAAAGATGGTGATGCCGTACAAGCTGAAGGACCCGAGTATTCTGAGCGATCTTCATCCTGGCGACGTGCTCACCGCTCAATTGCATGTTCCCAAGGATGGCAAGGGCGGATATTACATTGACCAGATCGTCATTGTTGCGCAGGCCAAGCCGGATTACAAACCAAAGATCAGCTACCATGTGCCTTCGCCGGGCGATCATGTTCCGGATTTTCACCTGCGTAATCAAAATGACAAAGTGATCCACCTGGACCAGTACAAGGGTAAGGCGCTGCTGATCACCTTTATTTACACGCGCTGCCCTTTGCCGAACTTCTGTCCGCTGGTGACGCGCAATTTCGCAAATATTGAAAAGCAACTGGAGGCGACACCCGGGTTATTGAAGAAGACGCAGTTGCTGTGTGTGAGCTTCGATCCGGATCACGACACCCCGGCACGTCTTCGGGCATATGGCGCGCAGTATCTGGGCAGCGACGCGAGCAGCACATTTGCGCACATCAATTTTGCGGTGCCAGACAAGAAGGTTCTTTCAGAAATGGCGAAGTACTTCGACGTGGGCATTACGGTAGGCCCGAACGACCAGATTACTCACACGCTTTCAACCACTCTGATTGGACCCGACGGGAAAGTCGTACAGTTTTATCCGGGTAATGAATGGACGGTTGAGCAGGTTATGGGCGATTTGAAACATTCAGTTCCCGCGGTCTGAAGTCGGTTATCACTCAACGAAATTCTTGTCGTATGTCGAATCAGGAGCCGAAGAACGATGAATAACTGGGTCAATATGCGTAAGGATGCGGAACTGGATTTTCTTTCACTAGGGGCACTGGTTCACCGACTCGATCCGGGTATTGTGCCTTTCCGCAAGGCAACGGAATGCGCAATTCACGTGAGTGGCGGCGAGTTTAACGTGGCTGCCAATCTTTCCGATTGCTTTCGCCTGCGCACCGGAATCGCAACTGCTCTTTCCGACTATCCGATTGGCGAACTGATCGCGGAACGCGTGCGCGCTATGGGCGTGAAGCCGTTTTACAAGCATTTCAAGCATGACGGGGTTTCCGGCCCGAATATGGCGACAGTCTACAGCGATCGTGGACATGGATTTCGCGCGCCTATTGTTTTTTACAACCGCGCCAATGAGGCGGCGGCTTTGTTGAAGCCGGGAGATTTCGATTGGAAGGCGATTTTCGACAAGGGAGTGCGCTGGGTCCACTGCGGTGGGATATTTGCCGCGCTCTCGCCGACGACCGCGTCGCTTGCGGCGGAGATGATGCAGGCGGCGAAGGAAGCAGGCGCTGTTACATCGTTTGACCTGAATTTCCGGGAGAAACTCTGGAACATTCAAGGGGGTATGGAGCGCGCCGTCGAGACCATTGGCAAGATTGTGAAACATGTGGATGTGCTGGTTGGCAACGAAGAGGACCTTCAGAAGGGACTGGGCATTCCCGGCCCTGAAGTTTCATCGAAATCCAAGCTGGACACGTCGGTCTTCTTCGGCATGATCGACAACGTGGTGAAGAAACTTCCGGGCGTTAAGGCCGTTGCGACAACGCTGCGTGAAGTGCACTCTACCAATCGTCATCGCTGGAGCGCCGTTGCCTGGGTGGATGGACAAACGTGCACAGCGCCAACTGTTGAACTTGATGTGCTGGACCGCGTGGGCGGCGGCGATGGCTTTGCTTCGGGGTTCTTCTACGGCCTGCTAACGGGAGAGTCGCCCCAGGATGCGGTGAAACTCGGCTGGGCCCATGGAGCGCTTCTCACGACGTTTCCGGGCGACACAACCATGGCCACGCTTGAGCAGGTGCGCGCGTTTGCGCAAGGTGCCTCGGCGCGCATCCAACGGTAACACAGTAATCTTGCAGCCAAACATACCCTCTCTGCATCTCCTAAGTTGATATCCTGAAGAGGTAGCAGCAGGGAGGATTGGTTTGGCCAAGATCACAATCGTATTTGCGGTACTACTAATTTTGCTCGGCCTAGTTGGTTTTATAGGTACGGGAAGTCAGCATTACACGGCACTCATTCCTGCATGGTTTGGGCTTGCTTTGGGGATTTTCGGCATTCTCGCTATCAGCCCAAGTGAGTCTCGCCGCAAGCTGTTTATGCATATTAACGTCACGATTGGCCTGCTCGGGTTTCTGGGTGGGGCAAGCGAGGCAGTGCGTGGTTATGTGGCAGCAACATCGGCAGGACACCAGCCGGACATGATCGCAATGGCTTCCAAGCTGGCGATGACTGTACTGATGCTTGTCTATGTCATTCTGTGCGTTCGGTCCTTTATTGCGGCGCGGCGCGGAGGGAAAGTCTAGCCGATGGGGACTATGCGCGGCGGTGGATTCGGTATGGGGATGCGTGCAGAGCGCACCCCGCGTGGCCGCGTGCACGGTGCGGCAGATTTGCCCAAGCGCAAGCCTAACCTTAAACAGCTTTGGCCGCAGATCTGGTCATTGATCGCTCCGCGCAAGGGGTTGTTGGTGGTCGGGTTGCTACTTATGGCGGTGAACCGAGTGGCGGGCCTTGTGCTTCCTCTTGTTTCAAAGCCGCTTCTGGACAAGGTGCTGACGCCTGCTCATGCTCAGCCAGGGTTGCTATCCAAAATAATTGCGGCAGTGCTGGTGGCAACCATTGTGCAGGCAATTTCCTCCTACTCGCTCACGCAGTTGCTTTCGATTGCCGGTCAGAAGCTGATTGCGGAAATGCGGCGGGACGTTCAGCGGCATGTCGGTTTGTTGTCAGTGTCGTACTACGACGAAAACCGAACGGGCACACTGGTTGCGCGCATCATGACCGACGTGGAAGGTGTCCGCAATCTGGTCGGAACCGGGTTGGTGCAGTTTGTGGGCGGCATGCTGACCGCGGTTCTGGTTTTCTTCTTCCTGCTCTACCGTAGTGTGACGGTTACGCTTACAGTTTTTGCTGTTGTTGGACTGTTCGTTTTCATCCTTCAGTACGGGTTTAAGGCGATTCGGCCTATCTTCCGCGAACGCGGCAAGATCAACGCAGAAGTGACGGGGAGACTGACCGAGTCGCTTGGTGGCGTGCGCGTAGTGAAGGGATACCATGCAGAAGATCGCGAACACAAAGTGTTTTCAGCGGGTGTCGATCGACTTTTGGCCAACGTGATGAAGTCGCTGACCATGACTAGCGTTCTCGGCTCGGCTTCAACCACAGTACTGGGCTTTGTCTCGGCATTGGTGATGTGGCTGGGAGGGCATCTTGTTCTCAACAGCACCTGGACCGTTGGCTCGTATTTCCAATACAACGTGTTCCTCGCAATTATGGTCGCGCCTGTCTTTCAGATTGTGAACATTGGGACGCAGTTGACGGAAGCTTTTGCGGGGCTTGATCGCACTGCTGAAATCATGGCCGAGCTGGAAGAGAATCAGGTCCCCGGCCGAACGGAAAGAATGCCGCCTATTCAAGGCGATGTGCGGTTCAACGATGTCGAGTTTGCGTATGAGGCAGATAAACCAGTTCTTCACGGCGTGGATTTTGAGGCCAGGCAGGGAACTGTCACTGCGCTTGTCGGTTCATCAGGATCGGGCAAATCGACCATCATCAATTTGCTCTGCGCGTTTCACACACCAGGGAGCGGCACAATTACCGTGGACGGGACAGACCTGGCAAAGGTGGACCTGAACACCTACCGTGCGCAACTGGGAGTGGTGCTGCAGGAATCATTCCTGTTCGACGGGACCATTCGTGAGAACATTCTTTTTTCGCGGCCTGAGGCCACAGAAGAGCAATTCATGTTTGCATGCCGAACTGCTCGTGTGGATGAGTTCGCAGAGAGATTTCCGGAGAGTTACGACACGATTGTGGGTGAACGCGGAATCAAATTGTCGGGAGGTCAGCGGCAACGGCTTTCGATCGCAAGGGCTCTGCTTGCGGATCCGCGCATTCTCATTCTGGACGAAGCTACGAGCTCACTCGATTCCGAGTCAGAGGCTATGATTCAGGAAGGACTCAACCAACTAATGCAAGGCAGGACGACATTCGTCATTGCGCATAGACTCTCCACGATTCGTCGAGCCGATCAAATTCTGGTCGTGGAAGGCGGGCGCATTGTGGAACGCGGAAATCATAATGAGCTTTATGCGCTGGGCGGCCGTTACTACGACCTTTACACGCGCCAGCATGGTCTGGAGGCGAACCTGTTTCTTGCTCCCGGAGAGGGCGATACGGTCGAAGTGGATAGTTAAAAGGGCGACTTCTAACTCGTGGTTTAGGCCCTGGAATTCACTGTTGACGAAAGTCTCATATCTTGAGAAACTGTTTTCGTACATAGAACGTGAAACAGGGGACCAGAATGCGAGACTCATCGCCACAAGGAACATATAAGGTTCAGGCTCTGGATCGGGCGTTTGCAGTATTAGATTTGCTGGGAGAAAGTGAAACACCGCTTGGGCTGGCGCAAGTGGCAGCTTCACTGCAATTGCACAAGAGCACTGCGCACCGGTTTTTAATGGTGCTGGAGCGGCACCACATGGTCGAGCGGACTACAGGCGGGAAGTTCCGTCTAGGCCTTCGGCTATTTGACTACGGAAATCGCGCGATTGAACAGTACGATTTGCGTGAGCGCGCCCAACCACACTTGCGCCGCCTGGTAGCAGAAACTGAAGAGACTGCCCATCTTTGTATTCTTGAGCAGGCGAGGGTCATTTACATCGACAAGATCGAGCCGGCTCGTTCCGTTCGGATGATTACGCGTATCGGTTCCAGCAATTCAGTCCACTGCACTTCAGTAGGGAAGGCGATGCTTGCGTTTCTTCCGGAAGACCGAATGGCGGAAGTGATTCGGCGGACGCGCTTTGAACGGCATACGAGTCGCACGATCGCCAACGCGGATGCGCTTCGCGCCGAAGTTGAAAAGACACGTCGCCGCGGCTACGCAGTGGACGATGAAGAGCTTGAAGAGGGGTTGCGCTGTATCGCGGTGCCCTTGCTCGATGCGCAACGTTATCCGGTTGCAGCCATCAGCGTGTCTGGGCCATCTTTCCGGGTTACGGCACAAAAGCTCCCCTCAATTGCAAACCATTTGCTGCATTGCGTGCGGAGCATTTCACTTGATATGGGCTTTACGTCAGCGAGCCGCAATCGCGCTGCCTGGACTTCAAGTGCCGTACGCAGTTAGGCTGCCCTTTCCATATCCGGCCGCATGAATCTCTTTTCATCGGCCGGCTATCCTCGGTGTCTTCATGAACAGCCTTAGCCCTCCCAACGCAGCATGCAACTTGGTGCTGAAACTGCTGGTGACGAGTACACCCGGTTGCTGGTCCTCACGGGCCCATTCAAGAGGCTTTCCAAAAAGACGGCCAAGCAGGAAACGCAATAAGTTCAGTCTCTGAGAGGGAAACTCCGCAAGTAGAAGCAAGAAGTAAGCCATCGAGTTGCGCGCTTCATTTTCGATCGAGTCGCTTCGCAATGGGGGATGGTAGACGATTGCCTCGGGGATATAGCGAACCGCATAGCCGATAGATATGAGTTGCGCAAACGCAAAATGCTCTTCGGCAATTTGGAATGGTGCGCCTCGCCCAAGCCGTTCATCAAACACCACCCGGTCCAAACATGCAGAACGGCGAAAGGCCATGTTGCTCCCCAGGCCCATTCCTCCAAAGGATGAAATCTCCAGCCACTTTGGGTTCTGCCGATCCAGACAGCGCGGCGTGATTGAGGGGGTGTTTTCCCGTTCACTGTCCGGCGTCACAATCCGACCAGAAACGGCGCCCAGATGCTTGTCGCTGAATGCAGATGCAACCATCCCCAGCCAATCGGGAGCGGGAACCGCATCGTCATCCAGAAAGGCAACAACCTCTGCCTGTGCTGCCTGCAAGCCGCGATTACGAGCGCGGCTTAGCCCTGGCACGGGCTCAAGTAGGTAACGAGCGCCGAATTCCTCGGCAAGAGCCTGTATGTCTTTGTCGCCAATGGAATTGTCAACGACTATGATCTCCTGCGGCTGCTGAAGCAGACTCCGTACACCTTCGAGGCAATTACGCAGCAATGCAGGACGGTTGCGGGTGCAGACAACCAGAGTCGCCTGCGGTGCTACGACGGCCTGATCAATGGCGTCGGGAGCAGGACGGACACTGTTACACATATGCGCAAGGGTACTACATCAGGCAGATGGAAGATCTTTTACGAAGAAGCTGATTTCTAGTGACACACTTCATCGATGCCCATAAGAAGGGCACTTTGTGAGATTGAGACTCGTTGCTCTGAAGTTTTGCCAGGAACCCGGCAAATGAGGCACAGAAAGGTCCTGCTGAGAGGTGCAGAAGGAAGAGATATTGTGCACATTGTCGGCCTGTATATGTGCTTGATTAAGCTATAAGGATAAATTCTGCGAACGGGTAAGGGGATGGCATCCACAGTTATGCGAATGCCATCTTCTTATTACTTGGATGCGGCTTTGTTTTTGCCGTAGCCATAACCGTATCCATAGCCGTACCTCGAGTAGCTTGAATATGTGGATTCAAGCGCTTCGGCATCATTCAAAATCATGCCAACAATATTTTCCTGACCAACTTGCTGGACAGCCTCTTCAATCAGGTCACGCGGTGTTTGTCCGGCACGCATGACCCATAGGCAGCCATCAACCTTTGACTTGATGGTCTGCACATCCGGAACCGGTAGAACTGGCGCGCAATCGAGAATCACCCAGTCGACACTTGAGCGCAGGCGCACCAGCATCTTTGTGAATTCAGGGGAGTTCAACAAGTCAATGGGATTCTCCGCCTGCTCTCCGGCCGGAAGAGCGAAGATTCCGAGCGGGTCAAGCTTGCGGATAGACTCAAACGGATCGCGATTCTCCTTCAGCGCATTGACCAATCCAGGCCATGGTGTGAGTCCGAGGCGATCAAAAAATACCGGTTGGCGGAAGTCTGCCTCGATCAATACAACTGTGCGCTTGCCGCGCTCTGCCAGGCTGGTAGCAAGGTTGAGCGCAGTTGTGGTTTTACCTTCGCCGGGGAGCGCGCTGGAAACCAGCATTGTCTTCAGGCGGCCTGCCATCCAGTGCGCATTCAAACTCATACGCAGCAAACGGAAGCGATCGGTAGCCAGGCTAGTTGGTTCCGTGTGGACGACAATCCTGCTTTCCGGCGCCAGCGCGCATTCGACGGTTTCGATTGTCTCGCCCATGAGTGTGTCGTCTGCGAGATGGAGCTGGTTTTGCTGCTCCTGAGGATCAGAAACCTGCATGGGGCCGGGATTTGAAGTGAGTGAGCGAATCTTGTGGTTCACGAGAGTGTCTCCATGACTGATGGGGATCGAGCGAATTTCGATTCATGGGAAAGTCTTCTTCTTTCCCTGTTTTACTGCCACACTTACTTGAAGGAAGAGCAGCGATTCAGTGGGACCGCACTATCCTCTGTGCACAATATAAGCCTGCGCCGCAAGGATAATCAGAGTGGCCGTTGTCGCCAGGAGCCATTCCATGCGCTTTCTTGATGTCTGCTTGTCTATTTCATTTTGCGTGCGAAACGGGGGAAGCGCCACGATCAATGGAACGGAAAAGGCTTGCTTCAGTTCCTTGTCATTGTGGAAGGTTGGATGCCTTGCCTCAACGAGGAAGGCCAGCACAATGCCAAGTACAAGACCTCCGAAGAAACCGCCCAGCGCGATTGCCACGCGCTGATGATTCGCGGGTTCAGACGGGAGGCTTGCCGTGTCAATTACCTGGAATTGAGCGTCAATCTGTTTCTTAGCCAGATTTGTGGCTAGCTCCGACTCGCCCTGCTTGTTTTGAAGATCGGTGTAACGTTGCTTGGCCTGATCGTAATTGCGCATCACTTCCGATAATTGTTGTGCGCGAACAGGAGCGAGGTTAAGCCGACCCTGATAAGCGGAGATCTGTCCCTGTAAATCACTGATGCGCCGCTGGTCTTCCGAGATTTGCAGGCGATTGGCCTCAAGCTGGCTTTTCAACTGTGCAACCGCCGGACTGCTTGTATTGGACGCAGCGGTGTGTGTTTTCGAGCGAGCGGGGGCTGATGCCTGCAAGCGTTTCAGCTGGGCTTCGTCGTCTGCTATGCGCTGATTCAAACTGACTACATCCGGGTAAAGTGGGCTGTAGCGGGAGAGCAGATCCTGGCGCTGCGACCGCAACTGCACAAGCTCTGTCTGCAGAGCAACGGTCGGAGACGGTGGCTCATCGTTTGCCTGATTTGCGGTTTCCGGAGTAACGGGTGTCGGCTGTGCAAGCATGGCATCGAGATATGCCTTTTGCTGTCTCGCCTGGCCAAGGCTGGTTTGTGCGGCCTGCAACTGAGTCTGCAACCCGGAGAGGATTTCCATATTTCCTTGTTGTTGTTCCGGGAGCTGGCCAAGATTCCGCATCTTGAAGTCGCGGACTATAGCTTCTTGCCTGTCGAGTTCCGCTTTGGCCTGTGCCAGTTCGGAAGACAGGAACGAAGTCATACCCGTGTCTTTGCCTTGAATTGCCTGCTGATTTCCTTCGATGAAAAGCGACGTCAGGCGGTTCGTGACTTTCTGAGCAACCTCGGGATTGCTCGCTGTATAAGCGACCATCAGCGCATTGACACTGCGCCTCTCCGGGTTTTTGTTCATCGGAGTGAGCTCAATATTGTTGCGCATCAACGTAGCCAACTCATTGGGGTCCATGTCGTGCCGAAGTCCAGGGTAAAGATGGAACTCGTCAATGACCTGCAATAGATGAGTGCGCGAGAGGATCTTGTCTGTCATGGGATCAAGGTCCTCCATTGTGTTGGCAGTTGAATTGGAGATGACAAGCTGATTGGGCGCACTCTGAGATTGAACCAAAATTGTCGCCTCAGACCGGTATTTCGCGGGCAGCTTCAAGGCGACTATGGTCGTGACCAGCGCAACCGTGAGGAAAGTGAGAATAATCCACATGCGCCGTCTCACCAAAATTGGCCACAGCTTGTTGATCATTGAATTCAAGTCATCTTTACGTTCAGGCATGGATGCCGCTCCTTATGGATGCCGTCTTTGCTGATTTGCTATACGGTTCAATTTGCTGTGGCGTGCCAAAAGTATAGTCGATATCGTTGTTTACCAAGCGGGCGAAAGCGACTACAGCGCGTTCACTTCCTGGGCCGGTCACGTGCCAGCCGTCGATATCCAGCTCAAGGCGCATTTGTTTTCTTTGGCGCCACCATTGGTTTACTTCCTGCGGCAGCGCAATCCATGCACCGGCCTCAGATTGCTGCTCCGCAAGATACGCGAGCAATTGTGAGTAAGTTTGTTCAGTTTCCGCAGTCTGGATGTAGTCCGGGTGGACGATAAAGGTTGCCATCCCGTGATGTCCAAGTATCCGCTTTGTTTGAGTTTCCCAGATTTCAATGTCGAGTCGATCAAGAATGTGAAAAAGCGAGTAATCCTGAATCGTTGTGACTGGAATTTCCAGCAGATCACCGTTAAACCAGGGCATGAGTGTGCAGCAGCCGCCGCGCTGAGGATCAAGCCGGGCGCAGCTTGGAATGGACATGTCGTACTCAAAGTCCAGTTCGCGCAGCCAATCCACGTTGCGGTAGAGCGCTGCGGACCGGAATCCAACTGTATTCCACTTCTTTGCGGTTGCGTTTATCTTCGTCGCGCGTTCTGCAAAAGTCTGACGCTCTTTAAAGAGGGAGCCGTCGTGATTCCAGTCGTGAATGTTCACTTCAAATCCGCGCAGTCGCATGCCTTCAATATGATGTGGCTGCACGTGATATCTGCCGCCCGGAATCAACTGGAACGACGAGCGGATACCATACTTTTCATTTAATGACATCAACGCGTCGCATGCATCGAGTCCTGCAGCCGTTTCCACGTCGTGCGTCATGAGGACGCAGCCCTGTTTGCCCTCGGGCCAGAACCAGATGAAGGGGATAGCTTCGTCGGGATGTTCTTTCAGGCGCAACATCAACAGGCGTTCAAAGAGCCTGTCTACGGATCGCTCGACAGGCCAATTTGGAAACGAAAGTCTCTCCCAGCCTCGCAATGCGCGCCTTTGCGCATACTTTCGTACACCAACCGGAAGCAGCGGGCGAAGTGTATAGTAGGCCAGCCTTACTACTTCCTGCATCAGACCTTTCTTTTCACCTTCAAGCGGATATCGCTCGGTGCGCAAATTCGCTGCAACTTCAAGCGGGTTAAAGGGCAGGGAAGCATCGCAAGATTTGTCCGCGTCCTCAATATAGTCATGAAGAGCCCCATTTACGGATGGGTTTGTCTCCGCGGCTACGCGCCCGTAGAGCTGCGTGTCTGCACCAAAGCGGAAGAAGCGCGCTTCGCCGTTCTGCTCATCAGACGGCACTTTGAACCGAAAGATTCCTTCCGGAGTGCCAAAGTAGGACTGCAGGCTCGAATTGATTGTTTCTGTCAAAGCGCCTATTACCCCATGTGGCGGTATAACAACCTTCCCGCCGCCACCAGGCACGAATCAGGCATTGTGGCAAAGAGCTTCTTAGCCAATCCTGATGGTGCGCCGTGGCTTGTTTGTGATTCCTTTTGAACTCGATTGCGGTAGTAGTGAACTGTTGTAAATTCTGTGCCCCACTGATTCTTGTAAGTGATGAGACCGTCGTTGCCTAGATCGGAACGTCCGAAATCAAATAGCCGTGCTTGTCTCGCCTTGGAATACTGTATGGCTGCCCACATCAGCGCCTGCATTCCGCCGAGATTATGAAATTCGGGGTCAGAGCAGCCGTATTTGTAGACAACCGTACGATTTGATGCCAGTGTCAAAATGCTCGCAATGGCCTTACCTTCGTGCCGTGCAACCCATACCACCAGTGCATCACGAAATGCCTCCGCCAGATTTTCAAACCAGATCCGCGGCTGGGGAGGTAGCTGATGCCGCCTTCTCGTAATCAGTAGTAGCCGATAAAACTCTCCAAGCAACTCTGGAGAATTTCCGTGTTCGATTTGCAATCCAACTTTGGTTGCCTTTTTGATTTTTTGCTGAATCTGGTTTCTGTGGAATGAGCGCAGGATTGCTTCTTCCTCCAGGCCCATGTCGAGCGTGTGGAACGCATACGAAGCAGTCGGATGAAAGCCCTCAATCTCAGAGGCAATCATCGGTTTGACAGGCCGCAATTCAGCATATTTCCAGGGCTTTTCTTTACCCTCATTCTTCAGACCTTCGAGTAGCGAATCCTGATCACCGGGGGAACTCACCAGCGGCTGGCAGTGGTCGGCAAAGGGTAGTGAAACGATCCGCGAACCGGTGAGCCAGCTGGTTACACGGCAAAATGGAATTCCATTTTGAAGAGGCTCAGCTGGCTTGCTTGTCGTGAGAACACGGCTCTCGTAGCCATAGCTGGAGTGAAGTGCGCGCATCCATGCCGTTGCATGAAAAACAGATGCGTCCTCGTGCGTCTGGACAAGTTCCTCCCAGCGGGAATCTTCAAGCGGATTGATGCAATACAAAGTCATGATTCAATCAAACGTTCGTCAGGCAAACTTGTAAGCCGGCGCGCTGGCCGATCAATTCTCAGTGAACCGGTACAGGCTCATGTGCCGCCGCATGTTCCGCGGCATTCTCTGGATTTTCCCTGTGATCAAACAGCATTTGATCCAGAGCGAGGCGCACATCAGGAATTACCGATCTCAGCTTTTCCGCGGTCATCTTTCGTGTGCGGAATCCTCGCTTCAGACTCTCAAGGAGTTCCTCTTGCGAAAGTTTGCGCGCGTCTGCGGCCAATGAATCTACGCCAATTGTGTTCAACACGCCGAGAAATTTGTCGCTATAAGCGATAGCCACTGCAGGAATGCATTGCGACCAGGCTGCAATGCAAGCGTGCATGCGCGAACCCGTAAAAAAGTCGCAATTGCCGATGATCGAGCGAATTTCATTTGGCCCATACGATCCGCAGGCAATTCCGATACGGCCCTTATAGAGCGTTTCAAGCTCGGCGAAAAGTTCCTTGCAAGCTTCCAGATCGCTCTCCGAATCTGCTTCCGTTCCGAAGACATGAGGCACCAGAAGTACCGTGGCGTCCCCTTCTTTGATGAGG
>JAGWSG010000231.1 GCA_028876335.1 Acidobacteriota bacterium
GAATGTTCTGGTAGATGAGGACCGTGTGCGGGATTGAAATGAGGTCGTGGTCTCCGCAGATGATGAGGGAGGGCGCCTTGATGGTGTGAAGTTGCGCGAGCGTGATGTGCGGCTGATCCCAGTCAAGGAGAAAGAGCTTGCGGTCGTTCTTTTCCTTTGCGGTGGTGTAGGTTTTGTGAAGGCCGGCTTCATACTCCTTCTTTTCGTCGTCCCAGAAGCCGGGCCGGAAGGCGTCGGCAGTGGGCCAGAGGTTGGCTCCGGTTGAGGCGAGGCGCTTGACCTTTTCAGGATGGCGAATGGCGAGCAGGAGGGCGTTGATGCCGCCGTCACTCCAACCGATGACGTAGGCCGATTGGATGTGCATGGCGTCAAGCAGTGCGGCGTAATCGTCAGCCATCATTTCAAAAGTGAGTGGATGGTTGGGGTCAAGCGAGCGGCCCTGGGAACGACTGTCTGCAAGGATGACTTTATAGCGCTTTGCGAAGTAAGGGATGTTTTTGGAGAAGGCGCTCATGTCGCCATTGTTGCCGTGAATCATCAGTAGTGGCGGACCGCTGCCGTAGACCTCGGTGTACATTTTGAAGCCGTTGATGTTGTAGAACCGGCCAACGGAGGGGTTGTGGTCGTATGGAATGGGCGCAGCCTGTTGCGCAGGAGCGGCCGTTGCGCCGACGAGCAACGCGAGGATGAGTGAGGCAAGTATGGCGAAGGAGCGCCGGCGAGAAAAGGACATGGGGAGTCTCCGTTGTGGTGAAGAGCACGAATCTTTCGGATGATACATGACTACGCTCGCCCGAAGAACACTGCGAGTGGCGCTGCGTTGTTCTTCCTGAGAACGAGTGATTGTGGATTACGCATTGGTGGTTCAGCCAAGTGAGTGACGAGGGCGGGCAGCGCGCCAATCGTGTTGAGTTGAGCGCTTACACGCGACGGATGCGCAGTACAATGTCGTGCTCAAAGGGAAGGAGCTCGACGGCGACCTGGCGTCTACCCTGGATGCGAAGCGGCGGAGAGTACATGCCGGTGACAGGGGAAAAGAGCGCGGCGTGGTATTCACCGGACGGTAGTGTGAGCGAGACCATGCCGCCAATGGGCTGGCCAGCCGATGGATCAGTGAGTTCGCGCGCGTCCGCCAGATACACAATGTAATCGGAGCCGGGTACGGCGAGAGTGCCTGCGACCAGATGGTCCGGCGTGTTGGTGAGAAAAGCTGAATCCGGGCGAGCATGGATGAAATCGACGGAGTGAATGAATGCAGAAAGAAGTTGCATCCAGCTGCGAATCTTTGCGCGTGATTCCTTTGTGCCTGCTTCGCTGCCGGTGGTGATGGAGAAGTCGATGTAGTCATAGTGCGCGCCGCACATTACGGCCATCCATGCGCGCTTGCGGTGGATGGTCCAGCCGTCATCGTCGCGATAGATACTGGCGCAGTTGTCCTCGTCAGAGATGCTGGGCTTGTTTGCCGAAGCTGTGGCAAGGAAGAATGCGCGGAACTGTTCGAGCTGCAGCTCCTTGGACATGAAGTTGCCGAGCTCGTAGGTTTTGTTGCGATAGACGAGATTGGGCAGAGGATGGACGTTTACCGCGTCAAGCATGGAGCCGGCAAAACTATCGTCAAACGACTGCTGGAAGCTGGGTGCGTATCGAAATGCATTCTGGCCGAAGATGAGGTGATGCCGATTGTGACTTGCAAGTTCGTGACGAAGGATGCCGGCCATCTTCTGTTGCCAGGCGTCGACATCGGCGGGAGTGACATGGCCCGGTTCACCGCCGCCGGGCTCGTTGCAAATTTCGTAGTAGATGTTGTCGTAGTTGCAGGTCTCCTGAATGATCTTGCGGGCATAGGCCTCCTGTCGTGCAAGCAGTTCCGGATTGCGAAGCGAAGTGTATTCCTGCCACTCGACATTGCCAACTTTTTGCTTGTTGTTCTGTGCGCGCAGAGGGTTGAGTGCCCAGACGCCGTCAGCATATGTATTGCTGAAGACAGTGAGCTCAACGACGATGCCGAGCTGTGAGGCTGCCGTGAGGAACTGGTGCAAACGCTCGAAGTATTCAGGATTCCACTGATCGAGGTCGTAGATAGGCTCGCCGTCCATGGCCTTTCCTGGACCGGTGCGCGGCCATGGCGCAATGTAATCGGGAGAGTCGGGCTTGACGGGTGAGCAAGGGTTGCGCGCGCCCTGCAACTCACGGAAGAGAAGAAAGGTACGCGTGACGGTCAGCTTTTTTGCGGCTGCGTCTTTGAGGTACTTCATAAAGTTGAAGCGCCGGTTGACGACAGAGCCGTAATGTTCCGTGGCAGCAATAAGAACCAGAGGCTTTCCGCGGAAGAGAAAATAATGCGGGTTATCAGGGTGCAGAGAGAGGGGATGCTCCGGATCGGCAGGCTGGGCAGATATGGCACTTGCGTACGCAACATTCTGCGGCGATTTGGCAAGGCCGGGCTCGGCAAAACTACTGACTGCTGCGGCGCTCAGGCATCCTGCATATTCGAGGAACTTTCGTCTTTGCACGGAGGGGTCATCCTTCATGAATCAGTCAAAGGAGAAGGCAGCTCATCTTTTGACTCGACTCAGTTTTTGAGAGCATTTTGATTCGCACTACATTATGCAGCGTGAACCCGCCAATGCTCACCTGGAATTACGCGCGTGAGGCTTATGTGTTCAAGGTGATGCAGCGCGGGACCTCCAAACTGCTGGCGTATGCTGAAGGCATTCTTATGCGAGCCGCTACTTTGTTTGCTGTTGTGAGTTGTGCAATTCTTGCCGGTGCTTCGTTCAGTGCACGGGCGCAAGCTGTTGCTCATGCGACGGGTGTGATTCACACGCCGGCTGTGGACATTGGCTACGAAACGTTTGGTAGACCGGGCGGTGGATTGCCGGTGATTGCGGTGAATGGCGGGCCGGGGTTATCGCACGCGTACATGCTGATGAATGACATGTGGGAGAAGGTGGCGCAGGGCAGGTTCGTTATCTTTTACGATCAGCGCGGAACCGGGGCCTCGAAGCAAATGAAGGCTGGCGCGTCACAGGATATGGATGCGCAGGTGGCCGATCTGGATGCGGTGCGCGCGCACTTTGGTTTGGAGAAGGCGGTGTTTGTGGGCGACTCGTATGGCGGTTTGATTGTTATGGCCTACGGCGCGGCGCATCCGGAGCATGTGGCGAGGATGGTGCTGTCGGATTCGGCTCCGCCGGCGTGGAAGGACATGGTGCATCTGCTGCCGCAGACTTTTCCTGATATTGAAAAGCAGGATGCGGAAATGGAGAAGAAGCTGGCTGCCGATCCCGATGCGGCAGCACGCGCGAGTTTACGCAATCACTTCAAGATGATCTTTTATTCGCCGGAGAAGCGCGACGCCTATATGGCGAAGATGGGCGACCTGGGGTACGAGCCCGCAGTGGGTGAGGCTGTGGAGAAGGCTACGGCGGATATTGACCTTACAGCAGCGCTGCCGAAGTTCAGGTTTCCGGTTCTGGTGATTACGGGGCGGTACGACATGAACGTGGCTCCGCTGACGGCGTGGCGCATGGCGCATGCGATTCCGGGCGCGAAGATTGTGTTCTTTGAGAAGAGCAGCCACTTGCCGTCGTATGAAGAGCCGGAGAAGTACCGCGCAGTGCTGGAAGGGTTTCTCGAGGGGAAATGATGTGCCTGCCGATTTTTGTGCTCTCCACGTGAAGTGAAATACTGGAGTCAGCCCATGAGCGCGGCCAAGGGCTGCGCGGCGGCAAATCCGATTGCAATTCGGCTTTCTTGTGCCTGGCCTGGCAGGGAGAGCCCATTGCTGGAGAGCACGCATGTCTGTTGGAGCGCAGATTGAGTTTTTGATTTGGATGTTGATTGCCGCGTCAGCCATCGCGTTGGCGGCGGCGCGCCTGCGCATTCCTTATACTGTGGCGCTGGTGTTGGGCGGTGTAGCACTGGGATCGTTTCATGTACCGATTCTGGATCAGCATTTTGCGCACTCGCCGGACTGGCTGACGCCGAATGTGAGTCTGGTGATTTTTCTGCCCGCACTGTTGTTTGAGGGCAGCCTGAAGATTCAATTCCGCAAATTGCGCGAGAGCCTTATACCGATCGGTCTGCTGGCGACGGTGGGTGTGCTGGCGGCGACGCTGATTTCTGGCTACGTACTGCACTGGGTGCTGGGGATTCCGATTCTTGTTGCGCTGGTGTTTGGTTCGATTGTGGCGGCAACGGATCCGATTTCTGTGCTGGCGATTTTCAAGGACATGTCCGTGGACAAGCGGCTGACGATTAACGTGGAGGGCGAGAGCCTGTTCAACGATGGAACGTCCGTGGTGGTGTACGGGATTCTGGTGGGTGCGGTGGCGAGCGGGCACCTGGATATTCTGGCCGGCGTGCGCGACTTTTTGGTGGAGGTGGCAGGCGGCGCGGCGCTGGGAGCGGCGATGGGCTTTGTGTTCAGTCGGATTACACAGCGCATTGACGACCCGGAGATTGAGATTACGCTGACGACGATTCTGGCGTACAGCGCGTACCTGGTGGCGCAGTCCATGCATGTTTCAGGCGTGATTGCGACGGTGGCGGCCGGGCTGATGGTGGGCAACTTTGGCATGCGCACTGGGATGAGCTGGCGCACGCGGATTGCACTGTGGTCGTTCTGGGAGTACGCGTCATTTCTGATCAATTCGATCTTGTTTTTGCTGATTGGCCTGCAAGTGCACCTGGATCAACTGATGCACATATGGCAGGCGGCGGCGTTGTCCATTGCCGCGGTGTTTGTGGGGCGCATCTTCTCGGTGTATGGATTGGTGCCCATCAGCAATCGGTTCTCGCAAAGAATTCCGCTGCGCTGGCAGCATGTGATGGTGTGGGGCGGGATGCGCGGTGCTCTGTCACTGGCGCTGGTGCTGAGTGTGGGGAATAAATTTCCGTATCACGACCAATTGCTGAACCTGACGTTTGCCGTGGTGGCATTCACAATTGTGGCGCAGGGCATCACACTGAAGCCGTTGATTCGCCTGCTTGGCATTGCGCAGGGGAAAGATGATGAGTATTCGCGATCGCGGGTGCGGCAGGTGGCGATTGCCTCTGCGATTGCGGAGCTGGAGACGATTGCAAGCAGGCAATTAATCTCTCGGCCCGTGCATAAGCAGCTGCGCAAGGAGCTGGACGCTCGGCTGGAAGATGCGAATTTGTCGATCGATTCGATTCTCGGTGATAACCAGGAGAGGTTGTCAGATGAGTTCCGCGTGGCACGCGCTCAACTGAGCAGCGCGGAGAAGGGTGCGATTGAGCAGGCGATGAATGACGGCTGGGTTTCAGCCAATACGGCAGGGAAGCTAATTGAGGAAGTGGATAAGAGTTGGGAGCCGGAGAGGGCTGGTGGTGAGGATGCGGTGGCGGAGGGGTGATGGATTGCTGCTTCGCTGGGGCATGCTGACGAAGCACCTGCTATCGTTTCGGAACTCAATCGGTTTCGCGAGCGAGCGCAGGAAGACTGAGGTGCGCTTTTGAAGAGTCCCTTGATCTATTTGATAATTGGGAGCATATCTACGGTTGCGGGCCTCACTTGGATGTTCCTTGGCAAAGCAAGAACGCGCGGGAGCGGTTGGGTTTATAGAGCGCAAAATCCTGGACAATTCTGGACAGTCGTAGTGGTGTATTTCGCCGGCGGAGCGTTGTTCTTTGTTCTATTTCTCAATAGCGGTCCTGGAAAGTAAAAGTCCTCGGCTTCTTTGTTCACTCCTTCGTTCACATTGACTGATTGCAAGAGAGAGGCCCAGGCCATTTGTCACCACACCGCCTTATTCGACGCTTATCTTGTAATGAGCTGAGTTCAGTTATGTTCTCCTTTCATTCGACACAAACTCACATTCCTGATTGCGTTGATCTTTAGATGAATATGGGCTTGCATTTGTCGAGCTCTGGCGAGCAAGACAGCCATCGATGGTGCGGTGATGCAGATGGCTGCCCGCTGTTTGCTTCTAAGGCATGGAAGCTACACGTGAGAAGCTTCCAATGAAATGGCGCGTGGAAACAGGATGTTGTTTTCCAGGTGAATGTGCTGGTGGAGGTCCTGTTCGAACTCGTGCAGGCCGGAGTAGAAGGCAAGGAATGTGGGGCAGGCGCCGGGGGGAGGAGTGAAGTCCTGGCTGAGTGCGCGAATTTCTGCGATCAGCTTGCCTGCGTAGTCATGATCCTGGGTCATCATGTTGATGGGTTGCTCGATCGTCCCAAAGCAACCGCGTGGTGGCGCAGAATTTTCGGACGTATGCTGCTCCAACTTCCAGATATAGGGGAATAGGACGACTTCTTCCTTTCCCAAATGAGTAACTAATTCTTCTGTGAGTTCAGCCAGTTTGGACTGAATGATCGGCAATTCAGCGCGGGTAGCTCCGTGGCGGCTGACGACGCGTGCGGCGAGTTGATTGAGACGCGGGGATTCTTGCATTACGTAGGCATGGTGCGTAACGACGATGTGCGTGCAGAGAGCAAAAAGTGACTCTCTACGCCAGTCTTTATCGTCGGGGCTTAGAGGCCTTTCCGCCGCCTGCACGGAGGCGAGTACTTCGTTCAGACTTAGACCCTTGGCTTCGCATGCTTCCGACAGAGGCACCCTGCCTCCGCAGCAATAATCGATACCGTATTTCTCGAAAACGCGTACCGATGCGGGATTTGCAGCGGCAATGTCGCGGATTGTTTGAGTGGATGTGGCCATGGATGAACTCCTTCAAGAGTTAAGGTATGGGAAGCTGAATGAATACGCAGGGACTTTAGTCACAGGGTGAGCGTTCTTATTCGAATGAGTCCCTATTCACGTTGAAAGCGGATCTTTTTCACCTTTTTATGTCTCGAATCCATTGGGTGGCGGGAATTTAGGGCTCCCCTGAATACTGCGTAACCGGCCGGAATCGTGTATTGTGATGGGTTCACGTATGTTCTCCCTCCACTCGACTCTCGCTGAGCCTGCGGGCTTTCAACTCTGGGAAAAGTTTCTTTTTTCCGCGCTCATTGCAACTTCGGCTTGGCTGTTCTGGCAGCGCTTCGGCGTGGTGCTCAAGAAGATCTTCGAGGCAAAAAAGGATGCGGATTTCAGGCTTGCTCCGCTGGGCCGTCGCGTCTGGGATTTCTTCAGCGAGGTCATGCTGCAGTCCAAAGTAATAAAGCAGAGGCCGCTGCCGGGGCTGGCGCATGCGTTTGTGTTCTGGGGCTTTTGTGCGTTTGCGCTGGTGACGCTGAACCATGCGGCGGTGGGATTCGGGATCGGTTTTCTTTCGCCGGATGGATTGTTCGGGAGGTTCTACTTCTATTTTGCGGCGGCGTTTGCGCTGACGTGCGCTGTTGGGATTGCGGGGTTGTTTGTACGGCGGTTCCTGGTCAGACCGCGGTGGCTGGGTGAGCACCTGAGCTGGGAGTCAGGGTTTATCGCGTTCCTGATCTTTGCGCTGATGGTGACGTATCTGGCGCAGTTTTTTGTGCCGGAGGGAAGCACGGCGGTGCATGTGCTGTGGTGGGCGCATACGCTGACGATACTGGTGTTTCTGCCGATTATTCCGCATACCAAGCATCTGCACCTGGTGCTGAGCCCGGCGACGGTGTTTTTATCACGCGGTGGCTTCAGCCAGATTCCGCCGCTGGTGGGCGACGAAGATTTTGGTTTGATTGCCGGAACGGATTTGACGCAACTGGCGACACTGCAGGCCTACAGTTGCGTGGAGTGCGGGCGGTGCACAGAGCATTGCCCCGCAGCAAATACCGGAAAGGCGCTGAACCCGAAGGAAATTGTGCTGGGACTGCGCGGGTATCTGAATGAATACGGCCCGAAGGGTGAGGAGCCACTGCTTGGCAAGTACAACTCGCAGGAGGCGGTGTTTCAATGCACGACGTGCGGATCATGCGAGTTCCAGTGCCCGGTGGGGATTGAGCATCTGCCATTGATCATTGGCATGCGGCGCGGTACGGTGAATACCGGCGAGTGGGACGATGAGCACGGAGCGAAGTTGTTTCTAGCGCTGGAGCGCGGTTCGAATGCGCTGGGGATTGCAACGGCGGAGCGCGACAAGTTTATTGAGAAGGCGGCGTTGCCGCTTTTTGATGGATCACAAGAGTACTGCCTCTGGTTAGGCTGTATGGGCGCGTATGACCCGAAGGGGCGCGAGATTGTGGCTGACTTTGCGCGCGTGATGCGGTATCTGGGTACGAGCTTTGGCGTGCTGCGCAAGGAGAAGTGCACGGGCGATCCGGTACGGCGGCTGGGGAACGATCTGGTGTTTCAGCAATTGGCGGAGTCGAACCTGGAGGCGATGACCCGTGCGAAGGTGAAGAAGATTGTGACGATTTGTCCGCATTGCGTGCGGACGATGGCCGAGGACTGGAAGGAGTTTGGCGTGGCGCCGGAGGTGGAGCACCACAGCGAATTCATGGCGCGGCATCTGGACAGGTTGCCGAAGGCGACGGAGAAGGAGACGGTGGTCTATCACGACCCGTGCTACCTGGGACGGTATCGCAATGTGTATGAGCAGCCGCGCGATGTGGTGCGGGCTGGCGGGACTCTGGTTGAGGCCGAGCGGCATGGGGAGCGGAGTTTCTGTTGTGGTGCCGGCGGTGGGTTGGCGTTTCTGGGCGAGGAGACGGGCGAGCGCGTGAGCCATGTGCGCGCGGCGGAACTGGCTGCGACGGGTGCGAAGACGGTGGGGACGGCGTGTCCGTTCTGCAATTCGATGTTCCGGGATGCGTTCGCGGCACAGGGCGAGAGTGCGCCGCAGTTGGTGGACATTGCGCAGTTGACGGCGCGGAGGCTGCCGGAAGTGACTACGAGTGCTACACAGTAGGTATTCGTCGAATGAGAGAGACAACGATCAGGGATTTCTTGAATGGCGAGATTAGTGCCTCTCGTCTTCAAAAAGAGGCGGACAGCGCTCTCATACGTGTCAATGAGATCGAAAGCAATATCGCTATTACCCCAATGACATCTGACTTCGACTTAACGAGAAACCACATTCAAAAGCTATGCAATACGTTTTTGGACGGCGAACTTACCGCAGAAGCCATAACGACCATCGCATTTTCCTTGATTGCGACAGACCACTTCTGCTGGGAGGACGATGTGATGAGCGAGGTAATTTTTGACTGGTCGTGCCCAGAAGTGAACTACCCCATCAATGCAGAGAATATCCGTATGAATTTGCGCTGGCTTGCTGGGATTGAGCCACTGCCAATTAGACCGCCTATCGATAGGAATGCGAAAAAGGGTAAAGTCGTGTCCATTCGGCGGAGTGTATAGATGCTGCCACGCGCTGCGCCGACAATAGCAGTCTGTCGCTCTAAAGCAATATCATAAACGTGGGTTGAAACTATGAAGGTCATTGTTGCGATTAAGCAGGTGCCCGAACGTGATGCGCAGGTGCGCGTGGATGCGGCGGGCAAGTGGATTGAGGAGTCGGGCTTTCAGTGGTCGATGAATGAGTCGGACGCGTACGCGCTGGAAGAGGCTTTGCAATTGAAAGAGAAAAACGGCGGCGAGGTGGTGGTGCTGTCGGCGGGGCCGGAGCGTGTGGGTTCGACGATACGCGAGGCGCTGGCTAAGGGCGCGGACCGCGGCATCCAAGTGGAGAGCGACGGGCTGGGCGACTGGGATGCGCTGGGTGTGGCGAAGCTGCTGGCCGAGGCGGCGCGCAGCGAGAATGCCGACCTGGTGCTGACGGGGTTGCAGTCCGACGATCTGGGCTATGGGCAGACGGGCGTGATTGTGGCGGAGCTGCTGGGGCTGCCGCATGCGTCGTTGATTCTGCATGTGGAGAAGACGGACGCGGGGCTGACGGTGAAGAGGGAGCTTGAAGAGGGATGGTTCCAGTCGATTGAGCTGCCGATGCCTGCGGCGTTGACGATTCAGTCTGGCGGGAACAAGCTGCGCTACGCGACGCTGATGGGCATTAAGAAGGCGAAGACGAAGGAAGTACGCAAGACGACTCCGGCGGAGCTGGGCGTGACGGCGCCGGCGGTGGTGACGCTCAACCAGATTGCGCAGCCGAAGAAGCAGAAGACGACGCAGATGCTTAGCGGGGGGCCGAAGGAAGCCGCGGCCGCGTTGGTGGAGAAGCTGAAGACGGAGGCGCGGGTACTATGAGCGGGATTCTTGTGGTGTTGGAAGTACGCGCGGGCAAGCTTGGCGCGATTAACTGGGAGGCGCTGGCCGCGGGACAAAAGCTGGCCAGGCTGACGGGCGGTGCAGTGACGGCAGCGGTGCTTGGCGCGGCCACGGAAGCGGCGGGCGCGGAGATTGCGGCGAAGGGTGCGGCGCGCGTGGTACGCGTTGAGCACAACCTGCTGGAACGATATACGTCGGATGGATTTACTGCCGCGCTGAAGCAGCTTATCGACAAAGAGCAACCGGCGTATGTGGTGTTTCCGCATACTTACCAGGTGCGCGACTTTGCGCCGGCGCTGGCGACTCGGTGCGGGCAGGTGCTGATTGGCGACGTGATTGCGATTGGCGATGGCCCTGTGTTTACGCGCCAGCTGATGCAGGGTAAGCTGAGCGGCGACTACAAGCATGCGGGTGGTGGCACGTGCTTTGTGTCGGTACAGGCTGGTGCGTTTCGCGCTGGCGAAGCGGGTGCCGTGGCTGGAAGTGTGGAGGCATTTGTGCCGGAGCTGGATGCGGCGCAGATAAGGACGAAGCCGGGCGAGCCGTTCCGCGAGTCAAAGCAGACGGTGGATCTGGGTTCGGCTCCGCTGATTGTGAGCGTGGGACGCGGCATTAAGGAAGCGGACAATTTGCCGCTGGTGGAAGCGTTGGCCTCTGCGCTGGGTGCCGAGATGGCGGCGAGCAGGCCGATTTGCGACGCGGGCTGGCTGCCAATGGAGCGACAGGTGGGCTCGAGTGGGCAGACGGTTGCGCCGAAGCTTTACCTTGCCGTGGGCATTTCAGGCGCGATTCAGCACCTGGTGGGCATTAAAGGCTCGCAGTGCGTGGTGGCGATTAACAAGGATCCGGAAGCGCCGATTTTTGAAGTGGCGGATTACGGCATAGTGGGCGATTTGTTTGAGGTGGTGCCTGCGCTGACCGAGGCGGTGAAGGCGGCCAAGGGGTAGCCAGGCGAATCTGTTTGCGCGGGATACGTGCGGCGCAGTATGGTGGCCTCGTTGCCGCGCTACAGCGCTCCTGGACTCCATACGATGTACTTGCCTGCGACGTATACTGCCGCGCTTTTCTTCATGATCCTCAGCATGTTGAGCTGGGGTTCATGGGCAAACACGCTGAAGCTGTGCCCGAAGTTTCGATTCCAACTCTTTTATTGGGACTATGCGATTGGCGTGCTTTTGGGCGCAATTGCATGGGGGCTTACGGCTGGCTCTGCGGGCGGCGCGGGGTTGTCGTTTCTTGCGGCGGTGAAGGCTACGCCGACGGACGCCATGCTCTGGGCGGCGAGTGGCGGCGTGATTTTCAATGTGGCGAATCTGCTGCTGGTGGCCGCGATTGATGTGGCGGGGCTGGCGGTGGCGTTTCCCGTAGGTATTGGGCTGGCGCTGGTGGTTGGTGCGGTGTCGAGCTATTTTGTTTCGCCGGCGGGTAATCCACTACTGCTGTTTGGCGGCGTGGCGCTGGTGGCGGTGGCCATTGTGCTGGATGCGGCGGCGTATCGCAAACGCGAGCGTGATGCGCAGGCGGCGACGACACGCGGGATTGTGCTGAGTCTTGTGGCGGGTCTGCTGATGGGAAGCTTTTATCCGCTGGTGGCTCATGCGATGGCAGGAACGCCGGAGCATTCTTCGACTGGACCGTATGCGATTGCGCTGTTCTTTGCGGTGGGTGTGCTGGTGTCGACGGTGCCGGCGAATCTGCTACTGATGGCGAAACCGCTGGATGGGAAGCCGCCGGTGGCGATGCGCGGATACTTTGAAGCGAACGCGGGTTGGCATATGGCGGGCATTGTGGGTGGAGCGATATGGTGCACGGGCGCGGTGGCGAACTTTATTGCATCAAGCGCGCACCTAGTGGGGCCAGCGGTGAGCTATTCCATTGGGCAGGGCGCAACGATGATCTCCGCGATGTGGGGCGTGTTTGTGTGGCGCGAGTTTGCGGGTGCACCGCCGGTGGCGAAGCGGCTGCTGGTGGCTATGTTCTTCTTCTTTGTTGTGGGACTGGGAACGGTGGCGGTGGCGCCGTTGTATTGATGCAGGGGCAGGGGTCAAAAAACTGAGCTGGAAGAACTCTGTGTATCAGCACAGATCGGGGTGAAGGATTGAGCGGAAGTGCAAAGCCGATTGTGGTTGTGGGTTCGGTCACCATGGATATGGTGACATTGACGCCGGTGATTCCTTCGATTGGGCAGACGGTGATTGGGACGGGCTTTACGACGACGCCGGGCGGCAAGGGCGCGAACCAGGCCGTGGCCGCGGCTTTGCTTGGCGCGCAGGTTGCGATGGTGGGCTGCGTTGGGAACGATGTGTATGGACCGCAGTTGCTGAAGAGTCTGGCCGGCGCGGGGGTGCACACGGGGTCAATTGAAACAACGGAAGGACCAAGCGGGCTTGCGCCTATTTTTGTGGACCACATGGGCCAGAACGCAATTGTGGTTGTGCAGGGTGCGAATGGCAAGGTGACGCCGCAGATTGTGGACCGGCATGCGGCGACGATTAAGGGCGCAGGTATTGTGCTGTGCCAGCTTGAATTGCCGCTGGAGACGACGCTGCACACGATTGCACTGTGCGCCGAGGCGGGCGTGCCGGTGATGCTGGACCCAGCGCCGGCGGCAGCGTTGCCGGACGAAGTGTTTGCGCAGATTGAGTGGTTTACGCCGAATGAGAGCGAGGCCGAGCTTTATGTTGGAACCGGCCTGAGTGTGGAGGCGGCCGCGGAAAGTCTATTCGCGCGCGGTGTGCGCGGTGTGGTGTTGAAGCGCGGCGGTGAAGGATCCTATATCGCTCGCACAGGTGGAGAGGGTCGATGGGTTGCACCGTTCAGTGTGGAAGTGAAAGACACGGTGGGCGCGGGCGATTGCTTTAATGGTGCGTTTGCTGTGGCGCTGATGGAAGGCGTGGATCCGTGGGAGGCTGGGCGGTTTGCGAGCGCGGCAGCAGCGGTGTCTGTGTCACGCAGCGGAGCGCAGGCGGCCATGCCGACGCTGGGCGAAGTGATGGCTCTGCTGAGCTGAACGTGGCTGCAATTCTAAAAAAGACGAGTGAGGATGCAATGATGCGTGCAAGCTGCGTGATGTTGATGGCGGCGATGGTTGCGTTGAGTGCGGGTGCACAGGACACGCGCTACAGGCCTGAGGGCGAGCAGATTCCTGCGCCGCACTGCATGCAGATGACGAATGCATGGGAGGGGCCGGCTGATCCGTGTCCGCCGGGAATGCATGAGAGCTGGCTGAAGGATATTGAGCACTGGCGCATGGAGCGGCGCATTCGCATTGCGTTCGATCCGAAGCGATATGAGATGCCGGAGCTGAAGTGGACGCAATCGAGCTTTATACAGCCGCAGATGATGGTGCAGGATCGTTTCTTCTACGACCCGGTTGCGCACAGGTACACGGTGGACCGTTACCTGGACGATCTGGAAGAGCGCTACGGCGGAATTGATTCCGTGCTGGTGTGGGCTACGTATCCGAACATGGGCATCGACGACCGTAATCAACTGCAGCTTGTGGAGTCACTGCCAGGTGGAGTTGCGGGCGTGCGGCAGATGGTGGCGGATTTTCATCGGCGCGGCGTGCGCGTGCTGTTCCCGATGATGATGTGGGACCAGGGCACGCACAAGCCGGACAAGGACTGGCCTGACGCCGTTGCAGAGCTGATGAAGGAAGTGGGCGCGGACGGCGTGAATGGCGACACGCAGGATGGCGTTCCGCTTGGGTTCAGCCTGGCGGCGGAGAAGAATGGGCATCCACTGGCGTTTGAGCCGGAACTGGGTGCGAGCGATGAGTCGCTGGCGTGGGATGTAATGTCGTGGGGCTACTACAAGTATCCGTGGGTGCCGATGGTGGACCGCGCGAAGTGGCTTGAGACGCGGCACATGGTACATATCAGCGACCGGTGGGCGCGAAACAAGACGGACGATTTGCAGTATGCATTCTTCAACGGCGAGGGATGGGAGAGCTGGGAGAATATCTGGGGTATCTGGAATGGGATCACGCCGCGCGATGCAGAGGCCACGCGGCGCGTGGCGACGATTGAGCGCGCGGTGGCGCCGTTCTTGATCAGCCCTGATTGGGAGCCGTTGTACCCGATGCATACGTATGGTGTGTATGCCAGCCGCTGGCCGAAGGGTGATGCGACCGTGTGGACGATTGTGAACCGCGGCGAGTATGCGATTGATGGGCCGCAAATGGATGTGACGGCTGAGGCGGGGACGCGGTACTTCGATCTCTATCACGGAGTGGAGCTGACGCCGCGTGTGGAAGGCGCGAAGGCGGTGCTGAGCTTTGCGATTGAGGGGCATGGCTTTGGCGCGGTGCTGGCGACGAAGGGCGCGCCGGATGCGGCGATGACGGCGCTGATGAAGAAGATGGCAGCAATGACCGAGAAGCCGTTGATTGACTACTCCGGCGAGTGGACGGTGCTGAAGCA
>JAGWSG010000232.1 GCA_028876335.1 Acidobacteriota bacterium
CGCGCGTGGATTCAGCGTTGTCCTCTATCAGGACACGTATCACCCCGTCTTTATCGATCAGAAAGACACTGCGATGCAGATGATTCTGCACGGTCATCGCATTGCGACCAACGGCGACGTGCGCCTGATGCCCACACCCGAGCAGTGGGATCTGGTGGCCAAGCTTGAAAGCACCAAGGCGGACAAGGAACACGGCAGCCTTGTGGCGCGCCTCTCCTATCCCACCTATCACCTGGACTACAGCTTTGAAGTTGCGGCAGAGCCGGGCGGCGTGCGCGTCACCATCAATTTAGACAAGCCGCTGCCAGCGCAACTCGTGGGCCGTGCGGGTTTCAATCTCGAATTTCTGCCGTCGATTTACATGGGCAAAACCTACGCCGTTGATGACAAGACCTTCGGCGTGATTCCTCGCAGTCCGGAAGATGCGATGCACGTTGTGCTGCCTGATCCGGACGAGCCGAAGAAACTGCCCTATCAGGAAGAGTGGGACAAGGAGAAAGGCTACACGCAACCCTATCCCATTGTGACAGGACACAGCATTACGCTTGCTCCGGAAGACAAGCTCTTCCGCGTGAGCGTCAGCTCGGAGACGGCACCGGTCTCGCTCTTCGATGGTCGCGACCGCGCGCAGAACGGCTGGTTCGTTTTGCGTTCGCTCATTCCCGCAGGCAAAACCGCCGGCGCAATCGTCTGGCACATTCAGCCCGTTGACATACCCAATTGGACGCGCCCGCCGATGATTGCGCACTCGCAGGTGGGCTACGCGCCGGACTTTCCCAAGGTCGCCGTCATTGAACTCGACCGCAACTTTGAAGGGCCGAAAACTGCAAAGGTTCTGCGGCTTGAAGAAGACGGTAGCTACAAGCAGGCCTTCGAGGGGCCCATTACCGCGCCGGAACCGTGGCTGCGTTACCGCTACGCGAAGTTCGATTTCTCTTCCGTCAAACAGCCGGGTCTTTATGCCATTGAGTATGCAGGTGAGCGCACTGCGCTTTTCCCAATTGAGAAAGATGTATACAGCAAAACCTGGCAGCCTACACTCAACGGCTTCCTTGCCGTTGAGATGGATCACGTCTCGGTTCGCGACGCGTATCGCTTATGGCATGGCGTCTCTCATCTGGACGATGCACGGCAGGCACCACCGAACGAAGAGCATTTTGATGGGTATCGCATGGGGCCGAACACGGACTCCACGTTCAAACCGGGCGAGCATATTCCCGGACTCAACGTGGGAGGATGGTTCGACGCGGGCGATTACGACAACATTGCGCCGAGCCAGTACTCAGTCATCGAAAATCTTTCCATTGCCTGGCGTGAGTTCCACCCCAAGTGGGATGAGCTTTCAGTCGATGAGAAAGCGCGGACAGTTGAAATGCATCGCCCCGATGGCGTGCCCGACGTTGTGCAACAGGTGAAGCACGGCATCCTGCAGGTACTCGCGCAGGTGCATGTTGTCGGTCATCCGTTCATGGGAATCATTGCGCCGAATCTGCGCCAGTACACGCACCTGGGGGATGCGGCTTCCAAGACGGACGGACGAATCTACTCGAGCAAACTCGGCCCAAACGAGATTGATGGCAACTACTCCGGCAAGCCTGACGATCGCTGGGCCTTCACTACCAAGCTGCCGTTTCTGCAGTATGGCGCAGCCACCGCTCTGGCTTCTGCGTCAGAAACCCTGAAGGGCTATGACGATGCGCTCTCTAAAGAGTGTCTGGATACGGCTATACAACTCTTCAACGAAGAGCGTGCGCATCCCACTCCGTTCGCCGGCCGCCGTTTTGGGCCTCCGGGCATGGAGGAGTTCGTTCAATGGCGCGCTGCGTTGGAACTGATGATTGCCACCAACGGAGGCGAGCCCTACAAGAAGATCTTTCTCGATCTTTATCCAACTGCAGGCAAGAATTTCCGATTCGTTGGATGGATGGCAGTCTTTGCGTTGCCTTACATGGATGCGAACTTCAAACATCAGTTTGAGGAAAAGGTGAAAGCCTACAAGGCGGAAGTGGATACAGAGATGGCCAAGACACCCTTTGGTGTTCCGCCCAGCCTAGGCAGTTGGGGTGGCTCAAGCGCAGTGGCCAGCTTTGGCGCAGAGATGTATTTCCTGCACCGCGCATTTCCGAAGGTCATCGGGTCCGAGTACACTCTGCGCGCTGCCAATTATCTGCTGGGCACGCATCCTGTTTCGAGCACGTCCTACATCTCGGCTGTTGGCACCAAGTCCAAGCTCAAGGGTTACGGCAACAACCGTGCAGACGGGGCATTTATCCCAGGCGGCATGATTCCCGGCTACATCATCATCAAACCGGACTTTCCCGAGTGCATCGATAACTTTGGCTTCCTCTGGTTTGAAGACGAGTACACCATCAGCGCGGCAGGTGACTGGATCCTGGTAGCCAACGCAGCCGAGGCAGCTTCAAAGGAATAGCTCTTAAGATTTCTCCATCCCCCGTTGTTCTGTAACGGGGGATGGTCTGTTCCCCTGCGCCTTGGAGCGGCCGTTTTCTTAAGCTGTTCGTTTCTGAACACTCCATCCTGCTTTCGCACACCCAGACGCGCGACGACGGTCCCTAACTCCTTGAAATCCAAAGCGAACTGCTCTTTCTCGATGGAACCTTACGTGCTCGCACCTTTGTAAGTATTCGTCTGTCCTCGGGGAGGTTGGTTCGATGAGGGTCTTGCTTCAGGATATTGTCTACGGCATGCGCCAGTTGCGCAAAACGCCGGGCTTCACCATCACGGTGCTGCTTACGCTTGCGCTTGGTATCGGCGCCAATGCAGCCATTTTTACGCTGGTGAATGCGGTCCTGCTGCGCAGTCTGCCTGTGGCGGACCCCTCAACGCTGGTCCGCATCGGTGATACGGACGACTGCTGCGTGAATGGCGGCATCAATGACAGCGGTGACTACTCCCTCTTCTCAACGCAAACCTATTACGCCTTCAAGAAGAATCTTCCTGAGTTTCAGGAACTAGCTGCCATGGAGTCGGGCTACGGATGGCGTCCTCTCACGGTGCGCCGCGCCGGTCCTCAGGCCATTGCGAAGTCCGTGATGGGCACCTTTGTTTCAGGTAATTATTTTCGCGTCTTTGGTCTTACGCCGGCAGCGGGCCGCTTTTTTTTGGATGCGGACGATAAGCAGGGCGCGGCCTACACCGCCGTGATGAGTTACGAGACCTGGCAGCAGGTTTACGATAGCGATCCCTCAGTCGTGGGCAGTACGTTCTACATGAACACTAAGCCCGTCACCATCATCGGCATTGCGCCAAAGGGCTTTTTCGGCGACCGCATTTCCAGCAATCCACCGGAATACTACCTGCCGCTTGAATCAATGGACGATATTATTGGCGCGCCTTACATGCGCGACCCAGAGATTTCCTGGGCGTACGTTATCGGCCGCATCAAGCCGGGTGTTTCAATCCCCGCATTGCAACAGAAGGTCAGCGGCATTCTGCGTCAGGAGTTCGCAAGCCAGAAGTTGTATCAGGACCCCAAGAACAAAAAATCGCTGGCGCGGACGCACGTTAAGCTTACTCCCGGTGGCGGCGGCATCCAGAACATGCAGCAGCAGTACAAGGAGCACTTGCAACTGCTTACCTGGATTGCCGGCCTTGTATTGCTGGTTGCCTGCGCCAACATTGCCAACCTTATGCTGGTGCGCGGCATGAGCCGCCGTGCTGAGATTTCTGTCCGTTCCGCGCTCGGTGCTCCGCGGTTGCGCATCATTCGTCAGTTACTTACAGAAAGTGTCTTGTTGGCAACGCTGGGTGGCGCACTTGGGCTCGGCGTCTCCTATCTAGGCGTACATGCCTTGCTGGTGCTCGCATTCCCCGGTGAGCAGGCAGTGCCCATCAACGCGGCACCTTCACCTCTGGTCGTTGCCTTTTCCTTTGGCCTCGCGCTCGTTACCGGAATTCTCTTCGGCCTGGCGCCTGCACTCATTGCTGCAAGCACGCAGCCTGCCGAGGTGCTGCGTTCCAACGCTCGCACCACGGCGCAGGGTGCTTCCATCCTGCAGCGCAGCCTTGTTGTACTGCAGGCGGCGCTCTCACTCGTGCTGCTCGTGGTTGCAGGGCTCTTTACGCAAAGCCTCAACAAGGCGCAGGGCACCAACATGCACCTTGACGCCACCAATCGCTACATCATTCACATCAACCCGCAGGCGGCCGGCTATTCCACCACGCAGGTGGAGGCGCTCTATCGCACCATCGTCGATAACTTCCACGCCATCCCCGGCGTCGTCAAAGTAGGTCTGGCCACGTACACACCCATGGAGCAGAACAACTGGAGTACCGGCATAAAGATTCAAGGGCAGGCCGATCCGGACAAAGGCTCTTCATGGGTGAAGGCCACGCCGGAATATTTTGATGCAGTCGGAACGCATGTACTCATGGGGCGCGGATTCACGCCCGACGACAAACTTTCTGCACCGCCTGTTGCCGTGGTCAATCAGGAGTTCGTGAAGCAGTTCTTCAACGGCAAGAATCCCATCGGCCACCGTTTTGGAAGCCCCAGCCATGACAGCGAATATGAAATCGTCGGCGTGGTCGAAAACACCACCTACACCAGCGTCTACTGGAAGAACCATGTCATGTACTTTGTCCCGATGACGCAGCGGCCGAAGATTGAAGATGATCCAATTGAGAAGGACCTCTCCATGTATGCCGGCGCCATTGTGGTGCAAACCGCACGCCCCGTACCCGACATGGAAAAGCTCGCCTACTCGACTCTTACGAGCATCAATCCCAACCTGACCATCGCCAAATTTCAGACCTTCCAGCAGCAGATTGACGACAACTTCACGCAGGAACGTCTCATCGCGCGCCTCACGTCGCTCTTCGGCGTCATTGCTCTTCTGCTTGCTGCCATCGGTCTCTACGGCGTCACGGCCTACACCGTCGTTCGCCGCACACCGGAAATCGGCATCCGCATGGCGCTTGGTGCAGAGCGTGTACGCGTGATTGGCATGGTCATGCGCGGCGCCATGCTACAGGCGCTGGTCGGCCTGCTTATAGGCGCGCCCATCGCACTGGTCTGCATTCGCTGGGTCAAGTCGCAGCTTTACGACATTACGTCCGTCGATCCCAGAGTGCTTGCCGGCGCGATTGCGATTCTTGCCGCAGCCACGGCCATCGCCGGACTCATCCCTGCAAAGCGTGCGGCATCCATTGATCCCGCGCGTGCTCTGCGTACCGAATAGCATATTTCGCGCAATAAAAGCGGGCCTCATCCACGAGGCCCGTTTTTGCTCCAGTCCATACCGCATGCATGCGCAGGCTATGAGTGGGGGGCAGCGGCATGCAGCGCCAGGTCCCCGTCCCGCAGCCCAATCAGGTAGAGAAGTCCGTCGAGTCCCAACGACGAAATGGACTGCGGCGCGCTCTGCCGCACCAGCGGCTTGGCGCGGTAGGCAATTCCCATTCCCGCCAGCTTCAGCATCGGGATATCGTTTGCGCCGTCGCCCACTGCTACAACCTGCTCCAACGATATATCTTCCTTTTGCGCAATCTCCTGCAGCTTGGCAGCCTTGCGTTCGCCATTCATGATGGGAGGGATGACCTTTCCCGTGACTGCGCCATCGGCTATCTCAAGCTGATTGGCAAACACGTAATCGATGCCCAGCCGCTTCTGCAGGTTCTGCGCAAAAAATGTGAATCCGCCCGAGAGAATTGCCGTTTTGTAGCCGAGCATGCGCAGCGTCTTCATCAGCCTTTCCGCGCCCTCGGCCAGCGGAATGGAATCGAGAAGGCTGTAGACGCGCTCCTCGGGCAACCCCTTCAGCAGCGCCACACGGCGCGTAAAGCTTTCGTCGAAGTTCAGTTCGCCGCGCATCGCTGCTTCGGTTATGCGTACCACCTGGTCGCCTACTCCGGCCATCTTGGCAAGTTCATCGATCACTTCGCCCTGGATCAGCGTTGAGTCCATGTCGAAAGCGAACAGCCGACGGTTGCGACGGAAGATGCTTTCACGCTGAAAGGCAATGTCAATGGAAAGCTCTTGCGCCGCAGCCAGAAACTCCGCGCGCATCGCAGCCTCTCGTGCCTCGTCACCGCTTACAGCCAGTTCCACACATGCGCCTGCAGAAGGATTCTCCGGCGCGAGTGGCCCGGACAATCGCTCGATTCTATCCACATTCATTGCGTGTGCAGCCAGAATTGCCGTCACACGCGCCAGGTGCTCTGCGCGCAGTGCGCGTCCCAGCACTGTAATCACAAAATGCTGATGCTTGAGCCCGCGCAGCCAGTGTTCCAGCGCGTCCGGTGGAACATCGGCAAAGCGTATCTGCAAGTCGAGCGCTGCGGCCTGTTCGGTCAGTGCTGTTTCCAGTGCGGAACGGCTGCTCTGGTCCTTCACCTGAACCAGAATTCCGAGCGAGAGGGCCTCATGCACCACTGACTGGCCCACGTCGAGAACAACTATCTCGTGCGCGGCAAGGGCGCCAGTCAGCTCCGCCGTCAAACCAGGGCGATCGTGCCCCGCATAATGAATCAGAAATGTCTTGCTGCTTCCATTTGCAAACATGCCACTTACGACTATAGAGCACGGACCTTACTCGTTCCGTGCTCCATGCTGAAAGTGCAAGCGCGCCCGCAAAACACCTTAAGGGCGCTTCGCATACTCATTAGCTGAGCCGGGCGTTGGTATGTGGTCGCTCATTTGCACGCCCTTTGCGTGTGCGTGCTTCAGCGGCGATGTAAGCGTGATGCCGCTGCCTGCCACTTCCGTCCCCGCCGCATGCGCGTGCGCAAGGGGTTCCTTCACCTCGAGTATCAACTGCCCCCAGCGCCGCACAGACCTGATCACGGCTGTTTCCGCATCCACACCGCTTCCAATGGTAACCGTCTCTCCGTCGCGGAAGCCGTACGCATCCACCACGGGGATATCGCGCGTGCCTGCTTCAGTGGCGGCGTGCGTGGTTGTTCCACCAGCCGTTCCAACGGTTGCAATCGTCGCTGACTCCGAGTTCGCGCCTTCGTCTATCAACACCTGCTGCCCATCATGGAAGCCTTCCACATTGGCAACTTTGACATTGTTCGCACCCGCTTCCGACGCCGCAGCCAGGTTCGCTGCAATCTGCTCGACAAAGTCGCTGCAGTTGCTGTCGGTGTCCGCACCGTCGGGATAACGCCCAGCGCTGGCATTGGCCGCAGTCCCCGCAAAGGCATCCGGTCCGTAATGCGTTGATTCGCCCAGCGCCGGCGCAAAGCAACCTTCCGCGCCCGTGCCGGATTTGCCCTGGTAGCCTTCACCCGCCCACGGATCGGCCATGCCGCCGTAATTCAGGCTGTCCACCACCAGACCCTTCGCATCGCGCAGCACCATGCTGCCTTGCCGGAAGGTTACAGGGAAGCTCTCGAAGGCAACGTCTACCCGGTAGAACACAGGACCGCCGAACCACACGTTTGGTGCAGGGCCTTGATAGCCGGCGGTCTTCACCGCGGCGTCACGTACCACCGCATCGATACTTTGATCTTTGCTCAGCGCCCGATCCAGCGTTATGCCCGTGCCCAGTGCCTGCACCGGTTCATTGCTTGAGTGCGCAAATTTGGTTGCGGGCGTAAAGCTGATGCCTGTTCCGCGATCGCTGAAAGGCATGTTCGCCGCGTGATTGAACTTTAGAGGTTCGGCAAGGTCCAGTCCTGTGCCGGGAACAATCGCTTCTTCACTGGCAATATGCGCTGCGGAGAGCGCGGGCGTGATGTCAAAGCCCGTGCCGTTTGGTCCGCGCGTTCCCACTCGGGTAATCGTTACCGTATTCAGGTTTGCCGGCGTTCCAATCACGAGCTTGTCGCCCACTTCAAATTCGCGCACGTCGCTTACCTTGATGTTCGTATCGCCCACGCGTGCTTCCTTGGCAAGATGAGTCTTCTTTCCCGCCGTGCCCACATGCGTCACGGTCACGGTTTCAATGCCGTGGCCCACACTGTCGATATCAAGGCGGATCTTATCGCCCACGGAAATGTGCTTCACCTGCAGCACCTTGATGTTTGTGTCACCTATGTTCGCGTTGGCTGCCAGATACGACTGCGTACCCTGCTTGCCCACAGCCGTCACCGTGGCCACCTCATACTTCTCTGTGCCAAGACCCACGGAAGGGAACTGCGCACCATATCCAAGCGCGATCTTCTCGCCCACTTTAAATCCCGTGTCCTGCGTTACGGGAACGTTCGTCGATCCCGCGGGAATCGTAATCATCGGTCCGTCTGGCAGCGGCTGCCACAGTGTCGTGTGATTTGTCGCCGCTGTGCCCACGCTTGCAATCTTGCGCGTCTCGGCGTCGGCGCCGGTTCCAATCGTCACCGTGTCACCGGTCTTCATGTCCGTCACGTCGCGCACATGGAGAGTCTTGTCGCCCGCTCTTGCAGGCACCACGAGGCCAGAGTTGGAGAGCGCCAGCAAATAAAACCCACCTGGCTTCAGCCTGGTCCGCGCCGGAATAGTCACCGTGGAGAATATCGCCTGCTGCGCCGGATGCTCCGTCATCGTCCAGTTGGAAATGTCCACGCTCTTCTTGCCCGCGTTGTAAAGCTCAATGAAGGAGTTCGTCGGATTGCTCGGCGCACCGGTGCTGATGCGATACTCGTTGATCTTCACCGGGCTCACGTTGCGCACCTTCTCGGCCTGCATCTCCATCTGCTTGTTGCCACTCGCCGCATTGGTCCACATTGCCTGCCCCACCAGGTCTCCGTTGAAGGGATCATCGCCGGAGGTAACGGTGAACGTCGCGCTCACGCTGGCACCTGAAGCAACTTCATCAAACGTCTTTGAAGTCTGCTTCGTATCCACAACCGTCGCCTTCCACGCGGAGGAGGGAAGGGAAAGACTCAGCATCACATCCTTCGCCGCCGCGCCGGTTGTGTTCTCGAAGGTCACCGTCGTCTCCTGCGATGACTTTGGCGTGAACGTCTGCAATCCAGTCGGCTCGTTCTTCGCCGTTGCTGGAGCCACGCTCACGGGCGCTACTTCATACTTCGCGGCCACAACGTTCGCATGCACAAGCTGGTCGGTCGCATCCGTGGGGAAGGTCCCCGCCGCTGTCATTGCGCCCTCATAAAAAGTTCCTTGCGAACCATTGCTGTTGTCGCCGCCATTGCCCAGCAGGATCGCGCCTTGCTTGCGCATCGGGTCGTACGTTGCATTCACGCGCGGCCCCGTGAACATTACCTTCAGGTCGCCTTGTTGCGCATCGCCGCCCATTGACGTCCAATGATGCGGCTCGCCTTTGGCAATCGCCGTCACAAACCGCCAGTCAAGGCTTGGCAGGTTCGGACAGCCCTTTGTGCCGTCGGTATTCACGCAGCCCACCAGATTGTTTTCCTGGTCGGTCATAATCCACGGGCCGTTGCCTGCACCGCTGAACCACGGCGTTGCATTGCCAAAATAGGCTGTCTCCATGGTGCCGTTGTCGTCGTCGCGGCTGTCGGTCTCCGCATTGCCGTAGTCAAAGCAGCATCCGTTGTTGAAGTGGTGTCCATTCACCACCCAGTACTGCCCCTCGGCCTGGTCGTCCACCGCGGTGCCGCGCGGGTCATCGTTGCGCAATCCCATGCCCGGCTCAATAAACACGCCGTACACCTTGTGGCCCATCACGGTGAGCGGAGCCATATCCGCGACAGGCAGGTTGTTATATCCACCCAGTGCGCCGCCGTTAAAACCGCCGCGCGGTGCCTGGGTCAGGTCATTGTGCTTCGGAGACTGGTCATAGATCGTCGTAATCCAGCAATAGGTGTTTGCGCAGAACTTGTCCTGCGCTGCCGCATCTGCGTACCCGCCAGCGTCGCCCGCGCTCGGCTGCACCACACCAATGTCCAGCTTCTTTCCATCCGACTGCCGCAACACCTGGTACAGCGGTCCGTTGTACCCCGCGTAGAGAGCACGTGTAGTGCTGTGCGCCGCCACACATGGCGCGCCCGCTGCCGCGTAGATATCGCATGGTCCCTGCGGTCTTGCAGACGCACTGTCCGCCCCCGCACCATTCGTCGCAGCCATCGCCGCCGGCGAACTCATCGCCATACCCACTGCAAACAAGGCCAGCACAAACATTCCCGCAAACCGCAATCCTGTCTTCATTTCCATCTCAATTCTTTTGTTGGTGGTTTTCGAATGCGTAAGGCATGCTTCAAGCTGTTTGCCATTACAGGGCCGGAATTCGTTCAAAATTTCGTCGAGAATACGTATACCACCCTGCGCATTACTCCTTCCAGCGTCTTCCTTGCTTCCGTTCTGAATGCCTATTTCCAGGCCCCCTCAACGGCTGAACAAAAGCCTCCCCTCGTGTTGTATGTTCTATGAAGCGCTGGAGCCGGAATGACGATTACTTTGACGAACTTCTTCGGGCTGCTCGGTGGACTTCTCGTCCTCGCCTATCTGGCCAATCGCTTTGCGCACCGCACCCGTGTCCCGGACGTGATGGTCCTGCTGGTTTGCGGTATTATCCTCGGCCCCGTTCTCCACTGGGTTGATGTAAACAGCTTCCCCAAGTTCATTCGCGGCGTGGGTACGCTGGCTCTCATTCTGATTCTTTTCGCAGCTGGGCTTGAACTCGACCTGCGCCGAGCGCGCAAGCAGTTCCTCGCGGGCACGCTGCTTGCCATCGTCAGTTACGCACTCACCATGGAAGTCGTTCATCTGCTCTGCATGTGGTATCTGCATATGAGTCGCATGGCGTCTTTGCTGGCTGCTGCGGCGCTGGCCTGTATGAGTGGTTCCATCGTCCTGCCCATCCTGGACCAGATGCGCATTCGCGACGAAGTCAAAACAACCCTCGTCATCGAATCGGCGTTTGGCGATGGCCTCGGAGCGCTTGTCGTCGGTGTGCTCCTCAGTCTCATCGCAAGCGGCGCAAACAGTGATACCAGCGGTGGAACCATCCTGAGCGGAATGCTTACCGAGTTTTTATTCCGCTTCGCTCTTGCCTTTGTCATTGGCGTTGTCAGCGGATACTTATGGGCACGTCTGCTGCCTAAAATCTCCAATCGGCAATTCTGGCAGGTGCTCACCTTTGGAGCGGTGCTGATTATTTATTCCGGAACGCATGCCATCGGTGGCAGTGACCTGTTTGCTGTGATGGTCTTTGGCGCTACATTGACAAGCGTGCTCGGCCCGGAAAGTTTCTGGCGCGATCTGGAAGTCGACTTCAACGTTACAGACGAAAGCAGCCAGATTCATTCGTTCCACTCAGAGCTGGCATTCCTTGTGCGCAACTTCTTCTTCGTAATGCTCGGGGCTTCCATTCAGTTCCGCGGACTGCAGGAGCAACTCATCCCCAGTCTTGAAATCCTGGCAGTCATCCTCCTCGCACGTCTCATTGCAGTGCAGTTCAGCCGCATCGCATGGCGCGGACTTGCCTGGCGCGAACAGGAGTTGGCCACCACCCTCATCCCGCGCGGCCTCATCACCGCTGTTCTCGGGCTGGAAGCACTTAACGCCATGCCGCAGGATTTGCACTTCTTTCCGTCGCTCATCTTCGCTCTCATCCTGCTCACCAACGGCCTTGGTCTCGTTGCCACTTTCCGCGCCAAGGCCGTCGAGCCTGAAGCGGATACGCGGCCGGCGATGCAAGCGTAGAGCGCTTGAATGCCACGCGCCTCAAAGCAGAATTTTCGCTTCGACATGAAAAATGAGCAGGAGGTACGCGCTATGAGGATGCCGCGTGTATCAGCCTTGGCTGTTCTAATTGCCTGCGCGGTCCACACGCATCATCGGTGTGTGCCCGGCAGACTGTAACCCGCGAATCACATGCGGCGTAATCACGATGATCAGCGTTGCATAGTCTTTCTGGTTGGTTTTGTTGGTGACATCGTTCATACCGGGTATCTCGGAAAGCCCCGGTACGCCGCTGATTGCGCGGCTCTCCTGCTCACTCAGCTCGCTGGCAAGCACCACAGCCGCGCCATCCTTCACTTGCACCACACCGGAGTATGCGCGATTGTTCAGGACCGGCATTCCGTTGATCGACGAGCCCGCAAGCGCCGTCAATTTGTAGTCCAGCGTGAGCGCCACGTTGCCGCTACGCATGACCCTGGGCCGCGCCTTGAGTGTGAGGCCAAGGTCCTGGTACTGGATTTGCGGTATTGACTGGGCCGCCGAAGTGAGAGAAGAGAGCAGGGAACTGAGACTGCTGGAAGTGCCCGGCAGTGTCAGGCCCGGAATGTTGATGCCATTGTTCGAGAGGCTCGAGTAGGAGGACGTCTCAATGGGATAGCGAAAGCCACTGCGAAAGGTCCCGTCCTCGTCGTCACCCAGGCGCAGTTGAATGTCGTCCAGTTGGCGCGACTTGGAAGAGTTCAGCGCAAGATTCAGCTTGGCAGGCCCCGGGGACAGGCCGGACAGCGTCAACCCCCCGCCAAACAACACAAAGCCGTTCTGAAACAAACTGCTGGACACCTGACCCGATGCGATCAGAATTCCCAAAATCGCCAGAGGATCATTCGGCGACGCAAGTCCGGACGAAATAATCTCGTCCACCAGGCTCTGGTTTGCTTTCAGTATCTGCTGCTCTTCAGAGTACACGTTGAATGCAGTCAATTGCTGTGGCGGCGTTATACCCGTGTTCATCCCCTGCGAGTGCGCCAGTTGAATGACGCGCACATTCAGCATCACCTGGCTCTTTCCATCCAGCAGCGTGCGCAGCGTTTTATTGAATGCGTCTTCGGTATCGCGCGTGGCGCGTAGCGTCATGGTGCTGGTGGTTTGTGAAAGCGCAATGTGGGGCACGCCGAATACCGTTCGTGCCAGATTGCCGACATCCTGCAGTTCCTGCGCGCTCAGCCCAGGCAGATAGACCGTCTCCATCTCCAGCCGTTCAAACTCGCGCCGGTTCGTAGGGGAATCCCGTGCCACCAACGCTCGATGCGGATCCAATGCGACTGAAAACGTGTCTGTCACCATATCCAGCGCATGCATCGCATTTACATAATTCGCGTAGTCGATATCGAAGCGTACCTGCCGCCGGTTCACACTGCTGTCGAGTGTCGGCTCAATGCCAAACGCGCGATACACCTGCTGAATCACCTGCCCCGCATCGGCATGTATATGAAAACTCTTGACTCTCTCGGTCGGCTCAAGCTCTGGCGCGGGGCCAAGCCCGCGACCCGCTTCGGAATAGATGCCCTGTTCCTCCGGAGCCGTGTCGCGTGACAGTTCATACATGTGCTGCGCAACAAGCGCACTCTGCGGATCGACCGCTCGTGCCTGCCGCAATGCCGTCACTGCCGCAGTCGAGTCGCCGCGCAAACGGTCTTTGGCAGCCTGCTGCACAAGCTGCGTCACACGATGGCTCTTCGCCACCTCAACCGCTGCCGCATAATCGGTGTTGCCGGGGTCCAGTGCAGCGGCCTGTTCATACTTCTGCTGGGCCTCCGCGAACTTCTCCGACTCAAACAGCCTGCCCGCTTCCAGATAAAGATCCAGCGCATGCTTACGGTCGCGGCGGCTGGCCTTTTTCTTGGCCGGTGGAGCGTCGTCCGGTTTTTGACCGGCGGTACTCTGCGTCGTCGCAGGGCTCTGCTGGGCATGCAACACACATCCGCCACACAGCACACACGCCAGAACCCATGCGATGTGTCCACGTGCCGTCATGGCCGTGTCACGCTCGCGGCAAGCAGATCGGCCAGCGATGAAGCGCATACTTCAGGCCTGTATTCGGCCAGTTGTTCAAAGGAGTAGTGTCCGGTGGCCACCGCAATGACAGGCAGCCCGTTGGCGTGGGCCGCGGCAATGTCGCGCGGCGTGTCGCCCACCACGCATACGGATGCATCAGCACCCGCCATCTCGCGCGCTTTTTCGGTGGCCTTCGCAATCAGCTCTGCGCGGTCCGGGTAGTGGTCGCTGAAGCCGCCGAAGCGGAACCACTCGCGCAGTCCAGCGGCCTCAATCTTGATCCACCCAATCGCTTCCAGATTGCCCGTGGCCACGCCCAGCAGCGCACCCCGCTCCGCCAGGTGCTTCAGCGTCTCGGTAATCCCAGGCATAAGGATGGGGTCCAGTTCGCCGCGACGCTCTTCCACGCTGGCGCACATGGCCGCCCGGATGGCCGCCACCTGCGGTTCCAGAGAATCGTCCTCAATGCCCGCCTGACGGCATGCCTCGCGCAGAATGCCAGTGTCCGTATTGCCGTGGATCGGCACGCCCGCCAGAGACACCTCAATGCCCATGGCGCGCTGCACACCAATCGCAACCGACTCATAGTGCACCCGGTCGCGGCTGCGCAGCAGTGTGCCGTCAATGTCGAACAGATAGGCGTTCTGCCCATCCCACACAAAGTGCGGGTCCACTGCGATTCGTATCTCGTTGTTGTACTGAATCGTCTGCATGCCTCAGGCGTACGGCTTGGCCTCGGGCTTATCCCTGACGGAATCCCGGGCGAACCATCGCTCCATATACAGGACGTTCGCTGCGCGGCGGACGCTTGAGGCAGGCGCGCACTTCGGCAAGGCTCAGTCCAAGTTCGGCCATCGTGCGGCTCAATGTGTTGCGGTGGATGCCGAGTTCATCGGCCGTTTTGCACTGGTTGCCCCGGTTCGCGATCAGTACTTCGCGTAGATACTGCTTCTTGAACTCCCGCACGGCATCTTCGTATCGAACACCGCTTGAGTGCATTTGCGTCACCAGGTTATCCAGTTCTCTTCTCACGTCCACCTCTTGCTCTTACTAATTTGCCACATCGGAGCGGGGGCTGCGTCCGAAAAATCTCTTATCGTGGTCGTTGATTCTGATGCATCCATTCCGGAGTGCGTTCTTCCAGCCTCTGCAATGCTGTCCGTACGCGTGTACTCAACCCTTCTGGGCTCACGTGTGTGCTCAGGTGGCAGGCGCCAAAAAAGTAACGCGGCAACCTTGATTCGGTCAACCACTGTGTTTGGGGTAGGAACGCCACGGTCACCCAAACGCACAGCACCAACAGTAACGCACCCTGCACCAATCCGAATACCGCGCCGCCCAAACGGTCCAGGCAGCCAAGCCCCACCTTCTCTATCGCCTTGGCCAGAATGTAGCCCGTAAGGTGCGCACCCACCATCACTACAAGTGCAATCAATACAAACGAAACCACGTCCGCAGCCGACTCATTATGGACGAACGTGAGCAGGTGTGCCACGCGCACGTAATTCCACGCCGCAAGCAGTAACCCCGCCAGCAAACCACCCAGCCCGAAAACCGACCGGAAGAACCCGCGAGCCAGCCCGGCAATGGCGGAAATCGCAAGCACCAAAATAAAAATCCAGTCCACCAGGCTCAGGCTGCTCAAACTTTCTTCTCCCCAAAAACTCAATCACTCGTCGGATGCACTCTCTGCAAGGGCAAGTTGCTTGCGGTGCGATTGTCACTCAGTCGATGCGCAAATCGCGCCCCGTGAGCCTTCTATAGGCTTCCAGATACTTGGCCTGTGTGCGCTCCACCACTTCGGGCGGCAGGCTTGGCGCCGGGGCCTGCTTGTTCCAGTGGATGCTCTCCAGGTAATCGCGCACAAACTGCTTGTCGAACGAAGGCTGCGCGCCGCCCGGCGACCACAATGACCGCTCCCAGAAGCGCGACGAGTCTGGAGTCAGCACTTCATCGGCCAGCACAATCCCGTCTGCCGTTCTGCCAAACTCAAATTTTGTGTCGGCCAGGATCAATCCGTTCACTTCCGCGTGCTCAGCAGCCACCTGATAAATGCGCAGCGTCAGTTTGCGCAGTTGAGCTGCATCTTCCGCCCCTACCAACGTCTCCATGTGTTCGTAGGAAATATTCTCATCGTGTGCGCCGTCCTGGCTCTTCGTCGCCGGCGTAAAAATGGCTCTGGGCAATCGCGAGCCATCCAGCAGCCCTTCCGGCAGTTCAATGCCGCACACCGTGCGCCGCGCCTTGTATTCCTTCCAGCCCGAGCCGGCCAGATATCCGCGCGCCACACACTCCACCGGAAACATCTCCGCCCGCTTCACCAGCATGGAGCGGCCTTCCAGTTGATCGCGATACGCCTGCAGCTCCGCCGGATACTCGTCCACATTCGCTGTCAGAATATGGTTCGGCACCACGTCCTTCAGCAAATCGAACCAGAAAAGCGAAATCTGCGTCAGGATGATGCCTTTGCCCGGAATTCCCGAGCCCAGCACATGATCGAATGCCGAAATCCGGTCCGTCGCCACCATCAGCAGCGCGTCGCCTACTGCGTACAAATCACGGACTTTTCCTCGTCCGAGCAAGGGAATAACGCCCAGATCTGTTTTCAATAACGCTGTCATGGAGTGATTTCCTTGGACTGGTACCTGAAGCTCCGATTCTCAAGCCCCCGCCAAGCTTTGTCAACGAAGCCTTCCCAATCCGGAGACGCGACGTGCTTTGTCCCAATCTGAACTCAAATTACTGCCCTGTGATGGCGGTCACGGACGGAGGTTTGAGCATGGGGGGAAACTGAACTCGTCATCAAGGCTTGGGAGCAAATTAATAGCCCCTTCGAGCCGGCTGGCACGAAGCTGCAGTGGAAAGGGGAAGCCGCCGCACGCTTCGTAATAGTAAAGGTGCCCAGTAGCCGCGTGATACCGACCTCCATCGCCGGCTACTGGCCCTGCTAAATATTTCTTGTGAGTAAGGCAAGCGCCTCCGAAGTGACGGATTCCTTCGGAGGCCTTTTTTGTCTGTCTGCGCATGTCTTCTCAATTCGACAAGATAATGTCGGTGTCTCCTGCAGGATTGCGGTCCCACTGTTTCAGACAAAAGCGCGTTGTATACCATGGCACGCCAGAATCGGCCCAGATGCTCCGTCGCAGGAATTCTGCGCTAGACTCCAAATGCATGCTTACTGTCAATTCTTGTGTGATTTGCGAGAGCAGGATCGAGCTCGTGAAGAAGGCCTTGATTGCGCCGTTCCTGGCCCAGCGAATTTGGAATCGTCAGGCATTTGAAATAGACCTTGTTCGATGCACATCCTGTGGATTCAGTTTTTATAATCCGCGGCTCGAGGACTCTGAACTCGCCCGTCTCTATAGCGGATACAGATTGAACGAGTACTTCGAAGCTCGTCATTCGAACGAGCCGTGGTACACGTCCAAAATGAATGCTGGACTCGCATCGCCAGAATCGTACACGCATCGCCGCAAACTGCTGGCTGAGATTCTCCGCCCACACCTTGCAGGAAGGAAAATTCGGAAGGTGCTCGATCATGGTGGGGACAGAGGAGACCTCGTAGCCAGTTTGATCGACGGGGCAGAAGCGTACGTCTTCGATATCTCAGGTGTGAAACCGGCGGACGGCGTTCTGTCCGTCTCTGACCCCTCACAATGCGAAGCTGACCTGACGATCAATAGCAATGTTCTTGAGCATGTGGGATTTCCGGTGAGTGTTGGCCGAAGCATCTTCCGTAGCGTCCGCGAAGGCAGCCTCGTCTTTCTTGAGGTCCCGTGCGAAAATCCGGCTGCTCTTTCCCGCATTGCCAGAAGAGTTGCTCAGATCGGTCTGCTGGCAATTCTGCGTCCCTCAAAATTCCTTCGGCTCCTGTCACCAAAGGCTCTTTACCTCATGCATGAACACATCAATTACTTCACTCTCAGCTCGCTTGAAAAGCTAACTCAAATCTGCGGCGGAAGAATCATCGCATCGGGGCTATACAGTTCTTCCGGCGCAGGCGGAACAGCGGATATTGGGTGGACTCTCAGCGAGCGCGGTTCCAGCGCGATGCCGGCAACCGAGTATTGAGCTTCCGCCTCGGTGACTGGAAGGTTTGACACTAAATTGTCCCAAGATCCGCTCTGGCCGTCGGCTGGTCTCCAGGTTGCTCTCTGCTATTTACGGCCTTCAGCAGTGAAGCCATCTCCTGCGAGGGATAAACGAGCGCCAGCTTCAATCAACGCTTGCTGAAGATTTGTTGTCTAAGGTGCACACTACAACTGGTCTCATAAATCTCGACGGTCATTTCCGCTTGAGCATGGCACCCAACAAAAAGGCGGGTTCAATGTACTGCGCGAGTCAGTGAAGATCATTGATGAGATCAGTTCTGGTCTCACGCGAGCCTTGCTTCAGTTCGAGGGTGTCTGGCCCGACAGCCAACTGCTTTCAACTCAAATACGCGCCCTCAAGTCCTTTGGAATCGAATATGCTCCCGGACAACTGTTTAGCAAGGTTATTGATATCAAGACTATAGAGCTAGAGGAAAACTTTATCATGATCCGCGAATGCACTCACTTCATGCCCAGTGGGAAATACTGCCGCCCGATTGCTATGCGCAACAACGCATGAAAATGCCCGCACCGGCAGGCCGAAACTTCCGGCTGACGATGCGGGCTGGTGATTGCTTGCGGCTAAACCTCAGAACTCATACCGCAGGCTGAACTGCAGTTGACGGTCTGAAGCGTAGGTGCCGCCCTTACCCGTTACCTTGCCAAACGTGCTGCTGGTTGGATTGGTGTTCGGGTTGTCGAGGTTCTGGTGGTTGGTGAAGTTAAATGCTTCCGCCTTGAAGAGAAGACGGCTGCTTTCAATCCTTGGAATGATGGGGAACGCCTTTTGCAGGGCGATGTTCCAGCTTTGGAAGCCTGGTCCATAGACGATGTTGCGTGTCCCAGCGGGAGCGAATGTTCCTGCCGCGGGCTTCGAGAATGCGGTGGGATCAAACCAGTGGTTCCCGTTTGAGTTGTTGGGAGAGCTCTTCCTGTCGAAGTGAAGTGGCTTGTTCAGCACCCAGAGCTGGTTGCCCGATCCAGGCCCGACACCCGCGAAATCGTCTCCGGTGGATACAGAAAGCGGCCTGCCGCTCTGGAACTGCGATGTTCCGGAAAGCTGCCACCTGCCGAGGACATTGCGCGTTGCCCAGTTCGATGAAGTGTTGCCAAGCGGAATATCCCACACATAGTTGATCACCAGCATGTTGCGCGTGTCGTAATCGCTGGCGCCGTAAAACTCATGCGGGTCGTAAACGTTCGGGATGTTGTTTCCCGAGTCGGACGTGGTGTCCATGCTCTTCGACCAGGTGTAGGCGACGCCAAACGTCAGGCCCTTGTTGACCCGGTGTCTGAGGTTTGCCTGCAGCGAGTGATAGTTGGAATTGCCCGAATTGGTTTCCTGCTGGATGACCGAGAAGCCCTGATAAGGACGCAGGAAATCCGGCTTGGAAATAGTTGGATTCGCCTGACGCGTACCCGGCAGCAACTGGTTCACGTTCTCCAGATGTTGTAGGTGGATTCCGCGCCTTCCCACGTATCCAATGCTGAAGATGCCCACTTTGGAAAGCGAGCGCTCCAGGGTCAGCGTCCACGACCACGCTTCCGGTGAAGGGAAGTTATAGGCATAAGACGTCATATTGATGGGGTAGTTGTTGGCACCCGTTCCGCCCGGTGTGTCCACTGCGCCAAAACTGACGGTTGCGGACGGCTGAAAGGGCGGGTTGCCACCCAGGTGTACGTTGTCGCTCACACCCAACCGGTCAAAGAAGCGCCCGCCGCCCAAACGTAGAACGGTCTGCGGCCCGATTGACCAGGAGATGCCGACACGTGGCTGAATATTCGTCCACACCGTCGGGTTGTATCCGCGGCTGAATCCGTGGAATAGGTCGTTGTACTGTCCATTCAGAATGTCGTCCGGAACATGTCCCTTGGCGCTGCTGGGGAAGCCATTGCCGGGAATCACGATGCCGTCCAGGAGATTCGTTCCGGAGACAAATCCCGTCACGGGATCAACCGTGGGTGCGGTCGCTGGATCGTAGGTTGACTGCGAAAATACGGACAGATTGCCCCACTTCGCGTAGTAGGGTTCCATGATGTCGTGCCGCATACCCATCTCGATCACCAGATTCGGCCGTGCACGCCATGTGTCCTGCACAAAGTATCCATACATATTGCTCAGGAAGATCGTGTAGGCGCGCACACCAATTTCGCCGTAGGTGTCGAAAAGGCCAAGTGCTGTGTTTGCGATTGCCGCCTTCGACGTCGGGTTGCCCCCGTGCGTATCGGTGAAAGTGAAGAAGCCGTTCTGATTGTTGGTGGCTCCCGGTGTGGTCGAGCTCACGTTGATCTGGTCGAAGTCGTTCTGGCTCTCACGCTCATACAGAAAACCGGCCTTGAGCGTGTGGTTGCCGATGATCTTCGTAAGGCTGTCTGCAAAATCCCAGATCACGCCGCCCGAGTGCGATGGGTAAGGACCGCCGTCCAGCGTATCGAAGTTGGCGATCTTGATTGTGGGTATCTTGTTCGGAATCTCCTTATCGCTCGCAGGGAAGAGATACGGATAATCGATACCGTATTGCGTGCGGTCGTAAAGGCCACTGCTGGTGTCGATGCCGATGCGCACATGGTCCGCGCTGCCGGTGACGTAGGCTTCGTTGACCATCGTCGGGCTGATTGTCCATGTGTAGTGCAGTACTGCCACCTGGTTTGGGCGATGCCACACTTGCGGCGTGCGGTTGAAGTTGCCGTAGTGCGGTGAGCGGCTGTCGTAGTTGTAGTTCAGCAGGGAGAACCGAACATGTTGCGTGTCTTTAGGCGCAAAATCGATGATCAATGTATCTTTGCGCTGATCTTCCGGATAAATTGCCGCATCCACCCAGTCGTAGGTGGGGTTCGTCGCATTGGGCAAAGGATAGGCATTCAGCAGGCCCAATCCGTTCGAGCTCAAGTCGCCTTGCGGAATGACGTTCCCCGGATAGGGCGTGCCCGTGGTGGGATCTACGATCTGCACGGCCTTGCCGTAGTAGTTGTAAATACTTCCGGGTGTCAGCAGTTCGCTAAAGTCGCCTTGACGCATCAGCAGCGAAGGAACCTTGCGCTGAACCGTATCGACGTGGCGATAGCGAATCCATTCCTGGCCGGCAAGGAAGAACAGCTTCTTACGTTCGCTGTTGAAAGGCACGCCCGGAATCCACACCGGACCGTTCAGGTTCCAGCCGAACTGGTTGAAACGGAACGCCGGAGGATGTCCGTAGATGCTCGGATCCGTGCTGGTTTTGCGGCTCCAGGTATTTGCATTGAAGAAAGAATTGCGCAGATACTCGAACACCGCGCCATGGAAGTTGCTTGTACCGCTCTTGGGAACAATGCGGATAATTCCGCCGGAAGCGCGGCCATACTCGGCCGGATATGCTGCCGTCAGAACCTGCATTTCAGACGTGGAGTCAGTGTCGGCAACGCCGATGCTGGTTCCGTTACCGCGGCTGCGGACCATCGGTGCGCCATCAAAAGTGATTCCGTTTTCACGGTTACTCGATCCGTTGATGTTCAGACCATTATCCAGGCCAAAGTTAAAGTTTGAGATTGAGGATGAGCGTCGCACCCCGGGCTCAAGCTGTGCCAGGTAAATAGGATTGCGGCCATTCAGCTGGATCGACTTCACCTGCTGCTCGGTCACCAGTTGGCCTACGGCTGCCGTTTGCGTCTGGATTGTGTCGGCATCCGCCACCACATTCACCGTCGCCGTCGAACTGCCCACATGCAGAGAGGCATCGATGCGAAGTCCGATGCTTGGCTGCAGGTGATTGTGCGTCACCACAAAGCTCTCAAAACCGGCAGCCGTTACCTTAACCGTGTAATTCCCCGGGGGGAGGTTGGTAATGGTGTAAAAGCCGGTTTCATTGGAAGTGCTCGTACGAACACCTCCTGTAGCTTCATTGCTGATTGTGACCGTAGCACCCGGTAACACCGCGCCGGTTGAGTCCGTAACCATTCCGGAAATTGATGCGTTGTCTGACTGTGCCTGCACGGGTACAGACGAAAGGAGAAGGCCTACCAAGATCGCGAGTAGAAACTTCCATCGGTTACACATAACTAGTCATCCTCGCTAGGAAAATCGTTATTGATTTCGCGCAATCTGAAGGAGACGATTCGGCACACGTAGGCACACTGCGAGGTCGCAGTTTACGCATGATGGAATCGTTACCAAGGGTTGCCGGATCATCTTGATGGCAGGCAATCCAATTGTCAAGAGATGATTGGATGAACTGCCGGGAAAAATCTAGCTGTCTTGGCCAGGAGTCACCCAATCGCATTGGTCTCCATGAGTAAATCGAATTTGTGTGAAAAGCATGCAACACGGCTACTTTCTGGATCGGCGTACTTAAGAACCGATCTAACTCAATCCGGATGAAAGGAAGTTAAATGGACTAGGAAAATCCCCTAACTTGAATACATTTTCAAGTTAAAAATACCTCCCGGATTGTGGCTGCTTCATACCGATGTCGGAAGTATCACGCACCAGTTCTCACCCGGAAACCGCAACCATTTCCAAAGCCACTAGGAACTATGGGATGGATGCCTGGAAGTCCTGAGCAAGACGCCGGGAGCAGCGAGTCGATCTTTTCCATGCGAGCCCATAAAAGTGCGCCAGATTCCTGCAAGGGGCATTGCAGAGAATTTCGTCCATCAGGCGCACACTGGTCTCAAGCATGCTTCAGTTCTCCGGCGTGCTCTACGCGAAGCACCGCGAACCGCTTTCGAATCATGTATGGACCGCCAAGTCCTTTGGAATCAGATATGGTTCGGGGGAGTCGCTTCGTAAGGTCAATTACATCAAGACTATAGATGAAAAGGATACTTTTTATGATTCGTGAATGCAGCCACATCATGCCCAGCGGAAAGCACTGCCGCTCCATCGCCATGCGCGATTCGTATCTGTGCTACTTCCACTCCCGGCAAAACCGTATCCAGAAGCCGAAGAAAGGCGGCATGATGCTTCCGACGGCCCCCGTAGACAATCTGCGCGGCATTCAATTCCTCATCGCCAGGCTCATGAACCTCGCCAACAATCCCTATGCAGACAGTCGGCGGGTTCATCAAATGCTCGAAGTCATGAAGCTGGCCGAACGCGTCACCAGCCAATGCATTGCGTTGAAGGCTCACGACCGCGCGTGTCCCCATTGCGGTAAGGCATTCAATGCGCCCGCCCAATCAAAAACCACGGATCACTGACCATTGTCGATGGGCGTCATCCGTACTGCCGCGCCTCCACCCGGTGCCAGCTTCAGCGTCAGTACAGAGTCAGCCGTCACCGTTTGCTTGCTGATGATGACTTCCTTCGGATCGGTATCCGCATTCGGGCCATCGGCGTAAATCTCAGCGGTATAGCTGCCGGGCCCCAGAAACTTCAGCGGCACCTCGAGTGTCCGTGGAGTCCAGTCGGTGATGCTGCCCAGGTCCCACTCCGTGCCACTGCGACGCGCCACGGTTGCGTACTGCCCGGGATAGCCATTCAGGAAATGTGTTTCATCCCAAACCACCGGAACATCTTTCAGGAACTGGAATGAAGCCTGTCCTTTGTAGTGAATCGGCGCGTCGGACACCATGGGAACCGGATTCTCATACACCACGTAAAGTGCCAGTTGTTCGGCACGCGTGCCCATCACCATCGGCGCCGTGTTCTGCTGCTTGAACTGGTCTTCGGTTACGTTTTCGAAACCGCCCGCAGTGTAATCCAGCGGCCCCGCCAGCATGCGCGTAAAGGGATACCGCGCGCGCTCAACCACCGTATCGCGCCGGCCGGCCTTGTTCTGCTCCATGCCCAGTATGCCTTCGTAGCTCATCACGTTGGGGTACGTGCGCAGAATTCCCCACGGCGTATGGCAGCCGTGGAAGTCCACCATCAGGTGATACTTCGCTGCCTCCCGCGCCGTGTCGTAGAACCACTGGATACCTTCCTGATCATCGCGGTTCACAAAATCGATCTTCAACCCCGCAACACCCCACTTCTCATACAGTGGGAACGCCTCTTTCATCTGGTCCTTTGACTCGGTCGAGTACAGCCAGATCCACACCTTCACATTCTTCTTCGCCGCATACTTCACCAGCGCCGGAATATCGACCCGGCCATTCATCTGCGTAATGTCATGCTGCTTCGACCAGCCGGCATCGAGAAAGAAGTAAGGGAAGCCAGACTGCGCCGCGAAGTCCACATACTCCTTCATCGTGGCCGTCGTAAAGTTGTCATTGCCGGAGCGCCCTTCATTGTCGATGTTGTCGCTCCACCAGTTCCACGAAGCTTTACCCGGCTTGATCCAGCTTGTGTCCGTCAGCCGGTTCGCGGGGCTCAGGTCGGTCACCACGTTTGACTCGGCTAGCGCGCCCGGTGTGTCAGCCACGCTCAGCACGCGCCAGGCCGAGTGGTGCGGCAGAGTTCCCGTCACAGCTACCTTGTCGTCATCCCAACGCGGAGAAAGGAGAACGTTCAGCTCATGCCCAATCCATCCGCCGTCCGAGTTGGTCACATACATCGAACTGTTGCCTTCCAGATCTGACTCCATCAGAGACATCCACGCCACGCCCGGCTGATGCAACAACAGCGGCATACCCACCAGAATGTGGCTCGTCACACCGCCCTGGTTGCCCAGCGCAGAGATGGTCAGCGGCAGATACTCGGCCTCATAGCTGGAGCGATAGTTCGGCAGTTCCAATGCCCAGATTGGATCGTCTTCGGCAAAGTTGAACTTCGTCGCTTCGCCACGCACGCGCAGAGTGCTGAGCGCCGCCTGTTGCGGCACCACGTAACGGAACGCCACGCCCGCATCGTACGCCCGCGCCTCAACAATCAGCGTGCGTCCGCTGTTCCCAGGCTCGGCCACTGTGATGGTCACGCTGTTGTACGCATCCTTCACATGGCTGAACTTGCTGTGCGGCAAATCGTAGTCGTCCACACCACTGCCGGCTTTGGCTTCTTTCACCGTCACGTCTTTGCCCAGGGGAGTCTCATCATCCAGCAGCAGACCCATCGGCGAAGCCTCCAGAATCGCCTTGCCGTGATACGTGACCGCATAAGTCAACTGCCCACCGCCATTTGCGGGCGCACCCTTTGCGGGCGTAATTGCAAAGCTCATCTGCAATTGACCGTTGGGCGAGCTCAGCGTGGGGATCGCCTGCTGCGCGCAAAGTACCGAGGCAGCAGAAAGGCAGGCAACAAGCAAGGCAGAGGTAAAAGTCTTCATGGTCGTTCCTTGTAGAGGTGAGTTGAGCGCGGCAACAATGCCGCAATGGTTGTGGTTCAGCTAGAGGGCAAGGGTATGTCGAAAACGTTTCCAGCCCGGACCCTATCATGCGCAATTTTTCGATGTCAATCGAACCACCGTCCAGTTCTCTGTACTGCAGATCAGAACTGTGTGCGTGCCAGTTGCATTTCATCCAGAAAGCGCCAGTCGCTCTTGAAGTCCGGCGTAAGTTTTTCATTGGTCAGGATTGCGCGCAGCATGGCAACCGGCATCGTGCCTTCATGCAGAATTGCGTCGTGATATTGTCGGTCAGTCATCTTGCCTGAGTCCACAAGCTCATGATGCAGCGCCCGGAACTGCAGCGCGCCCAGCATGTACGCGCACTGGTAGAGCGGATCGTAGGTGCCATTGAATGAGCGCCTGACCTCCGCCGCCGCATTGTCGCGCTCATGCCCAACTTCGTTCACAAGCAGGTCGATGGCCTGTTCGGGCGTCATTTTGCCAAGGTGGAAGCTGAGCGAGAAAATGATGCGCGCACAACGGTGTATGCGCCAGAAGAGCGCGCCAATGCGCTGCTGCGGAGTTGCATCGAATCCGTGATCCCAATAGACCATCTCCCAATAGAACGCGTTGCCCTCAATCCAGAAGCCGTCATAAAAGAGCTGCCGGTAAGGCCGGTAGCGCGCGTTCATATACTGCTGCAACCAGTGGCCGGGAATGAGCTCATGAAATACGGTTGCATGGGAAAACGCGGGATTGTTGCCCCGCATGCTCATAATGCGCTCGTCGTAAGTCATGGTGTTGGTGGGATAGCTGACACTGATTGTGTCGCCACCTGTGAAAAACGGATTCACAAGCTGCTGTTCGGGCGTCATCATGTCCATGCGCCAGGCTTCTTTGGCAAGGTCCGGAATGGTGACAAAGTTGTTCTTCTCCGCAAACTCTTCACCCTGCATCGCAAGGTCGTAGATGAGCCTCGGCTGATCGCCGGGCTTCACGTACGTGTTCTTCACCGCCTCAAGCGCCTTGTGCCAGTCGTCGCCGTACCCCATTTCCTTGCTGGCGACAATCATCTGCTTCCTGCACCACTCCAACTGCTCGCGTGCCATGGCAATGAGTTCTTCTGGCGTGTAGGGGATCATTTCATCCTGAAGATCGGCGATGAGGGCCGCGCGGCCAATCGGCGTTCCGACAATGGTGGTCTTGTCGTCGTCGGCAATGCCGGCCATCTTTTCGCGAAGAAAAGCAGAGTACTGTTTCAGTGCTTCATCAAGTTTCTTGTACGGCTCGGCGCACCACCAGGTGAATTCAGGATCGTATCCGTCGTAGAAGGTGAACCATGTTTTGAGGTGGTTGCGCAGTTGGTCCGCATCGTCCGCCGCACGCCAGGCCGCAATGCGCGCTGGCCGTTTCGGATCTTCCTTGGCGAGCGCCTCAAGTTCTTTGCGGTGGCTGGCGATTGCGGTGGTCATTTCGGTGAGTGTGGCCGCCGTCTTCTGTCCATCCGGTCGATCGACCGCGCGCTTCGCATCTTCCAGCGAAAAGACGGACTGAGCAAACGGTAAAAGAGCGGAAACCATAGCCCACTGCTCGGCAGCCAGCGTGCGCGCATGGTTGTTGCGGACGATGTGATTCTTCAGTAACAGATAGTCTTCCTTGCCTTCCTGATCGAGAGCGTTGAAATCGATTGCCTCAAGCTTCTTCATGGAGTTGGCGTCAAAGCGCGCAAGCCGATCGATGCAGGTAGGCGAAAGGGGATCGGCATATTTGGCTTCGAGCGTCTGCTCGTCCTGCTGGTAGTGTTCAATCACGTCGCGCATCGACGGTGCGGCAGAAGCCGCTTTCAGAGATGATGCGATCGCGGGTGAACAAAGGAGGTGCAGTGCGGCCAATGTAAGCAAAATATGAATCCGCTTCCAGTCACAGCGAGACAATGGTGTGCTCCTTGAGCCGAGAGGTTCGGGGATTGCGGTTCGTTCATTCGTGAGCGAATGATATACAGAATTGTACGAAGTGGGTGCTCTTCGCATTGGAATATTTGCCTGAAGTGCCCGGAGTATTTGCCGCCAATATGAACCGCGATGCAAAGAGCAATTCGTTTTTCATTACCGTGAACGGGCAGCAGGTTCTCGCAAAAGAGGGAATGAGCGTCGCCGCGGCAATTCTTTCCGCGCGCCAAATCAGCCGGAAAAGCATAAGTGGCGAGCCGCGCGCACCTTTGTGCGGCATGGGCATCTGCATGGAGTGCTGTGCCACCGTGAATGGGGAGCAGCACAAGCGTACCTGCCAGTTGCTTTGCGCTGATGGCATGGAGATCGAGGCGCAATGAGTGAACGCTTCGACGTGATTGTGGTGGGAGCGGGCCCAGGCGGCATGGCGGCTGCTGTACTTGCCGCGGAGGCTGGCAAAAATGTGTGCCTGCTGGACGAGAATCCCGCGCCAGGCGGACAAATCTGGCGAGGATACGAGCGGGAGTCGGAAGCACTCTCCCCCCACCGGATGGAATTTCTGCGATGGAGAAGACGGCTTTCTGCGACGGGCTGCGCGGTCTGGAATGAAGCGCGCGTACTGGCAGCGCCGCAGCGCAATATGCTTCGGGTTGAACGTCAGTCGCAATGTATCGATCTCAGTTACGGCAAGCTGATCCTGGCAACAGGTGCGCGTGAGCGCTTTCTGCCATTTCCTGGGTGGACGTTGCCGGGAGTGGTGGGCGCTGGCGGCCTGCAGTCCTTTCTGAAATCAGGTTTGGATGTGCGCGGGCAACGCGTTGTGCTTGCCGGGAGCGGACCCCTGCTGCTTGCCGTTGCGGCTAGCCTCACTCGTGCCGGCGCGCACGTGTTGTTGATTGCCGAGCAGGCAAGCCGGCATACATTGGTTCATCTGGGCCTGCATCTGGCCAAGCTTTTGCCGGGCAAACTGATGGAAGGCGCGACCTGTCGATGGCAGACACGGAAGACGCCTTATCGGCAGGATGCATGGGTTGTGCGCGCAGAAGGGCGTGAGCGGCTGGAGCGCGTGACCGTGCGCGTTAGCGGAAAAGAGGAGCAAATGGAATGTGATTGGCTCGCGTGCGCTTACCATCTTGTCCCCAATCTAGAATTGCCCCTACTTCTCGGTTGCGCGGTGGAGAACGGCGCGGTGGTTGTGGACGAGCAGCAGCGAAGCTCAGTGGAGGATGTGCTTTGCATTGGTGAGCTGACCGGTGTTGGCGGTCTGGACAAGGCGCTTGTGGAAGGCCAGATTGCCGGAAACCACGCCGCGGGCCGTACCACGCAGGCATACGAGCTTGTTCCCGAACTGAGGAAACACAGGCAGTTTGTGCATCTGCTGGAGGAAGCCTTTGCGCTGCGTGCGGAATTGCGCAGTCTCGCGATGCCAGAGACGATTGTCTGCCGTTGTGAGGATGTGACGCGTGAAAAGCTGGAAGCGTGTGACTCATGGCGTGCTGCCAAACTGCACACGCGCTGCGGCATGGGGTCTTGCCAGGGGCGCATCTGCGGTGCCGCAACAGAATTCCTCTACGGATGGGATGCGCATTCGGCTCGGCCGCCCGTGATGCCTGCAAGAGTCAGCTCACTGGCCGGAGAAGAAGAGCGCGGAAGCTGAACCTTCCGCATGCACGCGTAAGTACGGACTGTTGCGTATGACTGCGTCTACGACGGGAATGCTGTGCTGGGGCGCGCAACGGCTGGTCGTGTTGCCAGCGCATGCTCCACGGCGGCGCGCGTTTCGGCCAGTTCTTCTCCCACAACCTGCAGCCGTGGTCCACGGACGCGCGCATTGCCCACACCTAGTTCTTCCTGCACCTGCTTGATGAGCTGAATGAATTTGGGCACCGTATCCATGCGCAGCAGAGGCAGGAACCAGCGATACAGCTCGAAAGCTTCACCGCTTTTCCCGTCACGCGCAAGATTAAACAAATCCACGCTCTCGCGAGGCATGGCGTTCACCAGGCCAGCTACCCATCCACAGGCGCCGGCTGCAATACCTTCCACGATCGCATCGTCCACACCAACACAGATGGCAATACGGTCTCCGAGGATGGCGCGAATTGCAGACACGCGTCGCACATCCGCGGAGGACTCTTTCACCGCGCGCAGAGTTTCGAATTCCCTTGCAAGCTCTTCAATGTGATGCGGCAGAAAATCCGTACCGTAGGCAATTGGATTGTTGTAAAGCATGGCGGGAAGGCCGGTGGCTGCGAGAACCGCCGCCACATGGGCTTTCATCTCGCGCCAATCGCCCTTATACACGTATGGTGGCAGAATCATGAGGCCGCTGGCGCCGCGTTCCTGCGCGGACTTCGCAAGATTCACTGCGTCCGCTGTGGAGAGCGCGGAGATGGTGGCCACAACCGGCACTTTTCCCTGGACGGCATCCACAAGCGCTTCAATGATGTTCAGCTTTTCGTCGTGCTCCAGCGTTGCGCCCTCGCCCAGCGAACCTAACGCGACCAATCCACTGACGCCGTTTTCCACCTGCCAGCGCGCGTGGCGCATCACAAAGTCCACATCCACCTTCAGGTTCTTATCGAATGCCGTGGTCAGTGCCGGCAGTACGCCCGTCCAGTTCATTGTTCCCTCGCTCTCGTTCTTCAACTCCATTGTAAAAACCCCGGGGTCAAAATTACGGCGAACTTGTGTCAGGCCGCCATTGCGCGCGACGGATGATATGGGTCAAGTGGAATCTGCGTCGGCTGGCCCGTCACGAGATCGGCAATCATCTCAGCCGTCGCCAGTGAAGTGGTAATTCCCAGTCCTTCATGACCGGTGGCAAGCAACAGCGTCGGGTCCTGTGTATCCTGACCAATCAGCGGCAGCTTGTCAGGTGTTGCCGCACGGAATCCGGTCCACACCCGAAGCGCATTAAGCTGCGCAACTCCGGGCAGGTATATCGCCGCGCGTGCCAGCATGGCCGTCAGAATGCTGTGATCTACTTCCGCGTACTCCGCATCGAATTGCCGCGAAGAGCCGATGAGCAGTTGGCCTGTTTTGCGCGGCTGCACGTTGAAAGCGACTGAATCGCTTCCCATACTATGCGCGCTTTTCAAATAGCCGAGTTCAACGAGTTGATGACGGACGTAGCCGGGATAGCGGTCTGTGATGACGAGATGTCCCTTGCGCTTGCGGACAGCGATGTGCGGAGCAAGATGTGTGGACTCCGCACCGAGTGCAAGGACCAGCCTTGTTGCAAGGACGGTCTCGCCCGAGTTGAGTTCCATGCGGCCTGCACCTATCGCCTTCACCTCACGGCCTGCGAATCGTTTTGCACCGAGTGCCTCTGCGCGCTGCCCAAGCGCAAGCGCGGCAACGGGGGGATAAATCACGCCGTCTTCAGGGATGAGCAACGCTCCAGCCAGTCCGGGGGCCAGGTGCTTCTCTGCCTCGTACAATTCGTGCACAGTCAGCATGTGTGCGGGCACGCCGCGCGCGGTATACCAGGCCTGCTTGCGTTCGGCCGCTTCCAGTTCGTCTTTGTCGGCTGCAATCCAAAGCGTGCCAGTTTGCTCGTATTCGGCCGCTGCCGGCAGATCCATCGCACTCCACAGCTGCTGCGAGTAGCGTGTGAGCGCGAACTGCGCCTCGGAATCATCCATGACCACAATATGGCCCATGCCTGCGGCGGTTGCGCCGCTGCCCCAGGTATCGCGCTCAACGATGGCAACCCGCAGGCCGCGTTGGGCGCATGCAAGCGCACACGTGCAACCAACAATGCCTCCGCCCGCGATGGCGACGTCGAACTCGGAGGCGGTTGTCATGCCTGTGAGTGCTCCGCCGCGGGAATGCCTTCGCGGAACGGATCGTTCGAGTCGAAGATGAGTGAGGACTCCGCTGTGACATATGCAGATCCGGAAATGAAGGGACGAATGCGGTCTCCGCTTGCTTCGTAATGTCCGGTGAAGACCGATCCCAGAATGCCTTCCTGCCGCCATGGTTCGTCGGGATTCAGTTTGCCGTCCGCGGCAAGGCATGCCATCTTTGCACTGGTGCCAGTGCCGCACGGTGAGCGGTCGTACTCCTTACCGGGGCAGAGCACAAAGTTGCGGCTGTCGTTAGCAGAATTGTGCGGGGCGGCGAAGAGTTCAATGTGATCAATTTCCGCGCCGTTGGATCCTGTAATTCCAGCGGCGGGCAGCGCCTTACGAATGGCCCACGTGAAGGCCATCAACTCTTCTTCATGCGCGAGCGTTAGTTGGAATGGATGGTCCTGGACAAGGAAAAACCAGTTGCCGCCCCAGGCCACATCGCCGCGCACGGTTCCGTAGCCCGGTACTTCCAAGGCTGCGGCTTTATGCAGGCGGTAAGCCTCCACATTGGCCACGGTGACAGAGTGGTTGCTCTCCAATTGTACCGTTACGTCACCGACAGGCGTTTCGATTCTATGTTCACCGGGATTGATGCGCTTCATGTAGGCGAGCGTCGCGGCAAGTCCGATCATGCCGTGGCCACACATGCCCAGATAGCCTGCGTTATTGAAGAAGATGACGCCTGCTGCCGCAGTGGCGCTGGCCGGCTTAAGCAACAGTGCGCCGACCAGAACTTCTGATCCGCGCGGCTCGCACAGTACGGCACGACGAAAGGAATCGTGTGCTGCGCGGAAGCGCTGCAGCCGCTCTGCCATGGAGCCGGAACCGAGATCGGGAGCGCCTGAGACAATGACCCGCGTTGGCTCTCCGGCAGTGTGTGAGTCGATAACCTGAATGCAAGATGATTGTGTCGATATATCCATGGAATTGTGGCCCGGCCAGTTTTACTCGATGAAGGCAGGAAAATGCGAAGCAGTCCTTTCGTGCGACGTGTCTCTCAGGTAACGCAGGACCTGGCTCGTGAACTTTCTGCATTGTAAAGTAGGCCGCCTTGAAGTATGCGAACGTCGCCCATGTGCCGGCCTGAGTTTCTCAGCGCTGCCATTGTGGCTTGCGTTTGTCCAGAAAGGCGCGCAGGCCCTCCTTGAAGTCCGGATGTTTGCGCGCTTCCACATTGGCGGAAAGTGCAAGCGCGATCCGCTGGTGGAGTTCTGGCATCGTTTCATCAAGGAAGAGCTGCTTGGTCTGCCGCATGGCTGCGGGGCTGTTCTTCAGCAATTCCTGTGCAAGCGCGTGCGCATGCGGCATCAATTCGTTGGCGGCAACCAGTTCATCCACCAGACCAAGGTGTGAGGCTTCCTGGGCATCGAATAATCGGCCTGATAGAAGCAGCCTCTTTGCCTCCTTTGTGCCAATCTGCATGCTGAGATAAGCAGAGACCAAGGCGGGTACAAAGCCGATGCGCACTTCGGTATATCCAAACTTTGCTTCGGGAACAGCAATGGTGAAGTCGCACAGCGTAGCCAGGCCTGTTCCTCCGGCAATCGCAGCACCATTGACTGCGGCAATTGAGGGTATGGGAAGTGTATAAAGCGTGCGGAACAAGTCAGCGATCTGCTCGGCGTCTTCGATCTGTTCTTCAGGAGAGGAATTGGCGAGCGATTCGAGGGCTGACAGATCGAGTCCTGCGCAAAAGGCGGCTCCGGAGCCAGTCAATATGAGGATGTCCGCGTGATCGCGTGCCGTGTTGAATGCGTCAATCAATTCACTGCGCATCACAGCAGTCAGGGCATTACGCCGCTCGGGCCTGTGCAGCGTGATGGTGAATATGCCTTCGGATTCCTGTGTTAGTAGTGATGTGTAGGTCATTCGGCTTCCAGTCTCAAGTTTGCGCATGCACGCGGCCATATTCCGAGTTCAGGTTGCGCGTTTGATCAAGCAGTTTGTCGATGTTCGCAAGAGGAGGCAGCACAGCGCCTAGCTGCGTGAGTTCAGCCCGCGCGGTTTCAGTCGCCACATTGCCCACAAGCGCATCCTGCGCAAACGGGCATCCGCCGAATCCGCCGAGTGCAGTATCAAAACGTCTGCATCCGGCAAGATATGCGGCACGCAGTTTTGCAGCGGCACTGTCAGGGCGCGCGTGCAGATGCAGACCGAGAGCGATGTCGCCGGCCATTGCGGTTCTTACCTTTGCAAAGACTTCCGCAATTTGCTCAGGCGCTGCGAGTCCAACTGTATCCGCCAATGAGATTGTGTGGACTCCAGCTTGCGCGATTGCCTCGCATCCTGCAATGACTTCGTCCGCGCTCCACGCATCGCCATACGGATTACCGAACGCCATGGAAAGGTAGCCGACAGTGTTGAGCCCGTTGGAATGCGCTGCTTCGGCGATGCTCGAAAGTTCTTTGAGCGCGTCGGCCTGCGACTGATGCTGATTGCGCTCCAGAAAGGTTGGAGAAATCGAATAGGGAAATCCAAGCGTGGTGACTTTGCTAGTCTGTATCGCACGCTCCGCACCTTTGGAGTTCACGATGATGCCGATGATTTCGACATTGGAAAGTGGATTGAGAAGCGCAAGGACTTCTTCCGAATCGGCCATCTGCGGCACCGCGCGCGGAGAGACAAAGCTGGCCGCATCGATGTGCGCAAAGCCCGCATTGATGAGCGCGCGCAGATATGCCGCCTTTGCTTCCGCCGGAATGTGGCCGGGCAATGCCTGCCATGCGTCGCGCGGGCATTCCACGAGTTGGACAGAGTTGTTCATCGCATCAGGTCTGCATCGCGCCAGGATTGAATGGCGCCACGTCGGGATTCATGCTTGCCGCTTCGAGCGCTGTAATCAGGGCCTCTCGCGTGTCTGCGGGATCGAGGATGGCATCGAGCCACAGGCGCGCCGCGCCGTAGCGTGGGTCGGCCTGCGCGTCATAGGTGCTCTTGATCTCGTCGAAAATCTGTTTGCGCTCCTCTTCGGTGATGGCGTGGCCGTTGCGCTCGAGCTGCCGCACACGTACTTCGACCAGTGTGTTTGCGGCAGAGGCACCGCTCATGACGGCGTAGCGGGCCGTGGGCCAGGCGAAAATGAATCGCGGATCGTATGCCTTGCCGCACATCGCGTAGTGTCCTGCACCAAAACTGCCGCCCAGGATTACGGAAATCTTGGGCACCACGGAATTGGAAACAGCGGAAACCATTTTTGCACCGGCGCGAATGATGCCGCTCTGCTCAGCATCGCGGCCCACCATGAAGCCATTCACGTCGTGCAGAAACACGAGCGGAATGAGACTCTGGTTGCAGTCGATGATAAAGCGCGCTGCCTTTTCGGAGCTTTCTGCATAAATCACGCCGCCAAACTCGGTGCGCCGCGCGCCATGCGCATCGGTCAGAGTCTGGTGCTCCTTCTGGTTGGCGACAATGCCCACCGCATACCCGCCAATGCGTGCGTAGCCGCAAACCAGCGTACGTCCATATCCTGCGCGATACTCAGCAAACTCGCTGCGATCGACGAGCCGCGCGATGATTTCGCGTACGTCGTACGTATTGGTCGCGGCGCGCTCAGGATCAGAGTCGAGAAATCCATACAATTCCTCAGCCGCATACAGTGGGGCATCTTTCTGCGCGTCATAGGGAACTGCATCGAACACTGCTCGTTTGGGATGCCCAAGCTTGTCAACAAGCAATCGGATGCGCTCGATGCACGATTCGTCACTGGGCTCCTTGAAGTCAACAGTTCCGGAAATTTCAGCGTGCATGGCGGCGCCGCCGAGCTCTTCTGCGTCCACCTTCTGGCCAATGGCTGCCTGCACAAGAGCGGGCCCGGCCAGAAAGAGACCACTACCTTCGGTCATCAGCACCGTGTCCGTCATTACAGGCAGATATGCGCCCCCTGCAACGCACATGCCCATAATGGCCGTGATCTGCGGAATGTTGTGCGCAGACATGACGGCGTTGTTGCGGAACACGCGGCCAAAGTCATCCTGATCGGGAAAGACGTCTTCCTGCAGGGGCAGGAAAATGCCGGATGAATCGACGAGATAGATAGTCGGAATTCGGTTCTCAAGCGCGATGGTTTGTGCGCGAATCACTTTCTTCGCTGTCATGGGGAAAAACGCGCCGGCCTTCACCGTTGCGTCGTTCGCGATGACCATCACGAGCCGTCCGCACACGCGGCCCAGGCCTGTCACAACGCTAGCCGCCGGTGCTCCGCCCCACTCCTCATACATTCCAAATGCGGCATACACGCCCAGTTCGATGAACGGTGCATCCGGATCCAGCAACAAAGCGAGCCGCTCGCGCACCGTGAGCCGGTTCTTTTTGTGCTGCGCGTCGATGGCCTTCGCGCCGCCACCTTGGCGAATCACTTCCTGCTCGTCGCTCATCGTTGCGAGGAGACTTACCAGTGACTTTTTGTTTCGCTGGAATCGAGGCGAGTTGATGTCCAGCTTTGAGGGCAGGGAATTGCTCATCGATTCTCCGTCATCCTTCACTTCAGAATCTCGCGCGCTATCACCATGCGCTGGATTTCACTGGTGCCCTCGCCAATCGTGCACAATTTTACATCGCGGTAGAATTTCTCCGCCGGATAGTCCTTGATGAAGCCGTAGCCGCCGTGAATCTGCACGCACTCATCGCAGATCCGCACCGCAGCTTCACTGGCAAAGAGCTTCGCCATGGATGACTCAAGCGAAACTCGCAAACCTGCGCTTTTCATCCGTGCGGCTTTCAGCGTGAGCTGGCGTGCCGCTGCAAGCTGCGTGGCCATGTCCGCCAGTTTGAATTGAATTGCCTGGAATTCGCTGATGGACTTGCCAAACTGGTGCCGCTCCTTGGCATACTTCACCGCAGCTTCAAAAGCGCCACGGGCAATACCCAGCGCCAGCGCGGCAATTGAGATGCGTCCGCCGTCGAGCACACGCATCGCGTCAATAAAGCCCTCGCCTTCCAGGCCGAGGCGGTTCTCGTCCGGAACAAAACAGTCCTCAAGGATAAGTTCGGAGGTATCGGAAGCGCGCAGGCCCAGCTTGTCTTCCTTCTTGCCGGGTCGAAATCCCTTGGTCCCTTTCTCGATCAGGAATGCCGTCATACCGTGGCTCTTCTTCGCGCGGTCAGTCACGGCGATGACCACTGAACAGTCCGAGTGACCCGCATTGGTGATGAAAGTCTTGCTTCCGTTCAGAATCCAGCCGCCGTCTTTTTGAACCGCTGTTGTACGTGCACCCATCGCATCCGAACCCGAACCCGGCTCCGTCAGTGCCCAACTGCCGAGCCATTCACCGCTTGCCAGTCGCGGAATCCAGCGCTTGCGCTGCGCATCATTTGCTGCTAGATAAATGTGATTAGTGCAGAGCGAATTGTGCGCAGCGACAATGATGCCGATGGATCCGTCGACGCAGGACAACTCTTCAATCGCGAGGACGTAGTCCACATAGTCCATGCCGCTACCGCCCAGTTCAGGTGGAAAGATAATGCCCAGCAAACCCATCTGGCCCAGCTGCCTGACGACCTCGCCCGGAAATGTGCTCTTTTCGTCCCACTCGCGTACATGCGGCGCAATCTCGCGCTGCGCAAAGCGGCGGATTTCCCGCCGCAATTCTTCCTGTTCTTCGTCCAGTTCGAATTGTGGATCCTCGGTCATCATCCTGCACCGCTCCTTTACGGACAGCGATCGAACAGCCTGGTTAGTGCGCCCTTTTCAGTGCGGGCGCGACGAATGAGTATTGCACCAGTCAGTAACTCAGGACAACTTGAACGATTTAGCAAGCATCGATTTTCCTTACGGCAGGAATTCGTGATATCGTCCATTCGCATTGTGGTTAGGATTCGATGAACAAACTCTATCCCAGCGCAACTGCCGCACTTGAAGGGCTGGTGAAGGACGGCATGCTGCTTGCCGTTGGCGGTTTCGGCCTATGCGGCATTCCGGAAGCACTGATAGCCGCGCTGCGTGACACAGGCGTGCGCAACCTCACCGTGGCCAGCAATAACGCCGGTGTGGACGGGTGGGGACTGGGCATCCTGCTTGAGTCGCGGCAAATCAAGAAAATGATTTCCAGCTACGTGGGCGAAAATGCCGAGTTCGAGCGGCAGTTTCTTGCCGGCGAACTGGAAGTGGAGTTCGCGCCGCAGGGCACCCTGGCTGAGCGCATGCGCGCCGGCGGAGCAGGCATTCCCGGCTTCTACACGCGGACAGGCTTTGGAACGATTGTGGCCGAGGGTAAGGAGACGAAGGAGTTCGACGGGCAGATGTACGTGCTTGAGCGCGGCTTGCGCGCGGACATAGCGCTGGTGAAGGCGTGGAAGGCGGACACGCACGGCAATCTGGTTTATCGACGCACGGCGCGCAACTTCAATCCGCTGGCAGCCACGTGCGGAAAAGTCACCATTGCAGAAGCGGAGATTGTTGTGGAACCCGGCGCTCTCGATCCAGATGAAATTCACACCCCCGGCATCTTTGTACAGCGCGTGGTGCACAACCCAACGCCGGAAAAGCGCATTGAGCGCCGCACCGTAAGGAGCGCCTGACCATGCCCTGGACACGTAATCAGATGGCGCAGCGCGCAGCAGCCGAGCTTGAAGATAATTTCTACGTAAACCTCGGCATTGGCATGCCCACGCTTGTGGCGAACTACATTCCCGAGGGCATGACGGTGATTCTGCAGTCGGAAAATGGCCTGCTCGGTATGGGCCCCTATCCGCTGGAGAGTGAAGTGGACGCAGACCTGATTAACGCCGGCAAAGAGACGGTGACCGTGCTGCCGGGTGGCTCCATCTTTTCCAGCAGCGACTCCTTCGCCATGATTCGCGGCGGGCATGTGGATCTGACAATCCTTGGCGCAATGCAGGTTTCCGAGGACGGCGACCTGGCTAACTGGATGATTCCCGGCAAACGCGTGAAAGGTATGGGCGGAGCCATGGACATTGTGTGCGGCGTGCGCCGCGTGATTGTACTGATGGAGCACAACGCCAATGACGGCAGCCCTAAGCTTGTGCCGAAATGCACGCTTCCGCTCACCGGCGCAGGTGTTGTGCATCGCGTGATTACCGATCTTGGCGTGATGGACATTACGCCGACGGGCGTTGAAGTGGTGGAACTTGCCGATGGAGTCACACGCGAGGAGATCACGCGACGGTCGGGCGTGCCGGTTCGCTTCGCGATCTGAACTTGCCTCCGCGGAGGTCTATTCCAATGACAGAAAAATGTCTTCTTGGAGTTGAGGGGTCTCGCCCTTTATAAACGAGGTTGTTGCACAGGCTTCTTTAGTTCCTGAGTCGAGCCCGCATCTGGCCGTCTCCCACCATTCATTGCAATCGTAAGGATTCTCGGGAAGGCGGTGAAAGTCCGCCACTGCCCCGCAACTGTAAGCGCATTTGCACTCCGTTTCGTCTTTTTTTGAGCGGAAGCACCCATCCGGCAGGCTCGTTTCGTGGTTCGGCACGAGTCATCATCCACTGGAAATTTCCGGGAAGGATGCCGGCGGCGGCGCAAGTCAGGAGACCGGTCCTTGACGCTTCCAGCCGCTAACGTTCCGAGGGGAACGGAGGAGTTCATATGCCCGCAATCAGGCACATCCGATGCCTCGCCGCGCTGCTTGTCGCCGCAGCCTGCCTTTCCATCCCATTGCAAGCTTTTGCAGCCGCGGTGCGCGGCGTCGTCACGGACACCACTGGAATTCCCGTGTCGGGCGCGTCCGTTTCGCTCATCAGCAAGGGGACTGTCGTTTCGACGACCGTTTCTGGTGCCGACGGCAGCTTTCAGATTCTCAGTGGTACTCAGGGACGCTTTTATCTTGTTGTCACAGCCAAAACCTTTCGCCAGTTGCAGACGCCCAGCTTCTTCGCCGGCCGCTTTGACAGCGTAGAGCGCAACCTGGTGCTTGAGCCGGAATGGGTGCGGCAGTCGATTGTGGTTACGGCCACGGGCACACCCACGCCACAGGGGCAGACCAGCGAGTCGACATCAGTCATCGGCCCCAACGAACTTGCGCAGAGCGTGGATCTGCCTGGTCTGCTTCGCATCACGCCCGGAGTCTTCGTTGCACAACTGGGCCAGCGCGGTGCGCAGAGTTCACTGTTTGTGCGCGGCGGCAACTCCACGGCTAACAAGGTTCTGATAGATGGCATTGACGCCGGCGAACTAGGTGGCCAGTTCGATTTTGGACCCTTCTCCACCACCGGCGTTGAGTCCGTTGAAATTTTTCGTGGAGCGAACTCATCTCTCTACGGCGCGGACGCAGGCAGCAGCGTTGTAAGCATCACCACGCCGCGCGGAACAACGAGCTATCCCTCGCTCTTCCTCTCCGGTGACGCGGGCAACTTCAACACGTCGCACGAGTCCGCGGAGATTGCCGGAGCGCACGGAAAGTATGACTACCTCGGCAACTACAACTGGTTCCAGACAGACAACGATCTGCCGAATGACAAGTTTCATGTGGGTACGGCCGTGGGTAACTTTGGCTGGCAGCCGCGCGCGAATCTGCAACTACGCGGCACCGTTCACTACGGTGTGGACGCGGCCGGCGTGCCCAATGCATGGGACTTCTACCACGTTGCCGACGACGCCACGGAAAAGGATCAGGACCTCTACCTGAGCACATCGCTCGAACATCAGACCTCGGAACCATTCCACAACTTGCTGCGTTATGGTGCGACTCGCAAACGCGAGCAGTATCACCAGTGGTCACAGGCAGGCAGTGGCGATTTCGACGCGTACGGCGACAGTCTTGGACAGGTCGTCACCATCACAGGCGCGAATGGCTACTCAGTCACGGGGCAGGCCATACTTGATTACGCAGGAACGTACCCGTTCGATGAATCGTTCGTGAACAACCGCGATGAGGTTGATTATCAGGGCGATTATCGCGTGACACCGCACCTGTTGGGGCTCTTTGGCTTTCAATACCAGGACGAGCGCGGCGTAGAGCGCATTCCGTCGTACACGATTGATGAATCCACCGAACGCAGGCAGGAAAACTATCTCGCCGCAGTGCATGGCGACTTCAAGACGCGTTTCTTCTACAACCTCGGCGGCGCGTTGCAGCATGACACGCTTTACGGCACCACAACAACACCGCGCGCGGGAGCGACGTATTACATCTTCCGTCCTCACGACGGTAAGTTCAGCGGCACGCGTGTGCAGTTCAACTTTGGCGATGCGGTGCGCGAGCCCAAGTTAAGCGACGAATTTGGTTCACTCTATAAATTTCTCGCAGGCAGCGGCAATCAAGCTACTGCGCAGCAGCTCGGCATTGGGCCTATTGCAGCACCCACCACGCGGACCTACGAAGCCGGCGTCGAGCAGAGCTTCTTCAACGCGCACATTCTCTTCCGCACCACATACTTCCACAACCAGTTCGGCAAGGAGATTGAATCTGTTGGCGCACAACTGCTGCCCGGATTGCTTGGGCTATCTGGGAGCAATGAGCAGGCGCTGATTGATGCTCTAGGCTACTACTACACCTACGATTACGGCGTGTACATGAACACGGAAGCCTTCCGCGCGCAGGGAATTGAAGCCACGCTAGAAGGCGGCATTGGCCGCAGCATTTTCCTGCGCGGCGGTTACACCTATCTTGACTCGGTGGTGCAGCGGTCGTTCTCCAGCGACAATGAAGCGCTGAACAACGGTTACGAACCCACATACAACGGCATTCCCATTGGCGCCTACTCACCACTCAAGGGAGCGCGCCCATTCCGGCGTCCGCCTCATACGGGCTTTATCACAGCAACCTATTCGAGTCACGGCTTTACCGGCCTCTTCACCGCCGCCTTTGCCAGCCGCAGTGACGACTCGACCTTCCTGACCGATGCGAACTTCGGAACGTCTCTGCTGCTGCCCAATCGCAATCTTGACCATGGCTACGCACAGCTCACGCTTGGCGAAAGCTACCGGGTGCGCAACTGGATCAGCATCTACACACAAATGGACAATCTGACCAACGATCAGCACATTGCGCCGCTCGGCTATCCGAGCCTTCCGTATAGTGCGCGCATTGGTCTCAAGTTCCAATGGACCAAGATGAGGAAGTGATGGCAGAGAGAGAGAGCGACCCTTTTATGTAGCAATAAAAAAATCCCCCGGCCGAAGCCGGGGGATTCGCTTTTGCGCGAAGCATTATTCGCCAAACGCGCAGCTTAGTACATGCCGTCCATGCCGCCGCCGTGGCCGCCTGCCGGTGCCGGAGCCTTCGGCTCGGGCATTTCGACAACCAGCGCTTCGGTGGTGAGCAGCAGGCCTGCAATGGACGCCGCGTTCTGCAGAGCTGTGCGGGTCACCTTGGTCGGGTCGATCACGCCAGCCTTAACCAGGTTTTCGAACTCGCCTGTTGCTGCGTTGTAGCCATAGTGCTGTTCCTTGCTCTCCAGCACCTTTGCCACAACCACCGCGCCCTCTTCGCCGGCATTCGCCACAATCTGGCGCAGCGGCTCTTCGAGCGAGCGAAGCACAATCTGTGCGCCGATCTTTTCGTCGCCTTCCAGCGTCTTGATCAGCTCCATGACGGAGGGAACCGCACGAACCAGAGCCACGCCGCCGCCCGGGACAATGCCTTCTTCCACAGCCGCACGGGTCGCGTGCAGTGCATCCTCAACGCGAGCCTTCTTTTCCTTCAGCTCGGTCTCAGTTGCCGCACCCACCTTGATGATGGCAACGCCGCCAACCAGCTTGGCAAGGCGCTCCTGCAGCTTCTCCTTGTCGTAGTCAGAGGTGGTCTTCTCAATCTGCGAACGGATTTCCTTCACGCGGCCGTCGATGTCGCTTGCCTTGCCGGCGCCGTCCACGATCGTCGTGTTGTCCTTGTCGATGGTTACGCGCTTCGCACGGCCCAGGTCCTCGAGCTTCACGCCTTCCAGCTTGATGCCGAGATCTTCCGTGATCGCTTTGCCGCCGGTGAGGATCGCGATGTCGCCAAGGATCGCCTTGCGACGATCACCGAAGCCAGGAGCCTTCACGGCAGCCACATTCAACGTGCCGCGCAGCTTGTTCACCACCAGGGTGGCCAGCGCTTCGCCTTCCACGTCTTCAGCAATGATCAAGAGCGGCTTGCCGCCACGTGCAACCTGCTCCAACAGGGGCAGCAGATCCTTCATCGCCGAAATCTTCTTCTCGTAGATCAAGATGTACGGATCGTCCAGAATTGATTCCAGGCGCTCCGCGTCGGTCACGAAGTAGGGGCTCAGGTAGCCGCGATCAAACTGCATGCCGTCGACGGTTTCGAGACCGGTGTGCATCGTCTTCGACTCCTCGATCGTGATCACGCCGTCCTTGCCCACAACCTTGACCGCATGGGCAATGATGTTGCCAATCTCCTGGTCGCCGTTGGCCGAGATGGCGCCTACTTTGGCCACGGCGCTCTCGTCCACCGGCCTGGACAACTCGCCCAGCGCGCCGCCCTCGACCCACTTGCCGTCTTTGTCACGCGTGCCAATGATCA
>JAGWSG010000233.1 GCA_028876335.1 Acidobacteriota bacterium
AACGAAATGACGGCGCCGGCCAGCATTATCTTTTCCGTATGCGCATGGCTGCGGGCCTGCTGGCACTGATGCTGTCAGCAATTGCATTCTTTGCGGCGCGAGAATGGTTTGGCGAGGTTGCAGGCGTGCTGGCGATGGTGCTGGTGGTTTTTGAGCCGAATATTGCCGGCCACTCTGCGCTCGTGACTACAGACATTGGCGTGACGCTCTTTTTTGTGTGGAGTGTCTATGCTTTCTATCGCTATGTTTCGAAGCCGACGCAGCTGAGGCTGCTTGCCGCCGGGGTTGTAGCAGGATTACTACTATCCACGAAGCACTCCGGCATTCTGCTGGCGCCGATGCTCCTGCTTCTAATCGTGTGGGAAGTGATCTTTGCCGAGCGCGGTAAGAGAGGTCGTGTGGCGTTGCGGCTCAGTGGCGCTTTTGCCGCGATTGTTGTCATCGGCGTTGTGATTCTCTGGGCCTTCTATGGCTTCCGTTACGCGGCGCGGCCCCATGGATTTCCCTTCCCAACGGTCGCCGAGTACGCACAGCCGCTCAGCCATTTTGACCAATCCGCAGTTATTTTTATCGACCGGATGCACCTGCTGCCGCAGTCGTACATGATTGGCCTCATCGACGTTAAGCGCATGGCGCAGTTCTACCCGACCTTTGTACTGGGCAAGCAGATTGCGCACGGCATCTGGTGGTACTTTCCACTGGTCATCCTGATCAAGACAACTCTTGGGATGCTTGCACTGGTCGTATTGTCGCTCGTAGCTGCATTTACCGGCCGCATGCAAAATCGCCGGGCGCTGGCTTTCATTTTGATTCCGTGGGTGACGTACCTTGCGATTGCCATGGCCGCGGGAATGAATATTGGCGCGAGGCATATTCTTCCGCTCTATGCATTCGCCGCAATATTGTGCGGCGGAGGCATTGTGGCGTGGGCCAAAGAGAGCAGGAAATGGAAGTGGATTTCAGGCGGCCTGGTTGCTGCGCAAGTGGTGTCGATGCTCTTTGCGTTTCCCAATTACATTCCGTATGCGAATGAGGCGTGGGGTGGTTCGTCGAATACGTATAAGTTGCTGAGCGACGCGAATGCGGATTGGGGTCAGCAGCTCTACCAGGTGAAGGCCTGGCAGGACGCACATCCGGGGCAGGAGTGCTGGTTCGCCTACTTCGCCTACCCTGAGGTCGATCCGGCAACCTATGGAATTAGATGTCATCATCTGCCCAACATAGACACATTCTGGCTGGGAGGTATCGACTCCACTCCAGCCAAAGTGCAAGGTGCTGTTTTGCTGAGTGCAGGTGACTGGAGCGGCTGCGAGTGGCCAAGTGAGAGATTGAATCCATACCGCTCATTCCTAACGAAGAAGCCCAATACGTTGATCGACAACGGCGTGCTTGTTTACGAAGGATCGTTTGATCTGACGCAAGCCGCTGCTTTGAGCCGGGCTATCCAAGCCTACCAACTGGAATGGCGAGGCAATGCGAAAGATGCATTGCCGCTGGCACGTGAGGCTGTCGTAATTGACCCGACAGACATCATGTCGCAATCGGCATTGGGTGATTCAGCAGCCGCACTTGGGTTGAAGGACGAAGCGCGCACAGCCTGGACTGCGGCACTGAACCAGGCAAAGCAACTGGAACCCGAGGCGCAAACCAGCTATGTACCGGATTTGGAGGAAAAGCTGGGGAAGCTGTAGGACCTGAAAGGAAAAATTCCGCTTCTTTACGAGAAGCGGAATTTTCTCTGTCGACTTAGAGTCACTGGATCAGCGACCCCTGGTCGTCGTCCTTGGCCAGTTCCTCAGGAGGAATGATGACCGCGGCGGCTACCTTGTCGTCGTCGTCAAGGTTAAGCAAGCGGACACCTTGTGTGGCACGGCCTGCCGCACGGACGCTCTTAGTATCAATTCGAATGATCTTGCCGAACTGGCTGATGACCATCAGTTCACTGGTGTCATCGACGAGCTGAATGGTATTCACGCGGCCAATGCGGTCCGTGACGGCCATGTTCTTGACGCCCTTACCACCACGTGACTGCAGGCGATACTCCTCAACGTTGGTGCGCTTGCCGAAACCATTCTCCGTGACGGCGAGAATGCGGTACGCGCCTTCCTCGTGTTCTTTGGGAGTGACTGCGGCGCCGACGACATAATCGTTCTTCTTCAGTTCAATGCCACGCACACCGCGGGCTGGACGGCCCATGGAGCGTACGTCTGACTCGTCAAAGCGTATGGCCATGCCGAGGTGGGTGGCGAGGAAGATGATTTGCGAACCGTCGGTGATGCTGGCGGTGACGAGATCGTCTTCATCGTCGATGCCAATGGCGATGATGCCGCGCGACATGACGTTGGAGAAGTCCTTGAGCGGCGTTTTCTTGACCGTGCCATTGCGTGTTGCGAAGAAGATGAACTTCCCTTCTTCTTCTAGGTCGCGTACGGCAAGAATGGCACGGACGTTTTCGCCTGGCTGCAGGTTGAGCAGAATGTTGATGCTCTTGCCCTTGCCGGCTGCACCGACGTCGGGAATCTCATAGACCTTGAGCCAGTAGACGCGGCCCGTGTTGGTGAAACAGAGTAGATAGGCGTGCGTCGAGTCAACGATGAGCTGTGCGACAAAGTCTTCTTCGCGCGTCTTCATGCCCATGCGCCCTGTGCCGCCGCGGCGCTGCTGGCGATAGACACTGATGGGCGTGCGCTTGAGGTAGCCCTGATGGGAGACCGTGACAGCAACCTGCTCATCTGCAATCAGGTCTTCAAGCTGAATTTCAGCGGACTCGTCGATGATTTGCGTGCGACGCGCGTCGCCGTACTTGTCGCGGACTTCTTCGAGTTCTTTAACGATGACCGCGCGCAGCTTCTTGTCGCTGGCGAGAATTTCCTCGTACTCGGCGATTTTCTTTCGGATCTCGGCGAGTTCGTTGAGGATTTCGTCGACCGAGAACTGCGTGAGGCGGTACAACTGCAATTCGAGGATAGCGTCGACCTGACGCAGCGTAAGACCCTTTTCTTCTTCGGGGCGGCGTTCGCGACCGAGGCTGATGACAATATCCTTGCCCTTGCCCCAGACGTAGAGGTTTTCGCGGGCTTCAGCGCGTGACTTTGAACCACGAATAATCTTGATCACGTGGTCGAGATTGTCGATGGCGATCTTGTAGCCTTCGAACTGATGTTCGCGCTCGCGGGCTTTGCGCAGCAGGTACGCGGTACGACGCTGGACGACATCGACACGATGGTCGATGAACGCGCGGATGGCCTGATCGAGGCTCATGACCTTCGGCTGGCCCTCATGGACCGCCAGGAAGATCATTGAGAAGCTCTCCTGCATGGAGGTGTGCTTGTAGAGCTGGTTGAGGATGATTTCCGGCTGGCCGCCTCGCTTGATCTCAATGACGATGCGCATGCCATCGCGGTCGCTCTCGTCACGTACGTCGCCGATGTCGTCGATGATCTTGTCATTCACCAGATCGGCTATGCGTTCAATGAGCTTGGCCTTATTAACCTGGTAAGGAATTTCAGTGACTACGAGTGCCTGCTTATCCTTGGTGATATTCTCGGTGGCCACTTTGGCGCGCATCATGAAGCGGCCGCGGCCTGTGTTGTAGGCCTGCGCAATACCGGAGCGGCCGTAAAGGAAGCCGCCAGTTGGGAAGTCGGGCCCCTGCACGTGCTTGAGAATTTCTGCCAGTCCAGCCTTAGGATTCTTCACCAGCTCAATGGCGGCATTGGTCACTTCAGTAAGATTGTGGGGCGGAATATTGGTGGCCATGCCGACGGCAATGCCGTTGGAGCCATTGACGATCAGAGTCGGAATCCTCGTGGGCAGTACAGTGGGCTCTTCGATTGTCTCGTCGAAGTTGGCCATCATATCGACAGTTTCCATGTCGATATCGGCCATCATCTCTTCGGCGATGCGCTCCATGCGGCATTCGGTGTAACGGTACGCTGCGGGCGGGTCGCCATCGACCGAACCGAAATTGCCCTGACCGTCAACCAACGGATAGCGCAGCGACCATGGCTGAGCCATGCGCACCAGAGCGTCATAGACAGACGAGTCGCCGTGGGGGTGGTACTTCTTCAAACACTCGCCAACCACGCCGGCGCATTTCGAATAGCGCTTGTTGTGCTGCAGGCCCTCGCGATCCATGGCCGTAAGGATGCGACGATGGACGGGCTTGAGGCCGTCACGAGCATCAGGCAGTGCGCGCCCCACAATGACTGACATGGAGTAGGCCAGATACGACCGGCGCATCTCCTCTTCAATGTTCATTGGGAGGAAGTTGGTGCCGCTTGGCGGATTGCCGCCGTCGAGAGGGAGCTGGGGATTCTTTTCGTCTGCCATAGAAGTCTCGGAACCCGTTCAAAAGCGGCAGGATGTGTCCGGAAACGCTGGGCCGGCCTGGGACGGGCTCAAAGCACTATTTTACCTTCTGGAAGGGGTGCGGAGCAAGGCTGAGGTTGTCAAATAAGTCATTCTTTTGCTTTATTTTAGGAGAAATGCGGCGGGGCAGTGGCGGGAAGTGGGAAATGGGTTCATTACCCAGATTTCCGGCATCAATCGTGGGGTGAAATTCCTGTGGCTTCGCCAGCTACTTGGCGTTGGCTGGTGAAATTTGCCTAGATCAATCCCGGCAAGCTCAGAAGGCAAAAGACAACTTGAAGGCCAACGAGCGCGCCAGCCGCCAAGACCGCCACCTTGCGGTGTGGTGTTTCAAATGCGTCAGCGAATACTCCACCCACAAAGGTAAGAAGGAATGGGATCGACCAGATCCACGGACTGGACGGAACCCCGGTGGTGATAAGCAAGACCAGGATGATGAAGCAGAACAGGGGTGTTGTATTGCCGAAATAACGCGACCGCCTGGACCCGAGATAAAGAATTGCAGAAGCGGCAGCAGCCAGTGTGATACCCGCGCTGCCGAGCGTGGAAAAGAAGCGCCGCGCCGGATCGAAAGAAATCCAAAGGAAACCGGCTGCGGAACGAAACACGTAGCTGAAAGGGTCTGGAGAAAAACCGTAGCAGGCAAAAAGGAAGATGATTGCCCCCAGTGAAGCCAACATGACAACGGGCAGCACCTGGGTCCGGCGGCCCTCGGCCACCCAGAGCATGAGCAGCAGGCCGAGTAGAGCAATTACGGGAAGTGCAGCTATGTGGCTGGCCGCGGCAATGCTGAAACTGGCAGTCAAAAGGACAATTCGGGGACGCCACTTGCGGCGAGGCCCCTGCATGGCGTGCGCAACGCCAATGCATGTGTAGATGCCTCCGTAGACTCCGAGTGCGGTAAAGATCTCCGGGCTGGGCGAGACACATGCGCGCAGAATTGCGGGCGAAAAGCAGTACAGGGAAAGAGCCAAATAGCCGCCAAGGTTGCCGTACAGACGGCGTGAAACCCACCAGATGCCGGCACCTAGCATGCAGCCAGCGGCGAGAAACGGCAGACGAAGCAGGAGGAGGATGTGCGTGAGCTGATGACGCAGTTCCCATGCACTTACGCGGGTGTTATCGCTCTCGGGAAGAACGCGGTCTTCTGGCTTGCGGAAGTGATCCAGGCCTCGTTCGAGAAGGACGTTGAGCGTAAGAGGCAATCCGGCCATACGGTAAGCGAGAATGCCGTCGGAAATGTTGCCGCAACTGGTGTAATAGCCAGCTAGCGGAGAGGGCTTTTCCCAAGTCTCTCGTCCGCACCGTGCGAATTTGTAGTCCTGATCAGAAAGGGTCTGGCGGCTGGTAAGCCACAGGCCCTGCGCCAGAAACATGAGCAGCATGAGGGCTGCAATGCGCTGGGGCAAGTTAAAGCGGAATCGGCGTAGACGGGAGAACCGGTGAGTCATTAGATAACAAGACGGACTTTACCAGTCTAAATGCGATAGTTGGGGTGGAGCGGAAAGCATGAACGCCGCCCGTAAAGGCGGCGTTCGAGAGCGCTGTGGAGATTTCTGCGCGGACTATTGCACAGTGAGTGTAGTAGTTGCTGTCGCCTGTGTTCCATCGGGGTTGGTATAGGTGGCCATGATTGCCGTGGTACCGGCTGCGAGGCCCGTAGCAACACCAGTAGTGGAGTTGATGGTTGCAATCGCTGGATTGCTGGATGTCCATAGAGAATTGGTAGTCAAGTTCTGCTGTGTTCCACCACCGGTGGTCCCAACAACAGAAAAGGCTTCTGTTTGAGCGACGTTAATCGTCGGATTCGTTGGCGAGATGGTCAAACTCGTAATATTGGTCGTGTTTGTGTACTGCGTCACGTTGATTGTTGCAAACGCAGTAACAATGCCATGAAATCCGGGGGCGCTGGCCTCGATCTCGGTCGAGCCATAGGCCAAGCAGGTAGGTGTTGCAGTTCCGCCGTTCGTGATAGTTACCATCTGAGGAGTCAACGACGTCCAGGTCACCGCATTGGTCAGATCTTTCGTGATCGGAGCATGGTTCGGGTGCGTATAGTAACCCGTGGCTACAAAATTGGTCGAGAGCTGCGTAGTACCGCATTGCGCCAGCTGAACCGAAATGCTGGTGGGAGTGATCACAATCGAGGTTAAAGAAGGATCATTGGAACAGCTTGTGAGCAGCATTAAGGGGCATGCACACAGCACAGCACTCCAAAGCAAACGATTCCGCATACTAACTCCTGGCGTTGCCGCCAATCTGGCTTTGATCTAGGTCTGATTCAGTAACTTTCTTCCTAAAGAGAAAACCGCTGAATCGATGTTCAATTCATTAAAGCCCGGATATAAACAGTGAAAAATCCGAGCTAATCGCGGCCAGCAGTACAGCTTTGCAACACCGCGACCTACAGCCTAGTCCCACTGACTTATCTCGGGATGTGGCGCAATCATACGACAGGTGATTCCGCCCAATCAAAGAAAATCTAGCCTTTGAGAGTCTCAAAAGTTACTTATGTGTGGGGTTTAAAAACAGGAACATTCCCGAGAAAGAAATGCGCTCACAGCCACCGTATTTCGCAGGCGCACGACATCGTTCCTAATCCGCTCCGCCGGCGGCCAGTTTGGCCATGCCCGCCGCCAACCGCTACACTGCTGCAATCATGGCATTGGCGCGCGACAATTCACCTGAACGGCTGGTAAGCGCATCCCGCGCCGACGAAGAGCAGAATTTTGAGCTCAAACTGCGCCCTCGGCTGCTCGGCGAATTCATTGGGCAGTCAAAGGCGAAGGAGCAATTGGCCATTGCGCTGGAGGCTGCCCGCTCACGTGGCGAGGCGCTGGACCATGTGCTGCTCTTCGGGCCTCCGGGATTGGGAAAGACCACGTTGGCCACTATCATCGCCAATGAGCTTGAAGTCGGCTTCCAGCAGACTGCCGGGCCGGCGCTGCAGATCCAGGGCGACCTGACGGCGATTTTGACCAATCTGCGCGACCGGCAGGTACTGTTTCTTGACGAGATTCATCGTCTTCAACCTGTGATGGAAGAGAAGCTTTATACCGCACTCGAGGATTACAAGCTCGACATCATCATCGGGCAGGGACCGGCTGCGCGTACGCACGTGATGGAGCTGAAGCCGTTCACCTTTGTGGGAGCCACCACGCGGCCGGGATTGCTTTCGTCGCCGCTGCGCTCGCGGTTCGGCATACTGCTGAGGCTGGAGTTTTACACCGAAGACGAACTGCGCGTGATTGTGGAGCGGTCGGCCGATGTACTTGGTGTACCGATTGATACGGATGGGGCCGCGGAGATTGCGTTGCGCTCGCGTGGGACTCCGCGCATCGCGAATCGGTTGCTGAGACGGGTGCGCGACTATGCGCAGGTGCGGGGATCGGGATCGATTGACCGGCCGACTGCGAATGCCGCACTCACAATGCTTGAGGTGGATGCGCATGGTTTCGACGAGATTGACCGGCGGCTTTTGCGCACGATTATTGAGAAGTATGACGGAGGGCCAGTTGGGCTAGGGACGCTGGCAGCGACTCTGGCTGAGGAAGAAGATGCGCTCGAAGAGGTATACGAGCCGTTTCTGATTCAGATTGGCTTTCTGGATCGCACACCGCGCGGCCGTGTGGCCACGCGGCTGGCATATGAGCACTTTGGCATTCCGATGCCGGGCAGGCAGAACGGTCTGTTCTAGGAGCTCATTGACTGCGCGGCAAAATTGATTGCCGCTCGTGATCGGGCGGTGCAAGGCACGCAAACTGGTCGCAGCAGCTTTTTGCACCTTTTGGGGAGGCACTCATGGCACTCACAGAATCGACTATGCAACTTGGACTTGGGACGATCGCTCCCGATTTCGCATTGATGGATGTAGTTTCGGGCAAGACTGTTCGACGTGACGATCTGAAGGGACAGAAGGCACTTCTGGTGATGTTTATCTGTACACACTGCCCTTATGTGAAGCACATTGAAAAAGCGCTGGCGAAGCTCAGCAGAGATTATGAAGGCGAGCCCATCGCCATGGTTGCTATCAGCAGCAATGACGCGGAGAACTATCCCGACGACGCACCGGCGGGACTGAAGCGCCAAGCGGAGACGATGGGCTTTCGGTTCCCTTACCTCTACGACGAATCGCAGAGCGTGGCGCGGGCGTACCATGCGGCGTGCACGCCGGATTTCTTTCTCTTTGATGGAGAGCTCAAGCTTGCTTACCGCGGTGAATTTGACCGCAGCAGGCCGGGCAATGGTTTGCCGGTGACTGGCGAAGATTTGCGGGCGGCAATCGACGCGGCAATTGCGGGCAAGCCGCCGTTGAACGATCAGAGGCCCTCGATTGGGTGCAACATCAAGTGGAAGGCTTGAATTATAACGGCAAGCTTTTGAGATACTCTCGGAACTTCTCGCCGAACTCTGGCCGCTTGAGCGCGAACTCGACAGTCGCCTGTAACATGCCGAACTTGTCTCCAGCGTCGAAGCGCTTGCCCTCAAACGTATAACCGTAGACCTTTTCTTCCTTGAGCAGCGCCTTGATGCCATCGGTGAGTTGAATCTCGCCGCCTGCTCCGGGTGTTGTTGTTTCCAGCAACTCAAAGATACGCGGTGTAAGCACGTAGCGCCCGATGATGGCTTGTTTGGACGGGGCATCTTCAAGCTTCGGCTTCTCCACCATTCCCGTGCAGTTAAATATCCGAGGATTTTTTGGATCTGGTGAGCCGGCAAGGACACCGTAAGCGCTGATGGCCGGGCCTTCCACGGTCTGCGTTGCAATGACCGATCCCTCGCGCTCATTAAAGACATCAATCATCTGCTTGAGGCAAGGAACTTCGGCATCGATCACATCGTCGGGAAGAATCACGGCGAAAGGCTCGTCGCCTACGAGTTCCTTTGCGCAAAGGACTGCATGTCCCAGACCGAGAGGCTCCTTCTGACGCACATAACTGATGCGAGCCATTGTGGCCACATGGCGAGAGACCTCAAGCAGTTCAGTTTTGCCGCGGCGCTCGAGCGTGGCATCAAGTTCGAAGCTGTGGTCAAAGTGGTCTTCCATGGCGCCCTTGCCGCGGCCCGTAATGATGATGACATGCTCAATGCCGGATTCGATGGCCTCTTCCACGCCGTACTGAATAATGGGCTTGTCGACCAGGGCCAGCATTTCTTTGGGGATGACTTTGGTGGCCGGTAAAAAGCGCGTGCCCAATCCAGCTGCGGGGAATACTGCAGTGCGAACTTTCTTCTTCATCGAGAGGCATCAACCTTTCTACGCCCGGCGTACGAATGAGCACCCCAGGCGCGTGCGCTACTGGAGCGCGGGCGTGTCATTTCCCAGCATGGCTTCGCGCACAATCTTAATGGGAGGCGCTCCCTGGGCCAGGAAATCGTCGTGAAATCTTTGCAGTGAAAACGAAGCTCCTTCTTTTTTCTTCACATCTTCGCGAAGCTTCATGATTTCGAGTTTGCCGAGCGTGTAGTAAAGATACGTCGGGTCACTGGTGCCGCGTCTAGTCTCTACCAAGGCAGTCTCATGCGATTGATAACCCTCCTTTTCAAAGAAGGCAACCGCCTGATCAATACTCATTTTACCTGTGTGCATCTCAATGCCCACAATGAATCGTGCATCCCGCAGTAGCGCATCCTGCAATTGTCCAAGCCGTAAGAGCTTCGCCTCGCGCGGATTTCGTGCCCCGGTGCCCGGCTGGCCATACCCTTCGTCGAGCATCATCTGCTCGCAGTAGTGTGCCCATCCTTCAACATTGGTGTTTGCACTGAGCAGTTTGCGCACGCGGCTGGGAGCGCGCGGGGCCCAAAGGAATTGGACGAAATGTCCGGGAAATGCCTCATGCACTGATGTGGAAATGATTGTCCCTACATTGAAGGAGTGCATGTAGCTCTCAGTCTGCGCGGGCGTCATCGACTTGTCGGGGAGGGTGACATCGAAGTATGCGTCTATCGCACCGGTCTCGAAGGGACCAGGCGTATCCATGGCGGCGAATGTTGTTGCGCGCATGAAGGGCGGCGTCTCTTGAAGGATCGGCTGCTGATCGGATGGAAGCGTGACGATGCGATGCGCGCGGATAAAGCTCTGGAGACTGGCAAATGTATCGCGGAAACTGTTGAGGAGTTGATCGGGCGCGGGGTGATCACTGCCAAGTTCTTCCAATACTTCACGCGAATCTTTCTGGGGCTCAAGTTCTTTGGCGATTTCGTTGAACTGTGCCTGATTCTTCTTTAGATCTGCCCGGCCAATTTCAAGCAGACGGTCCAATGGAGTATCCACCATCTCGTCGTACACCAGCTTCTTCGCGAAGGCGTCCGCGCCGATGCGGAAGTCTCCGTTCGCGCGAGGCAAGAGGTCAGTCTTCAACCAGGCGAGGTACTCACGCAATTCTTCGATGACAGCGCTGTTGGCTTGGATGAATTCCTCTTTCAACTCCGGGTCCTTTACTTCCGAAAAAGCGCCTGGCACATCTTTCTGAAAGAAATTGATAATTCCCGGCAACTGCTCAATCGCAATTTCGGTGTAAACATGCGGAGGATTCTTCAGGTTGGTACGCGCCTCCTTGAACAGTGCCGGCATCTGCTTTTCCCGTGCGATCACAGCGCGCAGGCGTTGATCAGCAGGTGCGTAGTTGCGTTCGATGATGGTGAACACGCCCGTTGCCGCCGTGCTGGAATAACTGTCAGGATCCTTCTGCCACATGCGAATGGTTTCCAGATTCAGCAGCCACGAGCGAATGGTTCCGAGCACGATGGCGCGATCACCACGCGAGGTCAGACTGAGCGAAGAAGAATCGTCCGGGATCGCGCTGATTCTCTGCTCGAAGCCTTTCAGAAGTTCCACCTGCTTTTCGATGGTGGCCTGCGAATAGTCTTCGAGATACGGATCGTACTGGTGGTATCCAGCGAGGGTTCCCTGTGAAGGGAAATAGCGGAGATACACGTTATCCAGGAATTCGTTCGACACATTCAGAAAGTTCTTTTCCGCGTTGGTCGCGGCATTGGCCTGCGTGGTTGCTATTGACATCGCCGCTCCTATCAATACGCCAGTTAAGACTCTTTTCATGGGCCCTCAATCCTGCATGGCAACGTACTTAGGCTGCGGCTGGCGCAGGTAACAGACTCGACATCAGCTCTCGAATCTCCAGCAACACATCGTCAGGGCGCGTGGCGCCCAATGGATACTTGAGCACGCCCTGCGGGGTGAATTGCGCTCCTCGCTTGGCATTGCGCGCTACCAGGCGCATTAATTGCTCTGGATCGACCGCGGCATTTTCAGTAAAGCGAATTTGCAACTCTGCGCGTTTGCGATCTATCTGGGCAATGCCCATGCGCTCACATTCAAGCCGCAACGATGCAGCCTCAAGCAGGTAGACAGTTGCATCTGGTAACGAACCGTAGCGATCTTCCATCTCAGCGCGCAGGTCGGCGAGTTCCTTTTCGCTTTGAGCGCCGGCAATTTTCTTGTAGAGCCGAAGCCGCTGGTTCTCTTCTTCCACGTATCCATCATCGATGCGCAGTGGAATGCCAAGGCTCATCTGCACGGAGGGTCGTTCCTGAGAACCTTCACCCTTCATCTCTTTGACGGCAGCTTCAAGCATCGACGTGTACAACTCAAAACCCACAGCCTCAATATGGCCGCTCTGTTCTCCACCAAGCATGTTGCCGGCGCCACGTAATTCCAAATCAAGTGCTGCGATCTTGAATCCTGCGCCGAGGTCACTAAACTCCTTGAGCGCAGCGAGTCTGCGCCGCGCAATTTCACTGAGTTCCTTTTCCTGTGGGATGAGCAGATATGCGTAGGCTCGTCGATTGGAGCGGCCCACGCGGCCACGCAACTGATAGAGTTCGCTAAGTCCATGACGATCCGCACGATTAATAAGAATGGTGTTGGCCAGCGGAATATCGAGACCGTTTTCAATGATGGTTGTCGCCACCAGGACATCGAATTCATGGTGCATGAAAGCGAGCATGACCTTTTCAAGCTCGCCTTCACTCATCTGGCCGTGCGCCACGGCAACGCGCGCTGCCGGAACAAGTTCCTGTATTCGCGCGGCAATTTCGTAGATTGACTCGACGCGGTTGTGGACGAAGTAGACCTGACCGCCACGCTCGAGTTCGACTTCAACCGCTGATCGGATCAGCTTCTCATCGTATTTAGCCACGACGGTCTGAATCGCCATTCGGTCCTTGGGTGGTGTTTCAATAACGCTCATATCGCGAAGGCCGACTAGCGACATATGCAACGTACGCGGAATAGGCGTTGCAGACATGGCGAGCACATCGATCTCTTTGCGCATTTGCTTCAGGCGTTCCTTATGGCGCACGCCGAAGCGTTGCTCTTCATCGACGATGAGCAGGCCGAGGTCCTGGAACTTGATGTCTTTGGATAGCAGGCGATGCGTACCAATAAGAATATCTACCTTGCCGGTTTCCACCTGTTCAACGATGGCTTTCTGCTCCTTCGCAGTACGGAAGCGCGAAATCATTTCAATGTTGATTGGAAATTGCGAGAAGCGCTTCTTAAATGTCTCGAAGTGCTGGAAGCTGAGGACCGTGGTTGGCGTGAGCACGGCCACCTGTTTTCCGTCCTGCACAGCCTTGAAGGCCGCGCGCATGGCCACCTCAGTCTTGCCGTACCCAACATCGCCGCATAGGAGGCGATCCATCGGCGTAGTCGATTCCATATCCTGCTTGATGGCCCCGATTGCAGAGAGCTGGTCGTCGGTCTCATTGAAGTCGAAGGAGTCTTCAAACTCGCGCTGAAATTCATTGTCGGGCGCGAATGCTGTGCCTTGTGCAGTATGCCGCTCGGCGTAGAGCTTGAGCAGTTCTACTGCCATATCCTGCATGGCCTTGCGCACGCGCGCCTTGGTTTTCGTCCACTGTTGTGAGCCGAGTTTGTTGAGTAATGGAGCGGGTCCGGCATCAGTGGAGCGGTACTTCTGAATCAGGTCGAGCCGCGTGAGAGGTACGTAAAGCTTTGCCTGCTCGGCAAACTCCAGAATCATGAATTCGACGGAAAGACCGTCCTGGACGATCTCTTTGAGGCCTTGGTATTGAGCGATGCCGTGCTCAATGTGCACTACATAGTCGCCGATGGCGAGATCGCGAAAGTCAGAGACGAAGGCCGCTGTCTTGGACTTGCGCGGCTCCGGACGCGCGGAAACATCCGCATCGTCTGACAGATCGTTCGCGCCGAAGACGATGAGATTGGCGTTGGGAAAGCTGACACCGTTGGCTATCTGCGTGCGCACAACGACGGGTACGCGCATGTCGCCGGCAAGGTAGCTTGCCTCGTCAAACATGGTTTCGCTGGTGTGCTGCGGCACACGGCTTCCCTGCCGGTATGGAATTTGATACTCGCGCAAGACGGTCGCCATGCGTTCCACATCGCCCTGCGAATGAACCGCGAGCACAATGTGCTGATCAGCATCCATAAGATTCCGCAATTGTTCTGCGAGCGCTGCAATGTTGCCGTGCATGCGCAGTGTGGGCCGCGAGCTGAAGGCTATTTCACCTAACGTGCTGTCTTCGTCGAGCACGTCCACCACGCCGAGTTGATCAAGATCGAGTCCCGGATGCGACTGCAACTGCGCTTCCAGAAGCTCTGGCCGCAGGTAGATGTCTTCCGGCCGGATGAGGGATCCGATACCGCTGCGCTCGTGCCGTTGCTCGACCTTATTCCACCAACGCTCCATCTGGTTTTTCACCATGGCTGGCTCATCCACGAAAAGAACGCACTTGGGAACGAGATTCAACAGGGTGGAATGTGCACCGGCAACGCAACTGAAGAATTCCCAGCCGGGAAAGACACTCACACCACCTGCGGCCGCCGCTTCCGCTACCAGTTCTTCACAGTCATCATCGCCGTTCGTTTCCACACGCTGACGACTCAGGCGCGCATTGACGGCGGCAAGCAGACGCTCGGTTACTGGCGTCTCCGTCAGCGGCAGAAGCTGCGCCTCATCCAGACCAGCCTGCGAACGTTGCGTCTCCGGATCGAATTTGCGGATGGTGTCAATTTCGTCGCCGAAAAACTCCAGACGTACGGGGCGGTCGCTCTCCGGCGAATACACGTCAAGGATGCCGCCACGCCGGGTGAACTGGCCTGGCATCTCAACCATATCCATGTGCGTGTAACCGACGCTGGCCAGGTGTGTGGTGAGAACTTCCATGTCCATCTCTTCACCGCGACGAACGGTGACGGCAAGGTTGCTGTAATAGTCGCGATTGAAGAGGCGAAGAGACGCTGCTTCCACTGGCGCGATGAGAATGGAGACTGCACCGGTGGAGAACTTCCAGAGTGCGGCGGCCCGCTGCTCCTGCACATCCGGGTGTGGTGAAAGATTCTCAAACGGCAGGACATCATGTGCGGGTAGACGCACCACACGTGCCGGATCGATTGCTCCAGTAAGGTCGCAGCCCGCGCGCAGCGACTGCTCCAAAGCTTCAGCGGCCTTATTGTCTGCAACGACAATGACGATGGGGTGTTTGGCCGCACGTGCCATGAGTGGGATGTAAAGAGAACGCGCGGTAGCAGTGAGCCCAGACACACGCCTGCGCCCCGCACCAAGGCTGAGATGCCTCTGCACGCGATCAAATGCTGTGGACTGCTCCAGCTCCGCGAATAATTCGCGAACAAACGGGAGGATCATGCAAGCTCAAGTTTATCAGTTAGAAGGTTGGCTTTGCGGAGCGTGGATTGGCCGATTCTTCTGGTGTCGGCAGGAGTTTTCAGTACACTGGGTGCAATATGCGCATCGGCATCGATTTCGGCACAACCCGCGTCGTGGTCGCTGCTGTCGACCGCGGTAACTTTCCACTGGTCAACTTTGAAACACCGGAGGGCGAGCCGCAGGACTGGTTCCCGCCCATCGTGGCGATTCGGGGTGAGGCGCGGCTCTATGGCTGGGAGGCTGTGGCAGCAGAGTCCGACCCAAGCTGGACAGTTCTGCGCTCGCTGAAGCGCTGGCTGCGCAGTGCGGATCCACACACGACTGTGGATGCCGGTGGTCAACCGTTGCCGCTGCGCCAGTTGATGGCCGAAATGATGAGCGCTCTGCGACTGCAGCTTGAGCGCCATTCCAACCTTCTCTTGAAAAAAGGCGAACCCATAGAAGCGATGCTGGGAGTGCCTGCCAGCGCCAACAGCAACCAACGATTCCTGACCGAAGAGGCAGCGCAGGCGGCGGGATTTATTGTTCTTGGCCTGATCAATGAGCCGTCAGCTGCAGCAATTGAGTTTGCGCATCGCAACAGCGACGAGCGCAAGACGCGTGCAGGCAGCGGCCTGGTGGTTTACGACCTGGGGGGTGGAACATTCGATGTTTCGCTTGTAACCATGGGCGAGACAGAGCACGTGGTCGAGGCGACAGACGGGATACCTAACCTGGGCGGCGACGATTTTGATGAGATTCTTGCAATTCTTGCACTGGCAAGCGTGGGACCCCACCGCGATCTGAATGCCGCAGAACGTTTTCGGTTGCTGGAGGAATGCCGCGAGAAGAAAGAGACTCTCAACCCCAACACGCGCAAAGTGACATTGGACATGGATCGCGTTCGCGAAGGATGGCAACAGGTCACCATTCCAGTCGATGAATATTACGAGCGATGCCGCCCGTTGATTGAGTCCACACGCGAGGCAGTGGAGCGGCTGCTGACTTTCCACGAGTCCGGCTCGCTGGATACGCTCTACGTAACCGGTGGAGGCGCTGAATTGCCGCCGGTTGCGCGCATATTGCGTGAAACATTTGGACGAAAGGTGCGGCGGTCAGCTTACATGCGATCGGCCAGTGCCATAGGTCTTGCCATTCGTGCAGCCGCAGCCGCGGACACGCTGCGTGAGCAGTTCAACCAGAACTTTGGCATATGGCGCGAAGCGGATTCAGGCGCGAATATCACATTTGATTTGATTTTTCCGCGGGGCATGGCCTTGCCCGTGGAGGGACAACCACCGCTAAAAGCAGAGCGCACTTATCAGCCCGCACACAATATTGGGCACTTTCGCTATCTTGAGTGCTCGCGGCTTAATCCCGAGGGACAACCCACAGGCGAAATTACCAATTGGGATCAGATTCTTTTTCCCTTCGATTCAGCACTAGAGAGTGTCACCGATCTTGCGGCAGTTCCAATCGAGAAGCTCACCCAGCCACATGGAATTCACATACGCGAAGAATACACATGCGACACGGCAGGCAATGTGCGCGCAGTCATCACGGCTATGCCTTCCGGCTTCACACGTGCATTTACGATTGCCCACTCAGCCAGCCGCTAGAAAGCAAGACGGGCGCCACGGCGCCCGTCGCTGGCCTTCAATATTTAAGGCATCACTCATTACCCAACGCCTTTGAGAAGGCATAGAAGAAATCGAGCGATTTCCAGAATGAGTCGATAGGAAGGCGTTCGTCCTGCCCGTGCGCACGTACGTCATCGACTTCCAGCGCGATTGCTGAGTAGCCGTAACAGGGAATGCCCGCCTGTGCAAAGTAGATAGAGTCCGTTGCGCCGTCTTCCATAACCGGAGTTACAGGAACCCCGGGCCAAATCTCCTGCGTAATGCGCGTCAATGGTTCGAACACCGCCTTGATGGGGGGCGGCGGCACAATGGCCTTACGGTCTGGAGCGGTATCGGAAATGACGCCCGCGTCAGAGATGTACTTTACCGTCAGTTTTGGGTCGTTGAAGAGCTTTGCGAGTTGCTGGCGAATCTCTTCCGGTGAGTGGCCAGGAAAGATGCGACAGTTCACATTGGCAATTGCAGTTTGCGGCAATGCGTTGTTGGCGTGGCCAGCCCACAGGCGTGTGGCAACGCATGTGGTGCGGACGTTCGAGTTCAGGCCGGGCTCTTCACTCACGCGTGCTACAGCGGCCATATCCGGCGGCGTTGCCAGAATTGCCTTAATGTCGGCAGCAGTGGCCCCCTTTTCCCGCTCGGCCAGCATTTTAAAGTGCTCCCGGGTGATGGCATTCAGCTCAAAAGGGAATGAGTAGGCCTGCAACTTCTGAAGTGCATCCATCAGCTCGTAGATTGCGTTGTCCTTGCGGGGCAGCGAACTGTGACCGCCGCGATTCTTCGCCTCAACGCGATAGTCGGCGTACACCTTCTCAGTTGCTTCCACGTCAGCCAGTTCAGCCTTCCCGTGGTTGAGCTCAATGCCGCCCGCATCGGGATTGATCACAAAGGCGGCATCCACCAGGTCACGGTGCTGGTTTACAAGCCAGCTTGCGCCGTTGTACTTGCCGCCTTCTTCGTCGGCCGTGAGTGCAAGGATCAGATCGCGCTTGGGCTTGTAGCCCTCACGATGCAGGCGCAGGAATGTGGCCACCAATGCCGCATCACTGTCCTTCATGTCTTGAGTGCCGCGCCCATAATAGTAGCCGTCCTTTTCGATGAACTGGAAGGGATCGGTGTGCCAGTCAGAACGCAACGCCTCAACCACGTCAATGTGGCAAAGAAAAAGCACGGGCTTTTCATTCGGCGTGCCTTCGGCGCGATAACGCACCACAAGATTCATCTTGTTTGGAGCAGGACCAAGCAGATGTACATCAGCGGCGGGAAAACCGGCGTCCAGGAACCGCTTCTGCATGGCCTCAGTTGCCTTGGTCACGCTGCCTTGTGGAGTGTCCGTGGTATTGATTTCGATCAACTGCTTGAAGATTGCGCGCGCTTCGGCACGGTCGGCTGCGGTGGCCGTGGGCAACGTTGATTGGGCGGAAGCGGCAAGTGAGGCAAACGATAAACAGAGCGTTGCCGTGGCAAGGCGGAAAAGGAAGGATTTAGCACGCATGAGCGAATTGTACCCGTTTGCCTAGCCAGGCTGAAGCTTGCTCATAACTTGCGCAGAGCAACAAAATCGATTTAACTTAATGCCGCAACTGATTGCGAGGTTTCCATGCGCTTCACATCCATAACAGCAGCCACAGTGCTTTTCACTGCCGCCGTAGCCTTTGCCGCACCGCCGCGGCCCAAAATCACCGGCGTATCGCATCTGGCCATTTATGCCTCTGATCCAGCGGCAACGGGCGTGTACTTTACTCACGTGATTGGCGCCGAGAAGGTGGCTGATCCTGAGAATCCGCACGGCGCTCGCTACATGATTAACCCCACGCAGTTTGTGGAGGTGCTGCCTTTGCCTGCGGGTGAGGGCGTCAATCGCCTGTCTCATGTGGGCTACAAGACTGACAATGCCGAAGCAATGCGTGCGTATCTGGCGGCGAAGGGCTACAAGACGCCCACCAAGGTGCTGCGCGGTTCCGATGGGAGCAAGTGGTTCGCGGTGCATGATCCCGAGGGCAATGAGGTGGAGTTTGTGCAGACGCCTGCGCACCCAGCTGCGGTGCATGCACCCAAGCTGGTTGGCCATCACATTATCCACGTGGGCTACATGGTGCACGACCGGGCGAAGGAGGACACGTTTTATCGCGCGCTGCTCGACTTCAGGCCCTACTGGTACGGCGGCATGAAGGACGACCACGTGGACTGGGTGAGCGAACAGACGCCGGAGAGCCACGACTGGATCGAATACATGATGACGGGCAAGCCCACCGACGTAGGCATCACGCCGGATATCACGCAATCCCATCTCGGCGTAATTGATCACGTAGCCATCGGTGTTCCTTCAGTGGAGACCGTGTTCCAGACGCTGAAGTCCGAGGATCGCCTGACCGGCAAACATGACGATGCACCGAAGATGGGCCGCGATGGCAAGATGCAGCTCAATCTCTACTCGCCGGAGCTTACGCGCATCGAGATGATGAACTTTTCGCCGACGGAGAAGCCGTGCTGTTCGCCGTTTACGGCACCGAATCCGAGCCCGTCGGAGTAGCAAGGCGGCGCAATTGCAGGCGTGCCGCTCGCTGTGATTACGTGATCGGCACGGTAAAATGGTCCTATGCCCGCCACAGCGCTTGCCCCTGAAATTATGGCCAAGTATGAGCCCGTTATCGGGCTTGAAGTGCACGTTCAGTTACTCACCACCACCAAGGCTTTCTGCGGTTGTGCGAACAAGTTTGGCTCAGCGCCAAATACCAATGTGTGCCCAGTGTGCCTGGGCTTGCCCGGCGCACTGCCAGTGCTGAACGCCAAGGCAGTGGAATTTGCCACGCTGACCTCACTCGCACTGAACTGCCAGGTACGGGAGCGGTCAATCTTTGCGCGCAAGAATTACTTCTACCCGGACCTGCCGAAGGGCTACCAGATTTCGCAGTTCGACAAGCCACTTTCAGAGCATGGGTGGATTGAGGTTCCCACGGCCAACGGTGGAACGAGAAAGATCGGCATCACCCGCATTCACATGGAAGAAGACGCGGGCAAGAGCATCCACGACGGTTTTGCAGACTCCTCAACGCGCACCTATCTGGACCTGAACCGCTGCGGAACTCCATTGGTTGAGATTGTCTCTGAGCCGGATATTCGCACGCCGGACGAAGCCTTTGAATACCTCACGCGGCTGAAGGAGATTCTCCTTTATACCGCTGTCTCCGATTGCAACATGGAAGAGGGTTCACTTCGCTGCGATGCGAACGTGAGTATTCGTCCGCGGGGAGAGCAAAAACTCGGCACCAAAGTGGAGGTGAAAAACGTCAATAGTTTTCGCTTTATCCGCGCGGCTCTTGAGTATGAAATTGAGCGCCAGATTGAAGTCGTCGAGAGCGGCAGCCGTATTGTGCAGGAGACACGGCTATGGAACGCAGGCGAGGGACGCACCTACTCCATGCGCTCCAAAGAGCAGGCGCACGATTACCGCTATTTCCCCGAGCCGGACCTGCCGCCGCTGATTGTTTCTCAGGAATTTCTTGAAGCACGCAAAGCAGAGCTTCCGGAACTGCCCGAGGCACGCCGTGCCCGCATGATTGCCGAATACGAGCTGAGCGCAAAGGATGCAGCAACTCTTACCTCTACCCGGGAGTTTGCGGATACGTTTGAAGCAGCTGCGAAGACAGCCAAAAGTGCACGCCGTGTTGCCAATCTGCTGCTCAGCGAATTGGGTGGGCGGCTGCATGCACTGGGCCTTGAGCTTGAACAATCTCCGGTTTCGATGGCTGGCGTAGTCTTGGCTGCCGACCTGCTGGAGGACAACAAAATCAGCTCAAAGCAATTGAAGCAGTTGCTCGACATCTGCTTTGAGAAGAGCGAAGACTTTCCATCTGTCTACGAACGCGAGAAGCCGGAGCAGATTACAGACTCTTCAGCCTTGGAAAAGATGATTGATGAAGTGATTGCCGCCAACCCCAAGCAGGTGGAGCAGTATAAGGCCGGCAAAAAGACCGTGGCTGGCTTCTTCGTGGGCCAGGTCATGCGCGCGTCCAAGGGACAGGCGAATCCCGCGCTGTTGAATGAACTGGTGACTCGAAAGCTGGAAGGATAGCTCCGCGCAGATGAGTGTGACGGCAACCATCCGTCATTACGCGCGTGCACTCGGCATGGCGCCAGAGATTCTGCGGAATTGCATGCGCTATCGCGTTGTCTTTCTCATGTCGAGGTGGTTCAAGACTCCCGCGCAAATCCGCATCGCTGGTAAACAGATCACCCTATCTGAGCCCGCACGAGACGAGACAGAAGCGGACTTCATTGAGTGCTTCCTGCGCAATTGTTACGGTCTCGGCAGACAACTGGGAACACTGCGCACTGTTGTGGATGTTGGCGCGCATGCGGGATTTTTTGCGCTTGCCGTAAGTTCGCACTACCCCGAAGCCATTGTCGATTGCTACGAGCCGAATCCCCGCATCCTGCCATTCTTGCAAGCCAATGTCGTGCACTCCAAAATGAGGATCTTCGCGGAAGCGATCGGCAGTGAAGAGGGTTGGGTCAGCCTTATTGATGATGGCCAGACGGATCAGGCACGCGTCGAACATGAAAGCGGCGCAGACGTAGCGCAAATTACGATGCAAACTGTTTTAGAACGAGCCGGCGGAGCGATTGATCTTTTGAAGTTGAACTGTGAGGGTGCGGAATGGGATATCTTGAAGCCCGGAATCCCATGGGAGCGCGTGCGTCATCTGCGCTTTGAGTACCATCTCTACCACCGGGGCTCCGTGGAAGAAATGCAGCAAATGCTTGCCCAGATCGGATTCAAGATTCTTCGCCTTCAGAGACGCCATGCACAGGCAGGAATTATATGGGCACTGCAGGAGCGATCAGCACGGTGAGTCTGATCGCATCCCGGCAACTCCATCAAAACTTACTTCATCTTCAGAGTGATCTCAAAATTTTTCCGAGCGTCCCAAGAACTGACGGTTTTGGTCGCAGTCTTGTCTCCATCTTTTTCCGCCCAAATGTCATAATCTTCAGCCATATTCACTTGCGCGAAATGGAACTTTCCATCCTTGGTAGTTGTATAGCTGCGAATAGCCTTAGACTTTTGATTCTTCAAAAAGACTGTCGCGCCCGATACAGTCTGCGAGTCACCACTAACAACAAGGCCCGTCACCGTGCGCTGTCCAATGTTTTGCGCCGCCGCCATCGGGGCCAATTGCAGGCTACCCTGCGGCATCACAAGTACAAGCCCAGCTGCCAGGCTGCTCAGGGCCGCCCAGACGACCAATCTCGTACGTTTCACGTTTACTCCTCCTCTTCCTCTTCGAAAAACTCTTCGTCCTCGTCGTCATAATCATCATCTACCCGCGTCAACTCCAGCGGATCAACGCCGACGACTTCAAATTCAGTCCCGCACTCTTCGCAAGCTACCGAATCACCTTCTTCCATTTCTTCTACATCCAGGTCCAGCTCATTCTCACATTCAGGACAGTTGGGCATGGCGCCTCCTCCCTCAAGGCATTTCGTGTTGTAGGATGACGTTACCTATAGATACGATTCCGATATCTTTAGGGAAGTCGGGCTCAACGGTCAAGAGCAGTCCTTGTACCTCGACGTTGAAAAACCCACTTTGGATGAATCCCCTATGAAATTCTCTCAAATCGCCCCCATGTCTGCCCTGATCCTTGCCTGCACAGGCATGCTTGCCCAACCTGACTACCTTCGTCACACAGAGACATTGAGGCCCGCTCCACCCGACCCCGCCATTGTCCATGCGCTCGAGTCTATACACGCCTCCTCTATAGAAGAGACGGTAAAAACGCTGGTAAGTTTTGGTACCCGCAGCACTCTTTCAAGCGAAGAGCACAATTTACCCCCCGGACAGGGCATTCGGGCCGCCAGCGATTGGATTTATGGCCAGTTTGACGAGATCTCTCACAAGTGCGGGGGATGCCTGGAAGTTCACCGCGACACGTTTATCGCTGACCCATCAGCCAGCGGCGCACGCTGGGGCAGGCGTATTCCGCAACCCACAAAACTGACCAATGTCTACGCCATTTTGCGCGGAACCGATCCAGCGCAGTCCAAGCGCATGTACCTGGTCACAGGGCATTATGACTCGCGCAATTCCAATATTCTGGACGCGCGCGGAGCGGCCCCCGGCGCCAATGACGATGCTTCCGGAGTGGCCGTTTCGCTGGAGTGCGCCCGTGCGTTGACCAAGCTGCGCTTCCCTGCAACGCTCGTTTTTGTCGCCTTGGCAGGAGAAGAACAGGGACTAGTGGGCTCGGCACATCTGGCTAGGCTTGCGCGTGAGCAAGGCTGGCATCTTGAAGCGGTCCTGAACAACGACATCGTTGGCGGCAACACAACTCCGGGCGACAACCTGCAACTTAAGGACCGCGTCCGTGTTTTTTCAGAAGGAGTGCCTGCCTCAGCATCGGAGGCTGAACTGCGTCGTATTTTTGCCACAGGCAAGGAGAACGATTCACCCAGCCGGGAGGTGGCACGCGCCGTGGAAGCTGCAGGGCAAACCTATCTGCATTCGGGCAGCCCGCAGGGCTTTAGCGCCTTCCTGGTAGCCAGGCCTGATCGCTATCTGCGCGGTGGCGACCACAGCTCGTTCAATCACGAAGGCTTTGCCGCGGTGCGGCTAACTGAATGGCGTGAAGACTTTAACCATCAGCATCACAATGTGGTGATCCCGCCTGCCGGCTCCAAGGACCCGATCCTTGGCGATCTTCCGCGCTTTGTTGATTACAAGTACGTAGAGCGCGTGGCCAAGCTGAACGCAGCCACGCTGGCTACTCTTGCGTCCGCGCCGGAAGCCCCGCAAAAACTCACTATTGAGACACGCGATCTGGAGAACAATTCAACACTTACCTGGCAACCCTCCGCCGGAGCCACGCACTATCTGGTGGTGTGGCGGGTGACGGACGCTCCCAACTGGCAGTATATGCATGATGTGGCCCAGCAAAGCACCACTGGCAACATCACCGCGACGCTGCCCATCTCCAAGGACAACGTGATCTTTGGCGTGTGTGCAGTGGATGCAAAAGGCCACCGCAGTCTGGTGTCTGTTCCGTAGCAGGAACTGAATAGGCCACCGCCTTCAGCACCAATATGGGCTTGTGCCAGGCGCATTCTCCCTGAGCGCATGACATTACCCCCTCGCGCCATATACCCTGTTTGCAATATGGCTCGAATGAGCACATCCATGCTTTCGTTTCCAGATTTTCGCGGTGCAACCCGCCGGCTGATTCTGGCAAACCTCGGCGCGTACTTCCTTCTGCTCATCCTGCACTTTGCCGCGCCGGTTTTCACCAACAGCATGACGTTTTCGCTTGCATTTGAGCCGGGCTCTTTTCTTCATGGGTATCTTTGGCAGCCACTCACCTACAGCCTGATTCACACTTCGCTGCTGGGAACGTTCTTCGAGCTGCTTTCGCTCTGGTTCCTGGCGGGCTTACTTGAGTCAATGCACGACGACGGCTGGGTGATGGGGTTGTTCGCGATCTCTGTATTGGGGACTGCGGCGGCGGCGCTATTTCTCTATCTCGTCTCGTTTGCCAGCGGAGATAGTGGCGTTGTCGTTATGACAGGCTGCTTCGGCGGCATCTTCGGCCTGCTGGTAGCCATCGGCATTCTCCATGGCGATATGGAATTCATGATGTTCCCTCTGCCCATCAACATCAAGGCACGCTATCTCGCTGTAATTTATGGGCTGGTGGCCATCGCCATGTTGTTTGGCGAGCAGCGCATTTATGCTTTTGCGCAACTGGGCGGCGCATTTGCCGGCTGGCTATTTATCCGCATGGCTCCCCGTCGCGGCTTCGGTTTTGCCCTGAGCGAGCGCTGGTATGGCATGCGGAACGGCTATTACCGCTGGAAACGCCGCCGCACCGCCCGCAAGTTTGAGGTCTACATGAAGAAGCAGGGCCGCACTGTGCGCTTCGATGGTCAGGGACACCTTATCGACGAAGACGACGACAAGAAACGGTGGAACTGAGTTCGCCTTTCAAGCAGAATTTCACTCAAAACCAGAAAAGTATGCGGAAAGTTGAACTGCACCTGCATCTCGATTGTTCGCCTAGCTATAAGGCCGTAGCGCAAATCGATCCAACCATTTCACGCGCGCAATACGACGCGGAGTTTGTTGCGCCGCCGGTGTGCGCCGGCCTGGCTGACTTTCTGACTCGTGCACCACGTGGCTTCCAGCTCATGCAGAGTGAAGATGCGCTGCGCCTCGTCGTCGAAGACCTCTTTGAGCAGCTCGCGGCGGACTACGTAATCTACGCTGAGATTCGTTTTGCGCCACTTCTTCACCTGCTGCACGGACTTTCACCTGAGCAGGTTGTCCGCACCGTGGATCGAGCTACCGAAGACTGCATCCGCGCTTCTGGAACTGAAGCGCGCCTTCTGCTGTGCACTTTGCGGCACTTCGATGCGGAGAAGAGCATGACGACGGTGCAGCTGTTGGAACAGTTTGCGGGTTCGCGCGTTGCCGGGCTCGATATTGCCGGAGATGAAGCCGGCCATGACCTTGACCCGCATATTGCCGCATTCCGTTATGCACAGGAGCACGACCTCTGCCGCACGGCGCATGCCGGTGAGGCCGCGGGTGCAGCAAGCGTTTGGCAGACCCTCGCGGAGCTGAAGCCTACACGCATCGGCCACGGCGTGCGCAGCGCAGAGGATCAGGCACTGGTTGCCCACCTGGCCGCAGAACGCATTCATCTGGAAGTGTGCCCATCCAGCAATGTACAGACGCGAACGGCAGCGTCTTACAGCGCGCACCCAATAGAGCAATTGCGCCAGTCCGGGGTTTCACTCGGAATCAACACGGATGCACGCACCATCACCAATGTGACGCTGGAGCAGGAGTACGCGCGCTTGCGTGAGCATTTCCGTTGGAATGACGAACACTTCATCGCCAGCAACCGTGAAGCATTGCGCGCGGCATTCATCGACGAAGAAACGCGTGCTCGATTGCTGGCGAAACTCGATGCCGAGTAAAGTGCTTTTGCCGGATCCAGCGCGATAAAATTGGTGTGCAATGCCAAACAAAATCGCATTTCTCTTCCCCGGGCAGGGCTCGCAAACCGTAGGCATGGGCCGCGAACTCGCTGAGCGTTTTCCTATCGCCAAGCAGACCTTTGCAGAAGCTGATGAAGCTTGCGGATTTGCTCTCTCAAAACTTTGCTTTGAAGGACCGGAAGACGCGCTGAAGCTTACCGAGAATACGCAGCCGGCCATTCTTACGGTCAGCGTTGCGGCACATCGCGTGCTGGCTGAGCACGGTATTCAGCCCGTGCTTGCCGCCGGCCACTCGCTCGGTGAGTGGTCCGCACACGTGGCCGCTTGCACGCTGCAGTTTGCCGATGCGGTGCGCGCCGTGAAAGCGCGTGGAGCAGCTATGCAGCAGGCGGTTCCCGCCGGACAAGGCGGCATGGCTGCCATTCTGTCGCTGGACGCCGCGCAAGTGGCCGAGGCCTGTGCTGAAGCCGCCGCGGAGACCGGCCTGACGGTTGCGGCTGCCAATCTGAACTCGCCCGGCCAGACAGTCATCTCCGGTGCACTTGCCGCCGTGGAAAAAGCCAACGCGATTGCAAAAGCAAAAGGCGCGCGGCGCGCGGTCATGCTCCCTGTGAGCGCCCCCTTCCACTGCGCGCTCATGCAGCCGGCGCAGGAGGAAGTGGCGCGCGTTCTGGCGGCGCTGACACTTGCCGAGCCTTCCATTCCCGTGGCAGCCAACGTGAGCGGCGCACTCGTCACCACCGCCACGGACGCACAGGATGCGCTCACGCGCCAGGTAACCGGCACCGTGCGCTGGGTGGAATGCATGCAGGCGCTGATCGCAGCCGGCGCGGATCTGTTTATCGAAGTTGGGCCGGGGAAAGTGCTTTGCGGACTGCTGCGTCAGATCGATTCTGAACAAAAGGCGCTCAATGTTGAGGACGCTGCAAGCCTGGAGAAGACACTGGCGGAGATCGTCGGCGGCACCCCCGCGGCCTGATTTCGCACTCCTACTTTTACCGGATTGGAGCGATGGCATTTGCGGAGACTCCGCCCGCTTCCTTCGCTCACAGAGAAGAGTCGAAGGGCACCATTGCTGTCGTTACGAAAATGTCACAAAATCGCTTCGAAATGGTGCAAAACTGCAGCTTTTCGCACCAAAATCGACCAATTTCGTACGATTTTGACCCCTAATTCTATGGGCCTTGGCGAAGGAATTGCGTTTCGAAATCCATCTAAGTAATTTTTAATGAATTATTTAACCTATTTCCCTCTATCCGCAAAATTGCCTAAATCTTGTAGCACCTCAAGAGAGGGGGGTGGGGTGCTCCCCGGTTCAAGCCGATTCTTGAGTCTGCAAATTAGCAGGTCAGCGAGTTCTGGTCGCATCGGGCGGAGTTATTCACAACCATTATGCGCCGAAGCGGAGTATTGATCGGCAAACTGCGTCGCGGGGCACGCATCACCCGCACCTGGCGGCGCAGGAGTTGCACTAATCGCCCAGATAGAGCTCCACCGGTGAAAAGCCCAGCGTGTGGTCATGGGGATCGTAGGCGAGCGTCATGTTCTCAGTCTTCACGTTATTGAAGCGAATCCCGATCAGCAGCACATTCCCTGAAACCTTGGCGGCCACAATCTTATAGCTGTGAATCGCACCGAATTCATTGCCCTGTCCGTTTGGTGACCAATCCTGCTCGAATTTCTGGAATGGATACGAGGCATCTTTATTCGGATGCTGCTCCCAGTTCGGGTCATGGATGAAAATGCCGTACGCCTTCTTCAGGTCGTTGTGCTCTACGGCCGTCATGAACTGCCTGGTAACAGCGCGACCACGAATATGTGTCCACCAATTCCAGGGAAAGTCCACGGGCATGCCCGCCCACAGCCACCCACCGATAAACAGTACGCAAATCAAGCCGGCAGTTCCGTAAATGATCAAGCTCTTCTTGCGCTCGCGCGCTTCGTTATACGCCGGTGCATCCATCAAGCTCATCGCAATTTGCCCTCAATCTGTAGGATACGGCAATCGTCCATCAAGCTGTGTGGCAGAAATCCCCACAAGAAATTAGACACCGCACAATAGTAAGCTGTTCCCTCCGATGCCTGGCTACTCGCCATAGCTGTAGCTATTGCGTTCCTTCTCCCCCTGCCGCTCCAGCGCCAGCTCAATCAGCTTCGTAATGAGGTCTTTATAGCTAAGGCCTGTCGCCTCCCAGAGCTTGGGGTACATGCTGATCTGGGTAAAGCCTGGCAACGTGTTCACCTCATTCAGGTAAATACGCCGTTTGCCGCCCGGCTCCATCAAAAAGTCCACGCGCGCCAGTCCGGCCAGATCGCATGCCTTAAAGGCTTCCACAGCCATCGTGCGAATCTTCTTGGCTTCGGTTTTGGTAAGTTTGGCGGGGATCACCGGTACGGAACCTTCGCAAAGATACTTGGCCTCGTAGTCGTAGAACTCTTTGCCGGGAATAATCTCACCCACGACGCTAGCCTTTGGATCGTCGTTCCCCAGCACGGCAACCTCCAGCTCGCGCGCTTTGCCCTTCTTGCCGCCAACGCCTTCCTCAATCACAATTTTGCGGTCGTATTTAGAGGCCAAGGTGAGCGCCGGGGCCAGTTCTTTGCGGTCATGCGCTTTGCTGATGCCGACCGATGAACCAAGATTTGCCGGCTTCACAAACACCGGGTACTTCAATTTTGACTCGATTTTTGCAATGGATTTCTTCGGCGACTTTTCCCACTCCGAGCGCAGCAGCGTCACATGTTTCACAATCGGCAACCCCGACTGCGCAAACATACGCTTCATTGCGTCCTTGTCCATGCCGACCGCAGAACCCAGTACGCCTGATCCCACATAAGCGATGCCTGCCAGTTCAAACAATCCCTGGATGGTACCGTCTTCGCCGAAGGTTCCGTGCAGCACCGGAAAGACAACATCGAGAGCCGTGCCACCCGCAGCCTTCGCAGGCTCAGGCGCCATCAGCGTGGGAATCCCCTCATGCAGCAGCTTTGCTCCGGGCGTGGAGCGCGGGTCACCGGCGCGCAGGTTCACTTCGGCTGCAGCAGAAGCAGCAATCTCCAGCCTGCCGTTACCGCTGAGCAGATCGTCTGCTGCTCCTGCCGCAAGCCAACGGCCTTCTTTGGTGATGCCAATTGGCACCACATCGAACTTCGAACGATCGAACGCTTTCAAAATCGACGCAGCCGACAGAAGCGAAACCTCATGCTCGCCGCTTCGGCCACCAAATAAAATGCCTACGCGCAACTTCTTTGCCATATCTCTATTTCATCATTGTCAGGCGCAGATTCCATGCACAGGCATCGACATCGGCACTGGTCGCAGTTCCCCGTTCACCAGCCGGCTACAGAATCTTCTTTCCGAATGCCGAGCAGGCCAGTTCCACCGCCAGGTCGGCTGTGCGGTTATGCTCATCGATGACCGGGTTCACCTCAACAATTTCAAGGCTCAACATTTTGCCGCTGTCAGCCACAATTTCCATGGCGAGGTGCGCTTCGCGGTACGTGGCTCCTCCGCGTACTGGCGTACCCACGCCAGGCGCATCCTCCGGGTCGATCCAGTCCATGTCAAGTGAGACGTGGAAACCCGCCGTCCCATCGCTTGCTGCGCGTACTGCCTCTTCCATCACCACGCGAAGACCGCGCTCGTCGATATCCCGCATGGTGTACACGTGAATGCCCGATTTGCGGATGTTCTCGCGTTCTGCCGTATCAATGTCACGCACACCGATAAGCACGGCGTTTTTCGGTTCAACCTTCGGCTCGAAGTTGAAGATACTGCTCAACCGTCTAGGCCCCATGCCCAAGAGCGCCGCCAGGGGCATGCCGTGCACATTGCCCGAGGGCGAGGTCTCGGGTGTGTTGATATCCGAGTGTGCATCCATCCATAGCAGTCCAATCTTCTGGTCTTTCCGCCGGTAAAACTCCGCAACTCCGCTCACTGAACCCGCTGCCATGGAATGATCTCCACCAAGAACGAGTGGAGTTTGGTCGTCTTCCAACGCCTTCACCACAGCTTCGGCGGTGCGCGTGCAGGTTTCAGAGATTGGCTTCAAAAAGCGGGCGTTTTCCTCGCCTGACTTCTGTGTTTCTGCGATTTCGACGCGCACGTTGCCCGCATCTTTCACCTCGTGCCCAAGTGCCTCCAGCCGCGGCTCCAAACCTGCCACGCGCATGGCCGACGGGCCCATGTCCACGCCACGGCGGCTTGCGCCCATGTCCAAAGGCACCCCCAACACCCGAATATGCCGCACTGGCTGCGCCTGATTGCCTGTAATTGCCCCTGCTGCCCTGCTTGCTCGTAATTCTGCTGTACTCATACAAATCTCTCCATCCCAGCCAAATCCAACCACTTTAGTGAAGGCCAACCCGGCCAATCCATCATCCTGCACTCATGCTGTCAAGTGGGTGAGTTACGTTGGGTCATTCTCCTACATGACTCTGGTTCGTAACGCTGGCCCAAAAGAGGTATTAAACCAATTTTCATTCAGGTTAAGATTTTAAATAGACAAACGGGGGGGCAGTGTCGCTCGCGTATCCGCTTAATGGAGAGCAACTTAGCGGTGCACGGACCGGCTGACGGCAAGAAAGGCTCTGGGAATGGATTTGAAAGGAAGGACCATGCTGCAAAAGTGGAGCAGTATGGCACTACTTCCAGCAGGCGGAGTATACCTCTGCCTTTTGCTCAGCATGGCGTGTCTGCCAATGCTTGGACAGTCTGCGCCCCAGGCACTCACTTCTCTTCGCGACATTCGAAACCTGAGCGACTCCCAGGCGGCCAACGCAATCCCCGTAGATTTTCAGGCGACGGTAACCTACTACCGTTCCTACGAAAAGACGCTCTTTGTACAGGATGGAGCCTACGGCATTCAGGTACTGCCAAGTGATGAACCTCCCCTTTCCGCAGGGGATCGTGTACAAATTCAAGGCGTAACGCGCAAAGGCCATCGTCCCGCAATCGAAAGCACAAGCATTAAGGTCATCGGTCACGGTGCACTTCCGGCTCCTGTGCCCGCGACGATTGATGAATTAGCCGACAGGACATATGACGCGCGTCTGGTCACAGTATTTGCCACTGTTTCAAGCGCCGATACAGTAACCACTTCTGGCGTTCGCAGCACTCTACTGCAACTGCATACTGAGGGCGGCAACATTGACGCGCTTGTCGATACGGACAACAACCTACTGCTGCACAATCTCCTCGACGCACAAGTCGCTGTGACCGGTGTGGACTCAGGCCGTGACGATGAAAAGATTCAACAGGCGGGGCTTCTTCTCCACGTGAGCTCAATGTCCGATGTGAAGGTCGTGGCAGCGGCTTCAGCCGATCCGTGGTCATTGCCGGTTACACCGATGGATGAGACGATCAGCGCCTACCACGTAAAGAACTTTACCCATCGCATTCGCGTACATGGCACCGTTACTTATTTTGAACCAGGAGCAGCAGCTGTGCTCCAGAATGGGACGCAATCCCTCTGGATCAATACACTCTCCACCAATCCGATCCCGATCGGCGAAACTGCGGATGCCATTGGGTTCCCTGACATCAACAATGGAATGCTGTCACTTTCGAGTGCTCAGATTCGCGATGCCGGCGTGAGTGCACCTGTAACGCCCACGATGACTTCGTACGATCAGCTTGCCTCTGGCAAGCACCTTTTCGAACTTGTGATGATTGAGGGTAAAGTTGTGGCACAAGTGCGCGGGGTGGACAAAGATGAATACGTACTGTCCTCCAATGGCAACTTGTTTTCGGCCATCTTTCGTTACGCCAACATCGCAGGCGGTTCCGGGGCTTCCAGCCTTAAAGACCTGGCCGAGGGTGCAACTGTCAAGGTTACAGGCATTTGTATTCTCAACTCTCCCAACACATACGACAAAAATTCTTCATTTAGTATTCTGCTGCGCACGCCCGACGACATAAACGTTGTCGGCAAGCCACCTCTGCTCTCCATCAACAACCTTTCTCGACTGGTGACTCTGCTCATTGTGGTGGTACTGGGCGTTGCGCTCTGGGGCACCATGCTGCGCCGCAGAGTGCATCAGCAAACCGTAGCCATCACTGAGCGTGCGGAGCAGGAAGCATCAGAAGAGCGCCGCAACATGCAGCTGGAGCAGTGGCGCAGCCGCATTCTCGAAGACATCAACAGCTCACAGCCGCTGGGCGAGCTGGTTGAAAACATCTGTGCCATGGTTTCGTTCAACCTGCATGGCGCACCCTGCTGGTGTGAAGTAATTGAGGATACCCGCCTGGGCCGCAAACCCGCATCAACTGAGGGCTTGCGTATTCTCAGCCACGAGATCCTTGCACGCTCGGGCGCACCGCTGGGACACATCTACACGGCATTTGAGCAGAAGCAGCCACCCACGGAAGATGAATCACTTGCCCTGGCCACGGGAGCACGGCTGGCCATGCTGGCCATTGAGACACGGAAGCTCTATTCCGATCTTCTCTACCGCTCCGAATTTGACTTACTTACTGATGCTTATAATCGCTTCTCGCTGCAGAGGCTCCTCGAACAGCTGATTGAGGAGTCCGATTCAAAGACCAAGATTTTTGGCCTAATTTATGTGGATCTTGACGACTTCAAACAGATCAACGATGTCTACGGCCACCACGTAGGCGATTTGTATCTGCGAGAAGTGGCCATGCGCATGCGCCGACAGTTGCGCAGCGATGACATGCTGGCGCGCATCGGCGGGGATGAGTTCGCCGCGCTCGTTCCGGTGGTGCGCAGCCTGGCACAGATTGAAGAAATTGCCATGCGCATGGAACGCTGCTTCGACGCACCGTTCAATCTGGAAGGATACAACTTCCGCGGTGGAGCCAGCGTGGGCTATGCGCTCTATCCGAAAAACGGCACAACAGCCGAAGAACTGCTCAAGGCCGCTGACAGTGCGATGTACGCCACCAAGAATGCGCGGAAGGAAGCGCGCGCTGCCACGGTGATCGGCGGAAGCCGGTCAGGCCGGTAACGTTCAAGTCTTAACGAACGTGCAGCTGCGAAATTTCGACTTTGCCAGATTTGATTTCTGCCTTACGCCAACTGCTCTTATCGTTGAGGGCAACCCATCGCCGCTCCTCAGCTCGGTAATGCCAATCCTTGTCCAATTGGAAGTAGATCAATTGGCCGCCGGTTTCCATGATGTTCAGAATGCTGTTGTCGTGAGAGTTTCGCTCGTCGAAGTCTGTCGATGCACTTTGCCCCATTTCTGAATAGATCTCATTCAGTTCAAAGAGCATCGCATTGACCTTGTCATCCATCTCATGGGCGTTCAATCCAATGCGCTTTGCCTCTCGCAGTGTGATGGGATAACTATGTGACGGGTATTCGGAATTTAACTTACCGCTTATCTCGCTAGCTTTGCTTCGATCCTCCAGATGATAGGAGAGAATCTCTTCGCAAATACGCGTAGAGAGAGCGCTGGATCGATCAACTGCTCCAATAGCCAGAGGATGTACGTACGGATAGAGCGCTTCATACGGATTTCCTCCAACCCCTTTAGAGTGCTCTGTCCAAAGACGGATGACTCTCAGTAGCTCATCATTGCTCACGCTTACACGGTCATTGTCCCGGTCGATAGGAGAGAGATCGTGAGTGAGTGAGGTATCCACTGCAGATAAGTGAGCCAGGGGTCCCATAAAGATTTGATCCGCACCTAGTGCAAGCATAGTTGCTGCAGACTGGCATTCGAGAGGCGCCAAGACGGTGAGGTGCTTCACGTTTCGACGCAGTAGATTAACCATGCGCAGCGCGGCCTGCGGCGACCCACCATCAGATTTAATGAAAACTGTAAGCCGCTCCAGCTTGCCCGATTTACGTAAGAGCGCATAGAGACCCACCACATCGTTGTGGCAGATTGACCCTTTGGTCGAGTTCCAGTAAGTTAGCACGGGCTCACCCAAGGTTGCAGAAAGCTTCTTGATTACCACCTGAGTTTTCTTCATCAGAACAGGAGGCATTGTTGCCGTGTTCGATTTGCCGTTCCTTTGCAGCCTCTTCTTTCCAGCACTCACCTGCTTTGCAGGCATATCTAGATAGTGGCTCCATTCCGTGAATTTAACTCACATGAAAAAGGGTCCGGTAGAAACCGGACCCTTGAAGTTTAATGCAATTGACTAAGACTCGGCGTCGCCGCACAGCAGGTGCCTACTCGGCGGCCATTTCTTCGGCTTCACCTTCCTGGCGCATCATTTCCAGTTCACGCTCTGCTGCTTCAATTTCAGCGCTCACTTCCTGTTGTACGCGTGCTGCCGCCTCTTCAAGCTCAGGCGAGAGCTGCACGTTGCGGTAGTACTCGAGGCCCGTGCCCGCGGGGATGAGGCGTCCCACGATCACGTTTTCCTTCAGGCCGCGCAGGTTGTCGATTGCGCCGTTGATGGAGGCTTCAGTAAGAACACGCGTCGTCTCCTGGAAGCTCGCCGCCGAAATGAACGAGTCAGTGGAGAGCGATGCCTTGGTGATACCCAGCAGCAGCGGACGTCCGATTGCGGGACGGCCACCTTCGGCCAACACGCGCTCGTTCTCTTCGCGGAAGCGGAAGCGATCAACCTGCTGCTCGAGCAGGAAGTTCGTGTCGCCCACTTCGTCGATGCGGACCCAACGCAGCATCTGGCGGACAATCACTTCAATGTGCTTGTCGCTGATGGCCACGCCCTGCAGACGGTAGACTTCCTGGATTTCGTTCACCAGGTAAGCCTGCAATTCCTTCTCACCGAGCACGGCAAGAATGTCGTGCGGGTTAAGCGGTCCGTCCATCAGAGGATCGCCGGCGCGCAAACGCTCGCCTTCCTGCACGTTCACGTGCACACCGCGCGGAACCGAGTATTCTTTCTCGTCGCCGTTGTCGGCCGTCACGTAAATCTTGCGCTGGCCCTTGGAGACTTCACCGAAGCGAACCACACCATCAATTTCGCTGATGATTGCCGTTTCACGCGGCTTGCGGGCCTCGAAGAGTTCAACCACGCGCGGCAGACCACCCGTGATGTCCTTCGTACGCGTCGACTCCTTGGGAATCTTGGCGAGAATGTCGCCAGGACCCACTTCGTCGCCGTCCTGCACCATGAGGTGCGCGCCGCGCGGCAGCAGATAGCGTTTGTTCGACTTTGATCCCTTGATGACGAACGCCGGTTGACGCTTTTCGTCAGGCGAGTCGCCGACAACCCAGCGCGAAAGGCCGGTTACTTCGTCGACTTCCTCATTCAGCGTAATGCCTTCCTGCAGGTCTTTGAAGGTTGCTGTGCCTCCGATTTCAGTGAGAATCGCGTAGGTATATGGATCCCACTCGGCCAGCAGATCGCCCAGCTTCACAGCCTGGTTGTCTTTCACGCGAAGGCGCGCACCATACACAACCTGGTAACGCTCCTTTCCACGACCACGTTCGTCAACAACCGCAATCGAACCGGAGCGGTTCATTGCAACCAGAGCGCCGTCTTTGCTCTCAACCGTGTTCAGGTTGATGAAGCGAACAAAGCCGTTGTTCTTTGCATCGAGGCGTGACTTGTCTGCCACGCGGCTTGCTGTACCGCCAACGTGGAAGGTACGCATGGTGAGCTGCGTGCCGGGTTCGCCGATGGACTGCGCTGCGATAACACCGCAGGTCTCACCGAGCTCAACCATGCGGCCCGAACCAAGGTTACGGCCATAGCAGAGCGCGCAGACGCCGCGGCGCGACTCGCAGGTCAGCACCGAACGGATCTTCACCTTCTCCACACCTGCGCCTTGAATTGCCGAGGCGATGTCCTCGTCAATCTGCTGGTTCACATCCACCACAACATTTCCGTCGTAGTCCTTGATGCGTTCCAGCGAAACTCGGCCGATGATGCGATCACGCATTGGCTCAATGATTTCGCCGGACTCGACGATGGAGCCGACGTAAATGCCTTCGCTGGTTCCGCAGTCGATCTCGGTCACAATCACGTCCTGCGCCACGTCTACCAGACGACGCGTCAGATAACCCGAGTCAGCCGTCTTGAGAGCCGTATCGGCAAGGCCCTTACGTGCGCCGTGCGTGGAAATGAAGTACTCGAGCACCGTGAGACCTTCGCGGAAGTTGGCGGTGATTGGCGTTTCGATAACTTCGCCCGAAGGTTTGGCCATCAGTCCGCGCATACCGCTGAGCTGGCGAATCTGCTGCTTCGAACCACGGGCGCCGGAGTCAGCCATGATGTAAATCGGATTCATGGCTCCTTCCTGGTCCGCCTTCTTCATGTTGCCGAACATCTCATCCGCAACCTGCTCGGTCACTGACGACCACATCTGGATGACCTTGTTCGAACGCTCGCCGTTGGTGATGGCGCCATCCATGTACTGCTTCTGGACTTCAATCACCTTCTTATCGGCGTCATGCACCACGGTGTACTTGGTCTTTGGAATCACCATGTCGTCCAGACCCACGGAGAGGCCGGAGCGCGTTGCGTACTGGAAGCCGAGCTGCTTGATCTTGTCCAGCATGCGAACCGTCGTCTCGAGTCCGAGATTCTGGTTGCAATAATTCACGAGCTGGCCAATGCCCTTCTTCTTGAGCAGGCCGTTGATGAACGGCATTCCCGCCGGCAGCGAGTCGTTCAGAATCACGCGGCCGACCGTGGTCGACAGATATTCCTTGTTAAAGTCGACAGGCTCGGTGTGTGTCAGATCCTGATCGTCATACGCGGTCGTCATATCCAGCACCTTGCCGGAATAACGCAGGCGAATCGGAGTCAGCGTTTCCACTTCCTTCGCTTCAAGAGCCATCAGAATTTCTTCTGAATTGGAGAACGTGCGGCCTTCGCCGATTCCGCCCTTCTTCTCTTTGGTCAGGTAGTAAAGACCAAGCACCATGTCCTGCGTAGGAACCGTAATCGGGTGTCCTGAAGCAGGCGACAGAATGTTGTGCGAGGCCAGCATAAGCACGCTCGCTTCAACCTGCGCTTCAGGCGACAACGGAATGTGAACCGCCATCTGGTCGCCGTCAAAGTCGGCGTTGAACGCGGTACAGACCAGCGGGTGTATTTTGATCGCCTTGCCTTCCACCAGCACCGGTTCGAAGGCCTGAATGCCCAGGCGGTGCAGGGTTGGGGCGCGGTTCAGCAGCACCGGGTGGTCCTTGATGACTTCTTCAAGGATGTCCCACACCACCGGTTCCTGCATCTCCACCATTTCTTTGGCTTGCTTGATGGTGGTGCAGTGACCCGTCTGTTCCAGACGGTGATAAATAAACGGCTTGAACAGCTCGAGCGCCATCTTCTTGGGAAGACCGCACTGGTGAAGCTTGAGCTCAGGTCCAACCACGATGACCGAACGGCCGGAGTAGTCCACGCGCTTGCCGAGCAGGTTCTGGCGGAAGCGGCCCTGCTTGCCCTTGAGCGTGTCAGAGAGCGACTTGAGCGGGCGGTTGTTGGCGCCGCGCAGCACGCGGCCGCGGCGGCCGTTGTCAAACAGCGCGTCAACAGCTTCCTGTAGCATGCGCTTTTCATTGCGCACGATGACCTCGGGCGCGTGCAGGTCCATCAGCTTCTTCAACCGGTTGTTGCGGTTGATGACGCGGCGGTAGAGATCGTTCAGGTCAGAGGTGGCGAAACGGCCGCCATCCAGAGGCACCAGCGGGCGCAGCTCGGGAGGAATGACCGGCAGCACATCGAGAATCATCCACTGCGGCTTGTTGTCGCTCTTGCGGAAGGCCTCAACGACCTTGAGCCGCTTGGCGTATTTGAGCTTCTTCTGCGACGAGGTCTCGGCCTTCATCTTCTCGCGCAGCTCGGCGGCCAGGTCTTCAATGGTGACGCGCTTGAGCAGCTCCTTGATGGCTTCTGCGCCCATCATGGCCTTGAAGCCGGAGGGGCGATACTGCTGGTCGAGCTCGCGGTAACGGGTCTCGTCCTTGATGATTTCGCGCTCACGCACGGGCGCGTCGCCGGGATCGACGACGACGTAGGACTCGAAGTAGAGAATGCTTTCGAGGTCGCGCAGCGAAATATCAAGCAGGTGGCCGATGCGCGAGGGCAGGCCCTTGAAGAACCAGACATGCGAGCAGGGCGAGGCCAGCTCAATGTGACCCATGCGCTCGCGGCGTACCTTGCTGACGGTGACTTCGACGCCGCACTTGTCGCAGATGACGCCGCGGTGCTTCATGCGCTTGTATTTGCCGCAGAGGCACTCCCAGTCCGTTACGGGACCAAAGATGCGGGCGCAGAACAAGCCATCGCGCTCCGGCTTGAAGGTGCGGTAGTTAATGGTCTCGGGCTTCGTGACCTCGCCATGCGACCAGCTGCGAATCTTCTCAGGGGAAGCGAGCATGATGCGGATGGCGTCAAAATCGGTAATCGGACTGGTGAGCTCAAACGGGTTCGAACGGAACAAGGCGACCCTCCTTGGCGGGCCTTTTCTGGCAACGCGCCGCGGCTTTTCCCGGGATGGCTTAAGGATTCTTCCTTCCCGGGTGGCGGCGAATTGCGCCGTCGAGAAGAACCCTGTAACTCAAAGTGCGGCCGGCGAAGGGGCTGAAAGGCTCATGCCCCCTGCCGGTCGAGATCAATCGGCCACTGCGGCCACTTCCTGCGGGGGAGCCTTGCGCTCCAGGTCCGCGCGCTTGATCAACTCCACGTCAAGGCAGAGCGACTGCAGCTCGCGGATGAGCACGTTGAACGACTCCGGCACGCCGGGTTCGATGGCAGCTTCGCCCTTGACGATGGCCTCGTAAATCTTGGTGCGGCCGTAGACGTCATCAGACTTGGCGGTGAGCAGTTCCTGCAGGATGTATGCAGCGCCGTAGGCTTCCAGCGCCCAGACTTCCATCTCGCCGAAGCGCTGGCCACCGAACTGCGCCTTGCCACCCAGCGGCTGCTGGGTGATGAGCGAGTACGGTCCGATGGAACGGGCGTGAATCTTGTCGTCCACCAGGTGCGAGAGCTTGAGCATATAGATGTAACCAACGGTGACAGGCTGCTCGAACTGGTCGCCTGTCATGCCGTCGTAAAGCGTGGTTTTACCGGAAGTGGGCAGACCCGCCGCTGTAAGCAACGCCTTGATCTCTTCTTCCTTGGCGCCGTCAAAGACCGCGGTGCCGAACCAGATTCCGCGCTCCATGCCGGCGGCAACACGCAGCAGCGTTTCGTCATCGAGATCGAGCAACTGCTGCAGAGTGGCGGTGCCGGCAAATTCCTTCTTGACCACGGTGCGAACGTACTCGGCATCACTGCTGCCGCGGATGAGCCCGGCAATCTTCTTGCCAAGGTCCGCTGCAGCCCAGCCGAGGTGGGTTTCAAGAATCTGGCCCACGTTCATACGCGAAGGCACGCCGAGCGGGTTGAGCACAATCTCAACCGGAGTGCCGTCGGGCAGGTAAGGCATGTCTTCCTCGGGCAGGATGCGCGCGATGACACCCTTGTTGCCATGACGGCCTGCCATCTTGTCGCCCACGGAGAGCTTGCGCTTCATGGCGACGTAAACCTTGACCAGCTTGATGACGCCCGGAGGCAGCTCGTCGCCCTTCTGCAGCTTGGCCACCTTCTCATTGGTGATCTTGCGCAGGACTTCAATCTGGCGCGAAGTCATCTCCTCAATTTCGTCAATCTGCTCATTGACGCGCGGATCCTTGTCGTTATAACGGATGCGCTTGAGGTTCTTGGTGGAGATGCGCTCGATGGTGTCGCGATCAAGGATGGTTTCCTTGGTAAGCAGGCGCTTGTTGGTGCGCTCGTCATGCAGGTCAGCCTGCACTTCCTTGCCGCCCAGAATTGCTTCAAGGCGCTTCAGGCGCTCGTCGGTGAGAATGCGGATTTCGTCGCCAAGGTTCTTTTCGAGCTTGGCCACGTACTCGGCCTCAATCTGCTTGGCGCGCTCGTCCTTCTCCTGTCCCTTGCGGCTGAAGATGCGCACATCCACCACCGTGCCCTCAATGCCCGGAGGGCAGGTGAGGGAGGCGTCGCGTACGTCGCCAGCCTTTTCGCCGAAGATGGCGCGGAGCAGCTTCTCTTCGGGCGTGAGCTGGGTTTCGCCCTTTGGCGTCACCTTGCCCACGAGGATGTCGCCGTGGCCAATCTGTGCGCCGATGCGGATAACGCCACTCTCATCGAGATCGCGCAGCGCATGCTCGCTGACGTTGGGGATGTCGCGGGTGATTTCCTCGGGGCCGAGCTTGGTGTCACGAGCCTCGATTTCAAACTCCTCAATGTGGACCGAGGTGTAGTAGTCCTCGCGCACCAGCTTCTCGCTGATGAGGATGGCGTCCTCAAAGTTGTATCCGCGCCACGGCATGAAGGCCACCAGCACGTTGCGACCCAGCGCCAGCTCGCCCTGCTCAGTGCAGGGACCGTCGGCAATGACCTGGCCCTTCACAACGCGCTCGCCCTCGCGGACCACCGGCTTCTGGTTGATGCAGGTGTTCTGGTTGGAGCGC
>JAGWSG010000234.1 GCA_028876335.1 Acidobacteriota bacterium
ATCGCCGAAATCTTCTTCTCGTAGATCAGGATGTACGGATCGTCCAGGATTGATTCCAGGCGCTCCGCGTCGGTCACGAAGTAGGGGCTCAGGTAGCCGCGGTCAAACTGCATGCCGTCCACGGTTTCAAGGCCGGTGTGCATGGTCTTCGACTCTTCAATCGTGATGACGCCATCCTTGCCCACAACCTTCACGGCCTCGGCGATAATGCCGCCGATTTCCGCATCGCCGTTTGCTGAGATGGTGCCAACCTGCGCTACCGATCCCTCGTTCACCGGCTTCGACAGCTTGCCCAGTGCACCGCCGTCGCTGTACTTGCCTTCCTTATCGCGCGTGCCAATCACGGTTGCAACAGCCTTGTCGATACCGCGCTTCAGGGCCGTCGGGTTCGCGCCGGCTGCAACCGTCTTCACGCCTTCGCGGAAGATTGCCTGCGCCAGAACGGTCGCCGTCGTGGTGCCGTCGCCGGCCACGTCGCTGGTCTTTGAAGCAACTTCGCGCACCAGCTGTGCGCCCACGTTCTCCAGCGGGTCCTTCAGGTCAATTTCCTTCGCAACGGTCACACCGTCCTTGGTGATGGTCGGCGAACCAAACTTCTTTTCGATTACGACGTTGCGCCCCTTGGGGCCGAGCGTCGCCTTCACGGCGTCTGCCAGCGTGTTCACACCGCGCAGAATCGCCTGGCGGGAATCCTCACCATGCAGAATTTGCTTTGCCATGTTTCTAATTCTCCTCAGTCAGTCGACTGTTCATTGGGGTTCAGAATTTCGGAAACTCTCTGAGCGTTGACCACGAAATCATGGTTCGCTCGTGCGGCCAGGATTACTTCTTGATGATGCCGAGGACTTCTTCCTCGCGCATGATCAGGAACTCTTCGCCGTCAATCTTGATCTCGGTACCTGAGTACTTGCCGAAGAGAACCTTATCGCCAGCCTTTACGTCGAGAGGGAAAACCTTGCCTTCGTCGTTTGACTTGCCCTTGCCTACGGACACCACTTCGCCTTCCTGCGGCTTTTCCTTGGCGCTGTCGGGGATGATGATGCCGCCGCGCACCGTCTCCGTCTCTTCGAGACGGCGAACCAGGATGCGGTCATGAAGCGGAGTAAAGGTCGTTTTTACCGATGTTGCAGCCATCGCTTTGCTTCTCCTTTTTGCACACGGACAAGCCTCGCCTGCCCGCTGAGTTTCAAATGGAAAGTAGTACTGAAAAAACCGTGGCTTGCGACTCGCGACATCCAAGCAGCCCGACGCGCGTTGCGCCAGCGGCTGGAGTGTTTAGCACTCTCGCCTTCCAATTGCTAAAGATAGGGAAAGAGGCAAGATCTGTCAAGGGGCAGCAGTTAAATCTTAGTTAATGACACTCATATTTTGACACAGAATTGCAGTTAAGCTGTAATTTGACTAAATCTACCATAGTTAAAATATCTATTATGTTGAACATATGGGATTTAGATTGCCCGGCTTGTGCGTTCTCGTCTATTACAACATTTCTATCGTAGGCCCATTTAATTTGATTCCATCGGTCAACATCAAGGACCCTCTGATATGCGGCTTCCTTATGCAAGTACGGATCGGAAACGATTCAGGACTGGATTGCATCAATGCGCCCCGCAGATATTCCATATTCAATTTGGGATCCGTACAACCAAAGTATGGGATATTAGGCTAAAAAAGCTTCGCCTTGGCACGAATATCAACGCACAAAACAGAAAAGGAGTCCCAAGCCGCAAATTTCTCAGTCTCCAGCCTTACATTCATGCTCGAGGACTAATGTGCACCGTTAGGGTACGGTTCCCAGTGTTTTCCCGGTCTCGCGGTCTCCCACATCTGTTCGCCTATCGTGTCGAACAGCGCGTTCCGGTCGTCGCCCACCTTGTACAAATCAAAATGCGTCCGGCCGGGGATATAGGTGAAGTGTGGATCGCCATTCAGCTTGTTCAATACCGCTTCAAACTTGTGCGCCGGGCCGTCCAGATAAAACGTGTCCGCCGTGCCCACATACAGGTGAATGCGTCCTTTCAGATCTGCGCCCCGCTCAGTCCAGGTGGATTGCACAATGTGCGCAAGGTCATAGTGGTCGTGCCAATACTTCACCACAGCAGAATCCACATCGCCCGTCACGCGATCGAACATCGGCTCCGGCGCGCCGCTTGGTCCCCTGGGAGAGAAGACCCAATCGAAGGATGCAAGCTGCCCGCCGTATGGGCCAAGCACTGCCTCCATTTTTGCGAACTGCTCCATGGTGGCAATTACCTTGCCGTGATCGCGAAATATGGGCCACGGAGTGCCGTCCGGCTTGAGGTACATGTTGGCGCGCGCCTCGTATAAATCCGGCCCGGTAAAGTCATGGAAGTCGCTCGGGTCAGGCGATGTGGACCACGTGCCGCCGAATACTTTGGGGTAATTCACCTCAAGCTGCAACGTTGCCCAACCGCCGCTCGAGTGTCCGTTCAGTAAACGGCTGTCGCGCCGCGCGTCCATGCGGTACTTCCGCTCAAGATAGGGAATAAACTCCGTAGTCAGCGCCGTGCCCCACGGTCCATCATTCACGCTGTCAGCAAACTCATGCGTGCCTTCCGGTAGTGATTCATCAAGCATCACCCAGAACATGGGTGGCATCTTTGCTTCTGCCATGCGTTTGTGGAGCATCTCGCCTTCCACAAGCGCATAGTCCAGGTTTCCGCCGAACCCGTGCGTCCAGTACGCCGTTGGCCAGGTCTTCTTCGCGTCGTCTGAATAGCCCGGCGGCAGAATCACCCACGCCTTCACATACGTTGGCTTGCCCCAGAACTTCGTCAGCACTGGACTCTCAAACTCCTCCAGCCGCGCCACATCGTGCGTTGCTTCCGCTTTTGCCTTTGCAATCATCTCCGTGCGGCGCGCATCCGGCTCCGGGTGATGATCGAGCACGAGCACCGGCTCGGTAGATCCCGGCGTCCACGCGCTGAGCGGAACAACGTTGCTGATCCAGTCCTCCGGTCCGCGCTCGCTGTAGTTGTAGGTGTGGTCCACGTCCAGCACGGCTTGCACTTCGTAGGTCCCCCTGGGCATTGTGTCGAACGGCTTGGGATATGCAGTTTGGTCCGCGTCGAATTCAACCGTGGCGCCTGGCTTCAGGTCGTGGATCTCCATTGCCGCCACGGCAACATCACCAGGGTGAAATTCGCTCAGGGCAACTTCCTTGTCGCCCACGCCCTCTTTCATAAAGACCAAAAGGCGTCCGCTGATGGGCGCACCGACACTTTGCCCGGCCTCCACCTTAAAGAAGGCATGTATAGTTTGCGCAGGCAGTGCACATGACGGCCCCGCCAGAATCAGGCTGGCCAATAACGAAAAAATGGCAGAGCTGAGTGCAGTGAATCCGCGGTTTGAAGATCCTGTCCGTTGCAATGTAGCCTCCTTCAGGATGGAAGGAATCATAGCAGTTGCGCAGAACGGGCCCGGCTTCCTGCCCGGCGCATCAGGCCATTGGTTCGCGGTTATTTGTCAGCAGGCTTGCCTTTGTCTTTACCCCACGTCCAGTAGAGGCCCGTATAGGCATAGTTCTCCGTCTGCCCGGCCACGGAGTGCCCATAGGCAAACAGATACTGCATCCCAGGATGCGACTTGAAATGGTAGTAGCCGCCGATGTCCACCATCGTGGACTTCTCTATCTGGGCGGGAGCAGGACCTTCCGCTCCATGTGCAAAAATCTCGCCTCCCAGTTCAAGCCGCTCGCCAAAGCCGTACTTCAGCAGAAAGCCACCATAAGGAAAGTTGTGAAAGTCCTTCTGCGGGACAACCTGGTAGCCGGCACCGCCGTCCAGCGTCCAGTGGCCAATGTTTTTCTGTGCCCACACCGGTAGCTTGTACCAAACCTTCCCCACGCCGAGGCCTTTGTCGTAGTTTCCCGTTGGCATCTCAAACATGGTGAAGCTGCCAATCTGGGGAAAGTGTTTTGACTCTTTAATCCACGCCACCTTCGCTCCCAGTTCCATATCCGTCAGGCCAAAGGCGCTCGGGCCCTGCCCGCTGGGCGCATATACGGGGTGGTTCAGCGGATTGACTGTGCCCCATGGCAGCACCGCGTGCAACTGCACGCGCGGAATGGCTCCCCAGTTGGCCTCAAAGGCAGGCCCGGCCGAGTCTACTTCCACCGGAGTTCCGTCCATTGCGCCAAAAATGTAGAACTCGTAATGTCCGTAATCCACCGGTACCGGATCGTCGGTCTGGAATGGTGGACCTTGCGCATGCGCGGCGCACGTTGCCCCGAGAGCAATGAGAATTGCCGCAAGGAGAAAAGCGAAGTTTCCATTCCGCTTCATGCACGCTCCGAAAAAGGGGAATAAGAGTCTTACTTTCGATCGTGCACTGACTCGATTTTCGATTTTGACTAACCTGCCAGTGCTGCCTTCACAGCCTCACTTACCAGTCGGCCCTCCGCGCGCACGCCCTGTGCAGCAATCTTGGCTTGCACGGCCTTGATCACCTGACCCATCGCCTTCGGATCGGGCTTCGCGCCATTGGCTGCCGTCAGCTCGGCAATCGTCTCGGCCACCAGAGCCTTCAGCCCGGCTTCATCCAGCGCCTTGGGCAGAAATTCCTCAATGACCACAATCTCAGCCTCTTCCTTGGCAGCAAGCTCGGTTCTGCCGGCTTTCGAAAAGTGCTCAATCGAGTCGCGACGCTGCTTGATCATCGTCGCCAGTGTTGCCTGCTCCTCGGCCGGCGTGAGCGGGGCGTTCTTCTCCACGGCCTTGTTCATCAGCGCCGTCTTGATCAGCCGCAAAGTTCCTGTGCGCTCGGCATTTTTCGCTTTCATTGATTCAACAGTGAGTTTGGTAATCTGCGCAGCCAGCGCGCCGGGGTCAATCATTGTTTTCCTCGTTTCCTTGTCGATTCTACAGAATTTCTCTGCATCAACGCGCCTCTCACCTGCTCACCAATTGCTTTCCATTCAAAGGTTGCCTGATTGTGCCCAGGCAATTTTTGTCTCATGCAATCCCTCATTTTCAGGCTCTCATTTTCCCCGCAACCTGTTGCCGCCATTCGCATTTCTATAGCTAGGAGTTGTAAACGATGAAACCCGCATTGCTGATTACATCGATCGTCGCGCTTGGCCTTCTCTCTGTCCCCTCGTGTGGCGCACAACAGCAGCAGCCTTACAACATGCAGCCTCCGGTCCCCGGTGCGCTCAACTATGTTGAAGGCGCTGTTACGTTGAATGGCGCGTCCATAAGCAACCGTCAGGTCGGCGTCTCTTCGCTTCAGGCCGGGGACGCTCTTTCCACCGGCAACGGCCGCGCGGAAGTTCTTCTCACCCCTGGCATCTTCCTCCGCCTTGACCACGACACACGCGTCAATATGGTCTCACCCGACCTTACCCGCACACAGGTGAATGTGGAGAGCGGGCGCATCGCTATTGAGGTCGATCAACTTTTCCCGCAGAACGACATCGTTATCGGCGACAACGGTGTCTACACCGAACTGGTGAAGGCCGGTTTGTATGAGTTCACCACAAACCAGCCCGCCGTGATGGTTTTTGACGGAAAAGCCGCCGTCCAGATTGGCGACGGCAAGTACAGAACCGTGAAAGGCCACCACATGTTCACGCTGGAAGAACAGGTAGACGGCCGGACACTCGCCAAAGAAAAGCCCGTAGGCTTTAACGTGCGCGACGCAGAAGGGCAGTTCTACAACTGGAGCAGTCTGCGCTCTGAATATCTCGCCCAGGACAACAACCAGATGGCCCCTTACTACGCCGCCAGCGCCGGCTTTGTCCCCGGCTGGTACTGGGATCCATTCGCCTGGGACTACACCTACATCGGCCTGAACCCGTTCTATAGCCCATTCGGATTTGGCTATTACCCGTTTGGTTGGAACAACTGGTACGGTGCATACCCCGTGTACGGCGGAGGTTGGTACGGGGGGCGAGTCTATGGAGGGCGCCATCGCTTCATCGAAGGCCACACCCCAGTAAGCCCGCGACCCGGCGTTCGTCCGCTATATGGAGGCGGTCAGGTCCATTCAGGCTTTGGCGGCCGCGGCTCAGTCCATGCCTTTTCCGGGGGCGGCTTTGGCGGCTTTCACGGCGTCATGGGCGGGGGCGGTTTCCATGGAGGTATGGCAGGTGGCGGGTCCCATGTTGGTGGAGGAGGCCGCCGTTAACCCATAAGTGATTTATCTTCATTTATGTATCCGCCGATTTCCACAAGTCGGCGGATTTTTCTTGCCTTATAGTAATTCACAAAAATCACATAAATGTGTATTCTGTGATTGCGCATTGTTCCTGACCGGGCCTTAAGCTCGTGCACTCAAGACTTTCCGTCCAAAGCCACTAGAAATCGAGGAAATCATGTTCCGCAAAACGCGCCTCTACACCCCCGGACCGACCCCACTGCTTCCCGCCGCCCAGTTCGCAATGGCCGCGGCCGATATGCACCACCGCACCCCCGAGTTTCGCGCGCTTTATTCCAAGGTTCTTGCGCAGCTCAAGGTTTTTGTCGGAACGCAGAATGACGTGCTACTTTTTTCGAGCTCCGGAACGGGCGCCATGGAGGCTTCTGTCTCCAACCTCACCTCGCCCGGCGACAAGGTCCTCGTCCTGACAGCTGGAAAGTTCGGTGAGCGCTGGGTAGCGCTTGCCAAAGCCTTTGGCTGCGAAGTGGACGTGGTGACCGCGCCTTACGGCGAAACCTTCGACCTCGCACAGGTCCGCGCTGCACTCAAACCGGAACATAAAGCCCTCTTCGTCCAGGCAACAGAAACCTCTACCACCGTTCGCCATGACATTAAGGCGATTGCCGAGCTGATTTACGAAGTCTCGCCCAAAACGTTGCTCGTTGTGGACGGCATCACCGGCCTCGGCACCACGCATTTTGACGTGGACGCCTGGGGTATCGACATCCTCATCGGCGGCTCACAGAAGGCGGTCATGATTCCTCCCGGCCTCGCCTATCTCTCCGTGAGTGACAAGGCCTGGGCCGCAATGGAGACAAGCAAGAATCCTCGCTACTACTTCGATCTCCGCAAGGAGCGCAAGAACGCCGTCAAGGGTGAGAGCGCCTACACGCCCGCCGTTGCGCTCGTTGCAGGACTCGGTGCCGCACTCGATTACATTGCCGGTCAGGCCGGAGGCGATCTCGAGAAGGGCCGCATCGCGCTCATCGACAACGCGCAACTCAACGCCGCTGCTACACGCGCCGGTCTCACCACTCTTGGCTTCAAACTCTTTGCGCCGACTGCGCCCGGCGCCGCAGCCACTGCTGTCGCCGTGCCGGAAGGTATGGACTCCGGCACCGTGGTCAAAACTCTCAAGTCAAAGTTTGCGCTGGTCACCGCCAATGGACAGGGAGAGATGCAGGGCAAAATCTTCCGCGTCGCGCACCTCGGCTTCTTTGACTATCTCGACACCGTCGCTCTGCTCGGCGCCATGGAGCACATCGCGAAAGACACCCTCGGCCTGCCTGTCGTGTTCGGCTCCGCCGTCGCCGCCGCGCAAAAGGTCTACGCAGAAGCCGCAGTGAAGTAGTGCACACGGGACAGAAATCGCCATGCCAGAGTTAACCTTTGCCGAAAAACTCGTCATCGCTCGCAAGCAGCTCGATCTCTTCCAGTACCAGATGGCCGAGAAGCTCGGCGTGCATCCCAACTCGCTCACCAAGTACGAAAAGGGCGAGGGAAAACCACACGCCGCCGTGCTGCGCATGTTTGATCTGTTCTGCGAACAAAACAACATCCGCTTTGACGACTACCAATCCGCCGAGCAGCCCCAGGGAGAAGCCATGAAGATCGTCCTTGCTGAAAAAGTCTCACCCGCAACACTTGCCGTTTTTGCCGCTGAGCCCGGCTGGGAAGTTCTCACGCATGACAAGCTCCCCGACGGCCTGCCCGCAGCACTTGCCGATGCAGACGCGCTCGTGGTCCGCTCCGCCGTGCAGGTGGATGAAGCTCTGCTCGCGCACGCGCCGAAGCTCCGCGTTATTGGCCGCGCCGGTGTAGGCGTCGACAATATCGACGCGGAAGCCGCCACGCGTCACGGCATCGTCGTGATGAACACGCCCGGAGCAAACGCTGTTGCCGTTGCCGAACTCACCATCGGCCTCATGCTCGGCCTTGCCCGCAAGGTGCCCACGGCCAACGCCACCATGCACGCCGGCAAGTGGGAAAAGAAATCGCTGCAGGGTTCAGAGTTGCGTGGCAAGACGCTCGGCATCCTCGGCCTCGGTCGCATCGGTCTTGAAGTCGCCCGTCGCGCACGTGGCTTTGGCATGGAGTTAATCGGCTCCGACCCATTTGTTTCTGCTGCTGTCGCGCGCGAGAACGGCATCAACCTCGTTTCGGTCGAAGAGCTCTTGGCCAAGTCCGACTACCTCACCCTGCACGTCGGTCTCACGCCGCAAACCGCCGGCATTATTAATGAAAAGACCTTGGCCACCATGAAGAAGGGGGTGCGCATCATCAACTGCGCCCGCGGCGAACTGGTGGAAGAAGCAGCTCTCGCCGCCGCTCTCAAGTCTGGCCACGTTGGCGGCGCCGCGCTCGATGTCTTCACCGCAGAGCCGCCCAGGGATTCACCTTTCTTCGGCCTCGACAACGTCATCCTCACGCCGCACATCGCTGGGTCCACGGGAGAAGCTCAGGAAGCCGTTGGCGTGCAGATTGCCATGCAGGTGCGCGAGTACCTTAAGCTCGGCGTTGTGCAGAATGCGGTGAACCTGCCGTCACTCTCGCATGAGGAGTATGTCATCCTCGCACCCTATATCGATCTCGCAGGTCGCCTCGGCTCCTTCCTCGCGCAAACCGGCAAGGGTGGTGTTGAGTCCATCAATCTGCGCTATAGCGGAAGACTCGCCGAAGCCAAAACCGATCTCGTGCGCAATGCGTTTATCGCTGGACTGTTGCAGGGCTCTGAAGCGGTCAACCGCATCAACGCGGCGGCCATTGCGCAGGAGCGCGGCATCCGTGTGCACGAAGAGAAGAAGGAGCGCACCCAGCGTGGTGGTGCATCCACGACGGTTGCAGTGGAACTCCTCACCGCAGAAGGTTCATCGCACGCAACCGCAACCGTCATTCATGGCGAGCAGCCGCGCCTGCTCGCGTTCGACGGGATTGACATTGAAGCGCCGCTCGAAGGCAATCTTCTCGTCTGCCGCAATCTCGACGTGCCCGGCGTAATTGGCAAAATTGGCACCACGCTCGGCGAGCAGGGCGTCAACATCGCCAACTTTGCGCTGGGTCGCGAAAGAGAAGGGAAGGCGACTGCCGACGCACCGGCTAAGGCTCTGGCCGTGGTGCAGATTGATGCACCCGCGCCGCAGTCCGCACTCGACGCGCTCAAGTCCATCAAAGCCATGCTCACGGCTCAAGCGGTACAGCTTTAGGGTGCGAAGCGTTCTACCAAGATGTACCAGGGTGGAAAGAGAAACCGCGGCGATCGTCTCGCCGCGGTCACTCTTATATGCAAGTCTATGTATGGTTATAAAGGCAAATTCAGTGCGAACCTCTCCCCGCGTGACTTGTAAATCTCTTTAACACGAATTCCCGCACAAGGTTTGACGCCGCATCTGCACCTGTTTCCGCCAGGCCGTTTAAGAGCGTCAGCGAAAGTCCCCGATCCGCCGCCGGATAGTACAAATTCGACAGCGCTCCTGCGGAGAAGTTGCCAAGCACATTTGCGTAGTTGGGTTTCCATTTGCCATCGTCTCCGCGCGCAATCACCGCGGCTTCCATTGCATACATCGCACGAGAGCGGATGCTGCCCTTGCCTTTGTAAAAGTAGCGTGGGTCCTCATGAAAGAGGCTTGGATAAACTGCCTTGCCCAGCAGGTCTCCGGCAACGTGATTCGCCATCGCCGCTCCGTAGCGCTTTCCATACCCTGACCATCCACTGCCGTAGTCAGGAAAAACATTCTTGTACTGTTCTGCGCCGGCCACTGCAGCCACACTCGCAAACGACACAGGATCGAGAATCGATCGAATGCTCAAGACATACTTCTGCTTCGTCAGCATCGGTGGAGCGTTCCAGTCATATGA
>JAGWSG010000235.1 GCA_028876335.1 Acidobacteriota bacterium
ATCAAGGCCTCCCATGATGCCGGTATGTCCTTCGCGCTGGTTTTGGACGTGCTTGATGCGTCCCTCAATCCCGATCTGACCCGCCATCGTGTGAATTCCAGGTGCGTCAAACGTCGCGGCCAACCCAATCGGCTCTGGATATTCCGTAACACCCTCATTGATCACTCCATGCAGTGCTTCGCTCCACCACTGGTACTTGGGAATCTTGAGCCTCGGCACCGCGGCTGAGTTGTTCTGCATCTCGGAAGCTTTCTCTGCCAGCGTCATGCGACGTACCAGGTCGGTAGCGCGTTGCTCAGGAGAAAGCTTCGGATTCATGTAAGGGAGATTTTCTGAACCCTGAGCAGATGCATTTGGCAACGACACGACAAGGCTGAGCACTCCTGCACATACAACGAGGTACTCAATTATTCGGAATGCGGACCGTTTCATACAAAGTCTCCATACTGACGATTTCTAGGCGATGCTCTCGCAAGGGCCTTGGATCATTGACATCGGAAGTTGCGGGCAACCTGGGTGTCGCCACTTCCGGCATATTGGGCATGTTTCGGATAAGCGCAAAGCGGGCGGCTCCGTCCGGGGAACGCTTTGCCCGTGGCAACAACGGAATCGGGTGCCCTGCCCTTCTCGACCCAGTTCACAATCGCGGTGAGCATGTCGAAGTGATCGAGAGACGGGCCTCCGCCACAATGCGCCATTCCAGGGACGAGGAAGATGCGGCTCCATTCAGCGACTTTATCGGCGCCACCGTTAGTTTCTGCGAGTGACTTGTAATACCGGAGCGTGTCGAGAGGAGAGAACCACGGATCGCTGTCGCCGTGGAAGAAGATGAGTTTGCCACCGTCTCCTGAGAAGGTTGACAGATTCGTGGACGCAGGCTCGACGAGTGGATCCGATGCGTGCATCGCCGCTTTATCGACATCGAGTTGAGTGGCGGTGGTGTATGGTCCAAAGAGACCAATCTTCCCTAGTGCGAGTAGACCGGGCACAGGGCCTTTCATGGTGATACCCGCGTCATAAAGGAACCCGGGATAGATCTGCGTCCCGTAGGCATTCTTTGGGCCTGCGAAGGCATTCTTAATTGCGGCTATCTTTTCCGGGGCAATACAGTTTTCGTTCTGGCCGGCTTTGCAGGCCAGTGCTGATGGATCAAAGTTGCAGGCAAGCGGGTCGGAGATCATACCGTCAGCCACTCCATCCTTCGCATCGCACTGCTTCATCAATTCGTCCATGAAAAGCTTGCGATCATCGTCGGTGAGGAACTTGTCAATCTCCGGTTTCCCTGAGGCATCCTTGGGAGCGGCCCGGTTGTAAGCCACCGGGATCCACTGAGCGATAGCAAGATTGGAGAGCCCCGTGCGCATCGCGGGATCTCCCGAGACAATGCCATTGAATGCAGTTGGATAGCGCTGCGAGAGGATCATTCCTTCGCGACCGCCAGTGGAGCAGCCAACAAAATAGGAGTACTCCGCGGGTTTAGCGTAATAGCGGGCAATAATCTGCTTGGCTACTCCAGCAACCTCAGCGTTGGAGAGGAAGGCGAAATCGAGATAGGCCTGCTGATCGCGCATGAAGCTGAAGTCGAACGCCCCGGTTTTGGCTTTGTGCCCCGTGTCGGTGCTGGCAACAGCGAAACCACGAGCTAGCCCCGGTTTGTCGCCTGCAAAATTAGCACCAGTAGGGTAGGTGATAATTCCGTTGCCTCCTCCGCCGCCTTGCATCATGAAGTCACCGTTCCATGCATTGGACAGAGGCAGAGCTACCGCAAAACCGATCCCAAACTCCTGGCCGTCAACTCCTTTGCGGCGGTTAATAACACCGTCGACACGGCAATGTGCGGGAAGTGGGCCGATGGAGGAACCGCCAGGATATGGCGCTGGAATCGTGGTGCCCGCGGGAACCATCTTGGCTTTTGTGAATTCGACGTTACTGAGTTTCAGACCAGTGAGGTCGGCGCAGGAGTCGGATGCCTGGGCTTCAGCAATTCCCACGATGCTGAAGAAAGCAACGGCGAGCAGAAGGATTCTTGAGTGCCTCATTTGTGCGCCTTCTTTGATCATCTGTTTCCGGACCATCGAAATATACCGGGAACCTACCCCGGCGAGCAACCCGAATAAATCGCTTTATCCATTTGAGGGCGTTAGATTACTATTCCCATGCCCGAAGACGGCAACGTCAATTGGGTTCCAGCCGGCGTTGAAATGAGGTATAGCTTCGAGGGAGGCAAGTAATGAAATTGGCTGCAATTGTTCTGCTGCTCGCGTCGAGCTTGTGTTTTGCGCAGGAGTCAGGTGATTTCAAACCTGCGACTTCAAACGTTTTGGATGCGCAGTATCCCCAGGTCGACAGCAACTCGCGGGTCAGGATTCGCTTTAAAGCGCCCGACGCCAAAAATGTGAAGGTTAATTTCTGGAGCGGCGAGAAGTCCGCCATGGAAAAGCAACCTGATGGCTTCTGGACCTTCACTACCAGGCCGATGGCGCCCGGTCTTCATTACTACACCCTCAATGTCGACGGCGCCGAAGTAAGTGACCCGGCGAGCACCGCTTATTTCGGCGGTAGCAAATGGGCAAGCGCCGTTGAAGTCCCTGAAGTGGGCGTCGATTACTATCTGCCTAAAGATGTGCCGCACGGGCAGGTGCGCCAGGTCTGGTATCACTCGAGCGTGACCGGCACTTGGCGCGATGCCTTTGTGTATCTACCGCCCAATTACGACACGTCGAAAACACGCTATCCAGTCCTCTATTTGCAGCACGGCGGAGGAGAAGATGAGACTGGCTGGATTCGCCAGGGCAAGGCAAATTTCATCCTAGACAACTTGATCGCGAGCGGTAGTACCAAACCGATGATCGTCGTCATGGCGAATGGCTATGCCACACGAGTCGGTTACGTCATGCCCGACCTCACCGGCAAACCGTTTCTTGGTCCTGAGTTCATCAAAGTGATGCAGGAGAGGATGGGCGCCTTCGAAGACGACATGACCCAGGCCCTGATTCCCTTTATCGACAAAACTTTTCGCACACTGCCCGATCGCGATCACCGCGCCATGGCTGGACTCTCCATGGGTGGCATGGAAACATTTCAAACGACGTTCAATCACCTTGACCTCTTCTCGTACATCGGCGGCTTCAGCGGCGCGGGCAATCCCTTTCTCATGGGCGGCAAATTCGACGTGAAGACCGCGTACAACGGAGCTATGGCCGACCCGTCGGCATTCGCAAAGCGCGTACATCTGCTGTGGATCGGCGTAGGCACGGATGAGCCTGAGCGCATGAAGTCCGGGTTAGAGAGTCTGCATACATCACTGGACGAAGCTGGTGTTAAGCATGTCTTCTACGAGTCACCCGGCACAAATCACGAGTGGCAAACATGGCGGCGCGACCTGAAAGACTTTACACCGAGGCTGTTTCAAACAGCGGCGAAGACTCGATAGCAAATCTGAGCCTTATTACCCAGCGGCAATGTGTCCGTTTACATTGCTCGCCAACTCTCGCCCAATCGGGTGACGAAGAGCGAAGGAGTCTATGCGAAGAAGACAATTCTGCAAATCCCTAGCGTTGACGGCAGCGTCGACTGCATTGCCATCGTATGCTCGCAGCACATCCTTCGATCAAACCGGCCTACCTTCGGGATTGAATCAATACACCCAGGATTACGCTGACTTCTGTGCGCTCCCACCGGAAAAGAGAATCTTCTACAAGGTGAGCGACGGAAAGATCGTCAAAACCAAACTGGACGAATCCAACTGGCAACAGCCGGCCTGGAATTACAGTCCCGCGCCTTTGCAAATTGCCGGAGGCATGTGGGACGACGTGCCAGTGAATTCTCCTATTCCGAATCTCGCTGGAGAGGGCCCTTTCAAACCCACATGGGATTCACTTCTCGCATACGAGGCCCCTGAGTGGTATCGCGATGCCAAGTTCGGAATCTGGGCTCACTGGAGTCCGCAGTGCGTAGCGGAAGACGGAGACTGGTACGCCCGCAATATCTACGTCGAGGGGCAGCGGCAGTACAAATATCACCTCAACCATTACGGACCGGCGTCGCGCTTCGGATACAAGGAACTTTGCTCACAGTGGACTTTGTTGAATTGGGACCCGGACGAGTTAATTACCCGCTACAAAAAGGCTGGAGCGAAAATATTCGTGGCGCTCGCCAATCATCATGACGGATTCGACGCATGGGATTCAAAGCACCAACCGTGGAATGCAGCAGCCATCGGTCCGCACAGAGACGTAGTCGGCACATGGGCTGCTGCGGCCCGCAAACAGGGGTTACGTTTCGGCGTAACTGTACATCAGGCACGCAATTGGTGGTGGTTCCAACCCTCTCACGGCGCAGACTCATCAGGACCCTACGCTGGCGTTCCCTACGATGGCGCTCTCACTGAAGCCCAAGGCAAGGGGCAGTGGTGGCAGGGACTCGATCCGCAGCGTCTCTACTGCGTGAAGCATCCCGGTGACGCGTTGCCAGACATCTCTTACGTGAAGAATTTCTACGACAGAACTCGTGATTTGATCGATCAACACGATCCCGATCTGTTGTACTTTGACGATTCGCTCCTTCCGCTCGGATGGGCTGGAATGAACATAGGCGCGTACTTCTACAACAACAGCCTGAAAAAGAACGGCGGCAAGATGGACGCAGTCCTCAATGTCAAAGATGTTCCGGAGCGGCTCGTCAAAGCGGTCGTCGCGGACTATGAACGAGGATTAACCGCCGATATCATGCGACATCCGTGGCAGTCAGAAACCTGCATCGGTGCCTGGCACTATCTCCGCTATCTCTACGAAAAGTCGGGCGAATACGGCGGCTATCTGCATCCGCGCGACGCGATTCACTGGCTCATTGATACCGTAAGCAAAAACGGCACATTCATTCTCAAGGTGCCAGGCAGACCCGACGGCACCATCGACAGCAAAGAGGTGGCAGTTCTCGATGGTATTACTTCGTGGATGGAGATCAACGGCGAGGCTATTTATGCAACGCGGCCGTGGAAAATCTCCAGTGAAGGCCCGAACGTGGTCAAAGCCGGTGCATTTCAGGGCCAGAGCGTGAACAAGCTAAGCGGAAAGGACATCCGGTTCACACGGAACAAAGCGAACAGTGTTATCTACGCCATCGTGCTCGGTTGGCCAACAGAGCCGATCTTCGTACATTCGCTTGGGCTGTCAACTTCAACCAGTCCCGGCAAAATCGCCCGCGTAGATTTACTGGGCACTGGCGCGCGAGTTGAGTGGAAGCAGCAGGCAGACGCTCTTCGCATTGAATTGCCCAAAAACTATCGCCCCGCATCGGACTACGCGGCTGCTCTCAAGCTGAGTTTGTCCTGAGAAGCGGCTATCGAAGACTGTTTCTATTTGGATGAATACATGAATCGTCGCACATTCCTCATTTCATCGGGCGTCGCAGGCATCGGCGCATTGGTATCGAACTCTGCATCTGGCAATGGCACCGAGCCGGAGTCCGCTGAAGCATTTTCATGGAATACCAGTGAACTGCAATTTCAGTTTTCCGTCGTTGAAGGGCGGCTCAGACAGCATCTGATACTCCCAGTCGGCGTCGATGCTTCTCCAGAGTTGCAGCAGAGGGCGGGAGTAGAGACGGCACTTCTCTGCAGCGGCGAGGATTCCCCCGATTCAGGAATGAAGCAGTCTGCCGGATCTCCCGGCGAACGCATGAAATTCGTCACAAAAAATGATCAGAGAAACAAACAAGGGAAGACTCTGATTCTTAAACACACCGACGCCGATCTGCATCTGAATCTCCAATCTCACTATCAAGCGTTCGAAGGCCTGCCCCTAGTTCGGCGGCATGTGGAGATAACAAACATCGGTGCGGAGCCTGTCGGAATCGACTACCTCAGTTCGGCCATGCTCCACGGCCTCGCCGATCCAGTCCACTACGATGGTGAACTGAAAATCTGGCTTGCGTACAACAGTTGGATGGCGGAAGGCCAGTGGCACAGCTTTCGGCCATCCGAGCTTGGCTTCGTGGAAAACGGGCGCACTAGCTGGTCTCAGGCATCAGCAGGGAGCGTCGGAAGTTGGTCCACAGAAAAGTATCTTCCCATGGGAGTCGTAGAGAACAACAAACTCGGCGTTGCGTGGTTTTGGCAAATCGAGCACAACGGCTCATGGTACTGGGAAGTCTCCAACCTTGCGGCAAGAGGCATTCGTGCTTCTGACGTTTACGCATATCTTGGTGGTCCGGATCAACTCCACTCCCAGGCCTGGAAAAATCTGGAACCTGGCAAGACCTACCGGACCGTGCCTGTCGCAATCGGCTGCGTCCGTGGCGGATTCCAGGAAGCCGTGCAGGCGCTGACGAAATACCGACAGCAGATTTGTGTGCGGAAGAGCCCAGCACAGCAACTAACCTGTCCCGTCATCTTTAATGACTACATGAACTGCCTTTGGGGTGATCCGACAGAAGAAAAGGAGCTTCCCCTCATCGATGCAGCCGCTGCAGTGGGCTGCGAGTACTTTGTGATTGATGCCGGCTGGTACGCAGAGCGCAACGAAGATTGGTCGTCGACCGTCGGGGCCTGGCAGCCTTCAAAGACGCGGTGGCCACGCGGCATCCGCTTCGTACTTGATCGTATTCGCGAGAGAGGAATGGTTCCCGGCCTTTGGCTCGAGCCCGAAGTGGCAGGTAAGCGTTCTGTGTTGGCTCAAAAGCCTGACAGTTGGTTCTTCATGAGGCATGGCAGACGAGTCATTAAGAACTCACGCCTACTCCTCGACTTTCGCAATTCTGAAGTGCGCAGCTATCTCGATGGCGTTTTCGAGCGGCTGGTAAAGGATTATGGCATCGGCTACATCAAGATGGACTACAACACCGATACGCTAGAAGGCACTGCGCAGAATGCCGACAGTCTGGGCCAGGGACTACTCGAACATAACCGCGCAGTTCTTAACTGGCTTGATCGTCTTCTTGATCGTTATCCGGAGCTTGTAATTGAAAACTGTGGGAGCGGTGGCGGACGCATGGACTACGGCATGCTCTCGCATACTCAAATCCAATCATGCACGGATCAGGAAGAATATCTCCGACTACCGGCAATCGCCACGGGCTCAACCGCAGGTGTTGCTCCATCGCAGCTCGCAATCTGGTCCTATCCCAGGCAGGGTGCCGACGCCGACCAGGCCAGCTTCAACATGGTTACGGCGATGCTCATGCGCATTCATCAAAGCGGGCATCTGGCCCAACTTGATGCGTCTGCGGCGGCTCAGGTGAAAGAAGGCATTCGCGTCTATAAGGAGGTCATCCGCGAACACATCCCCGACTCCGTTCCGTTCTATCCATTCGGGATGCCCGATGTCACTAATTCCATCAACCCAATCGCTCTCGGCATTCAATCGCCGAAGCGCTCCTTCATCGCAGTCTGGCGAATCGATGGGGATGCGGAAGTGCGCTTGCAGATTAAAGAGCCTGTCGAGATTCTTTATCCCAAGGATCTTGGAATTACAATCCGTCAATCCAGTGAAGATTGCGTCGTAGAATTTCCCCGGCCAAGAATGGGATGTGTACTCATTCAATAAATGGGGCGTAAACCGAATCAACCCAGGTCCAAATGATAAACACAAGCCTGAATGAACATGGGTGCGGATGGCTTATTGAAAAGGTGATGCGCCCAGTATTGATACCCCTTCGGGCAAAAAGCTAATTCGAGCCGAACCAGATTCTTCTCTACTTCTTCTTCAAAAGAAGTTGTGATCCGAGCATCTGAGTTACAATGTCGTAGTTTGGACCAAGCTTCGAAGACAATCGAAACGGTCATCTACATAAATCATTCATTTTTAGAATATTTGACTCATCAGTTATGACTCGAAACTACAACCCTTCGGTTAGCAGAGCAGTTGTGATAGCTGGAGTGCGTATGTCTTCAACGGAGTACGAAGGAATTCGAGGTCACTTTCGGAGCACTCGTGGCGCAAAATTTGGGGAAGAATTTGGCGAGGTTCTTCGCTGGCGATAACCCTTTGGCTAGATCCTTGGGGACCGGCCCAAACCCGCTTCTGGAAACCCGGTCGTGGACTGAACGGATGAGTGTGACGGATGTTGGGGTTTAGTGACGTGAAAACCGTTTAGCGATTCCTATCGAGATTCTCACGCGAAACCCATTCTCAATGAGTGCACTGCCCTCTTCTCAACGTCTTAAATCCCAGATCGGAGCTTCGTCGAACCTTAGCTGACGGTTGAGGATCTATTCCTCTGTAGAGCGCCAAAGGTGACCTCTAAGTCGAGCGTAGACGCCTAGACAGAGCTTAATGGCATGGCAACGTCTCATGAGATACATGGACTTTGAGTCGCATGAGGAGTAGCTGGCCAGTGGTCTCCGTTTCCCCTTCCCGAAGATTGCGAGCGAACTTCAAAATCAGCGGACGTGATTACCGACACTGATTGCAGTGGCGAATACATGGCAGATTGGCCAAAAAGGAAATGATGTGGCACCGGAGAAGCGAAACGCGTTTGTGAAACAGGCAAGGTTGCTGAAGGCGCTTGCCCACGAGTCGCGTTTGCTGATTGTAGACCGGCTAAGCCGTGGCGAGTGTTCGGTTGGAGACCTCCGGGAACTCGTCGGCATGGATCTATCGACTGTCTCGAAACACTTGGCTTTGTTACGCGCACATGGGATTGTTGCAGATCGCCGCCAGGGAACAACCGTGTATTACCGACTGATCACACCGTGCGTGTCTAACTTCTTCACCTGCGCGAACCAAGTTTTGAAAGAACGTTCGAGGTGAGCAATGAAAGTTAAGAACCTTGTAAGGGATTGTTTGTTCTCCGCGGCGTTGCTGATGAACTTACTGGCCACGACACCGCAGGCCTGGGCGCAGACGCCCGTGGAGGATCTGGCAACGGCGTATGAGCAGGCTGCAAATACCTCACCAATGATTGCGCAGGCCCGCGCGCAGCTGGACGCGGAGCTGGCTGGCAAACCACTGGCGCGCTCGGCACTCCTGCCTCATCTCAACGCATTTGCCAGTGGAGGCATGAACACGGGACGCGTAACAGGGTTCGGTGCCCAGACCATCTCCACCGCTTATCACTCCGATGTCTTCAGCGCCAGCCTCACTGAGGCTCTCTTCAATGGCCAAAGCCTCGTTGTTCTAAAGCAGGCAGACAGCAGGATTCAGGCCAGTGAGGCAGCCCTGGCCTATGCGCAACAGGTCGTTGCGCTGGAGGTTACGCAAGCTTATTTCGTCGTATTGCAGGCGCAGGCTAACGAACGCGTAGCGCGGCAACAGGTTGATTTGCTCAGAAGCATTCATGACCAGACGAATGCCAGCTTGAAAGTTGGGACTGGTGACATCATCACCGTCCAGGAGGCGAAGGCGCAACTGGACGCTGCAGTTGCCGATCTGATCGCAGCAATGAATGCCGTTGCCGTGGCTAGGAATCAGTTGGCACGTCTCACACACAATCCCGTCGGGGCCTTGCGGGACATAACGACTCTCGAAGCAGTGGGCCCCCAGCCGGATACGGCGGATGCCTGGGTCGCCGCCGCGCTCAAGAACCAGCCCCTCCTGCGCCAGGCAAAGGCAACACTTCATGTTTCCGAGCAACAGGTTCAGTACGCGGAGCGAGCGCGCTGGCCAACCCTTACCCTGAGCGGAGTCGGGCAACACGCCGCTGGAACATTGATACCACCCGTTGCAATCAATCAGGTGGGCGCATCGCTGAACCTTTCTATTCCAATTTTCGAGGGCGGACACACGCGCGCGAGCATTCACCAGGCCCAGGCACTGGTACGAGTAAGCCGGGAGAATGTCGCAAATACGCAGGACCAGATCAAACTCGATACGCAGACCGCGTTCCTCGATCTCGAAAACAGCGTTGCCCAATATCGCGCGGCCGAACAGTCTGTCACCTCCGCGAAGGTATCGCTCGCGGGCACCCGCAAGGGCTACGAAATCGGGAGCCGATCAATCATCGATTTGCTGACTGCAACGACGAACTACGCGGCGGCCCAGCGCAACTATTATCTAGCTCTCTACACGCAACTGGTGGCCAGAACCCAGCTCAAGGCGGCAGCGGGGGTATTGACGCCTCTGGATATTGAGAACATCAACTCCCTGCTCGATGGCAGCACCTCGCATCGAGCAGGAACGCGAGTTGGAGGGGTCCTTATGATTTCGGCTAGAAAGCGCTTTTCCATACTGGCAATTGTGTTCCTTGTTGCCGCAGGCTTCTTTATCTGGCACAGGCTCCACCAGAAAGTAGCGCCGTCTGACAGCGTCACAATCTATGGCAATGTCGACATTCGCCAGGTGCAGGTCGCCTTTAATGACAATGAACGAATTGACAAGCTGCTGGTGGATGAAGGCAGCGTAGTGCACGCGGGGCAGCTTATTGGCCAGTTAGTTCAGCAACGCTTTTCCGATGCCGTTGCGCAGGGTCAGGCTCTTGTGGCAGCGCAGCAGCAGGTTGTAGCGGGGCTGCATGCGGGGAGCCGCCCCGAGGAAATTGCGCAGGCGCGTGCCAATGTTCATGCGGCAGAGGCCAACGTGGCTGCAGCGCAAGCCGACATGAAGAATGCCGAGTTGCTGTATCGGCGCCAGCAGACCCTGGCGAAGCAGCAATACGTTTCGCTGCAGATTCGGGATGATGCAGAGCGCTCATTTTTGGCAAAGAGCGCCGACCTTGCCGCCACGCAGCAGATGCTTGCTGCCAAGCAACAAGCTCTGCAACTGGCCGTGATCGGCCCCCGCAAGGAAGACATAGCCGCAGCGGAGGCGACACTCAAGGCTAACCAGGCGGCGCTGGCTCTGGCACAAAAGCAATTGGCGGATACTCAACTCTATGCTCCCGCCGAGGGCGTCATTCAGAACAGAATTTTGGAGCCGGGTGACATGGCGACTCCGCAGACACCTGTTTTTACTCTGGCCCTCGATAATCCGCTTTGGGTGCGAGCCTATCTACCGGAAACGCAGATGGGCAAAGTCGCTCTGGGCATGAGCGCATGGATCGAGGTTGACAGCTTCCCCGGACAACGCTTCGCTGGCTGGGTGGGGTTCATCTCGCCGGTATCAGAGTTCACGCCGAAGAATGTAGAAACCACGGAATTGCGCTCCC